>CALFRK010000053.1 GCA_937919625.1 uncultured Ilumatobacter sp.
AGTCGATGTGCCTAGTCGATGTGCCTAGTCGATGTGCCTAGTCGATGTGCCTAGTTGATGTGCCTAGTCGATGTGCCTAGTCGATGTGCCTAGTCGATGTGCCTAGTCGATGCGTCGTCGAGCGCCGATTCGAGCCACGTGCTGATCGTGCGTAGCGACGCTCCGGGCTGGAAGATCTCGGCGATTCCCTGCTCTTTCAGGGCACGTACATCGGCGTTGGGGATCACTCCGCCTCCAAACACGAGCGTGTCGTCGAGATCTCGTTTGGCGAGTTCCTCGACGACCCGCGGAAACAGCGTGAGATGAGCTCCCGATAGGAGCGATAGGCCGACCGCGTCGGCATCCTCCTGCAAGACGGTCTCGGCGATCTGCTCGGGGGTTTGGTGTAGCCCGGTGTAGATCACCTCGAAACCGTGGTCTCGCAATGCGCGTGTGATCGTCTTCGCCCCGCGGTCGTGCCCATCGAGTCCGGGCTTGGCGACGACGACGCGATATTGGCGCTTCACGAGGAGGTCACCCTATTCGCTGTTTGCGATCGGCCACCAACCCGCCTCCCGATCTGTGTTCGTGGGCGCCCGTTGCGGCACACTGTCGAGGTGCCGATCCCAGAACTCCAATCACCGGTTGCACGCGCCGTGGTGCCCGTACTCGGTGGAATCGTGCTGTTCGCTGTGATCGGCGGCCTCATGTGGGGAATCGCTGCCTTCATCTCGCGTGGCGGCTCGGACGCTACCGAACGGCTGGCGCCAAACACATTCGAGATCGGCAACGTGGTCGGCCTGGCTGAGACGGTTGCCAACAGCGGTCCACTGTTGTTTCCCGAGTTGGGCACAGCGATCGGTACCCGCTCGATCGTGGTCGACCACACCGGCAGCGCTCCCGACAACGGTTGGCGGGTGTACTGGGCCTACCCGGCCGATCGCGATGCCTCCTGTGTTGTCGAGCAGGTGCCCGGCACCGCCGATTTCATAGATTGTGATGGCCGCACCATCGACGTGAGCAAACTGTCACCGCCCGACGCCGGCGTGTTCCCCACCGTGCGAGACCGCACCACCTTGTTGATCGACCTGCGCCGCGCCGCGCGTATCAGCACCCCTTGACGCAACGCCAAGTGTTCGGAGTGTGCCTGGCACACCTCCGAACACTCTGAAGGGGAGCAGGTTCGCAGCGACAGGGTCCTTCGACCCTCCCATGGCTCGCGCCCGCAGTGCAGAATCGTGGTGCAACGGTCGGCGGCGCAAGTGCCGCCCGCCACAACTCATCAGCGTGGAGGGGCAGGATGCACAAACATCTCACCGAGCAGATCAGGAATGTTGTGTTGATCGGTCACGGTGGGGTCGGAAAAACCACGCTCGCCGAAGCACTGTTGCATCACGCTGGCACCACAAACCGCGCCGGCACGGTCGACGATGGCACGAGCGCCCTCGACCGTGATCCCGAAGAAATTCAGCGCCGCTCGAGCGTGTCGTTGGCGGTGGCGTCCTTCAACTGGAAGGCCAGCGACGGCAAGCAGTACCGCATCAATCTGCTCGATACACCAGGGCACCCCGATTTCGAAGCCGAGGTCGACGCCGCCCTCGCCGTGGCCGATCTCGCCGTGCTCGTCGTCAGCGCCCCCGATGGCCTAGAGGTCGGCAGCCACCAGGCATGGCGCAAGTGCAAAGACCGCGGCCTGCCGCGGATGGTGTTTGTCACCCGTGAGGGCAAGTATCGGGCCGATTTCGAAAAGGTCGTGGCCCAATTGACCGCCACATTTGGCCCTGGCTTCTTGCCGATCGAGTTGCCCTTGGGCGAAGAATCGGCCTTCCATGGCGTAGCCGACGTGCTGAGTGAACAGGCACACGAATACGAGCCCGGCGGCGGTCATCGCGTCGAGCCACTCCCGCACGAGCTCGCCGCACACGAACACGAGGTGCACGAACAGGTCGTGGAAGAGATCGTCTCCGGTGACGACGACCTGCTCGAGCGATACCTCGAAGGCGAACAGTTCACCCCGATCGACCTCGAGCGCACCCTCTCAGGCGAGGTGCTGGCCGGCACCCGGTTCCCAGTGCTGGTGGGCTCTGGCGCGAGCGGCATCGGTGTCGACCGGCTCGCCGATTACATCTGCGAGCTCGGTCCGTCGCCGGCCGATCGGCCGGTCGCCGTTACCGCCGGCGACCGAACCGTAATGATCCGGCCCGACCCTGGCGAAGCGCCCCTGTTGTACGTGTTCAAGACCGTGTCCGACCAGTACGTCGGTCGGATCTCGATGTTCAAGGTGGTGTCGGGAACCCTCCGTCCCGACACCACCCTGCGCGACACGTCGTCGGGCGCCGACGAGCGTTTGCACGCCCTGTTTCACCTGCACGGACCCGAGCAGACCCAGACCAATCTGCTGGTGGCTGGCGACATCGGCGCCGTCACCAAGTTGACCAACGCAGCGACGGGTAGCACACTCACTCCGGTATCACAGCCCGTCGTGATCACCCCCGTCGCACTGCCTTTGGCGCACCTGGCGTTAGCCCTTGTGCCGCTGACACAGAGCGACGACGACAAGCTGTCCGAGGCGCTTCAGCGCCTCACCCACGAAGATCCTTCGCTGGTCGTCGGACACGACGAGCTGTCGCGACGGGCGGTGTTGCACGGTGTCGGCGATGCTCACCTGTCGGTGGCGCTGTCACGACTAGAACGCAAGTACGGGGTCAAGGTCACAACTGAAGACGTCAGGGTTCCGTACCGCCGCACAATCTCGCAGACTGTCGAGGTCGAAGGCCGACTAAAAAAACAGTCGGGTGGCCATGGGCAGTTCGCCGTTGTCGACATCCGAGTCTCACCACTGCCACGCGGCGCCGGGTTCGAGTTCGTCGACGCCATCGTCGGTGGATCGATCCCCAAGCAGTACGTCGCCGCTGTGCGCCACGGGGTCGAAGAAGCGATGGCAACAGGCGGCACCACGGGCATCCCGATCGTCGATGTAAAGGTCGAGTGTCTCGACGGCAAGACGCACTCGGTCGACTCGTCCGACATGGCGTTCAAGACCGCTGCGGCGACCGGCTTTCAGCAAGCGATCGAGCAGGGCGCCCCGTTGGTGCTCGAGCCGATCTCACTGCTGACGGTGCGGGTACCCGTGGAGGTGCAGGGCGACGTCCTCGGTGACTTGAGTTCACGGCGCGGCCGGATCGTGTCGAGCATCACCGAGGGCGACGGCGAGCAGGTCATCACCGCTGAGGTACCGACTCCCGAGATCGGCCGTTACGCCATGGACCTACGGGCGATGACCGCCAGCCGCGGGCGCTTCAGCGTGCGCCAGATCGGCCACGACGTGCTGCCGGACCATCTGATCAAGGGCGTGATGGCCGAGTACGCAGACCGCTGAACTTGGACGGCTCACGACGTCGGCAAGGTTGTGTCAGGCGGGTTCGACGACACCGAGCAGGCGCTCGACGAACAGATCGGTGTGTTGCTCGAGAAAGTTGCGCTTGATCTCGAGACCACCGATCACCTCGGCACCGGTTTGTCCGACGGCGGTCGAGAGCTTGTCGATGCTCTTGCCGGCGTTGAGTGCGAAGGTTAGGAAACATGCCGCCTGCTTGCCGCGCATCGTGGGCAAGTTGGCGATGTTTCCCAGCGCGAAGGGTGTCTGGCCGACGACGAACAAGCCGTGCGTCCACGTGCCGATCAGCACGAGTTCGGCGCGTTGGATCGACGAGAGGTCGGGTTTGGCGACCTTCGACAGGCCGGTGATATCCCAACCTTCCTGCTGCAACTTGTCGCCGATCAGCTCGGCTGCTTTCCAAGTGTTCCCGGTGAGGCTCTCAACGAGCAGTGCTGCCTTCATCGCAACGATTCAAGCACGTTCGGGCGGCGCGTGTCATAGACGAACGTCACATCCGCTCCGCAGCGCACACTCAGCCCATTCGCAGTTTGCCTGGCACGCTCTCGATGATGATATCTTTGCAGGTATGCAGGTATCGATGGAACAAGACCTTGCCGACCAGTCGGCTGCACTGTTTCGATTGCTCGGTGATCCGACTCGAGTTCGGATTCTCCAAACACTTGCGGAGACCGACGAGGTGTGTGTCCACCAAATCGCCACCGCCGTCGGTACCAGCGAAACCAAGGTGTCCCAAGCGCTCCGTCTGCTACGCACAGCGAGAGTCGTCAAGAACCGCCGCGCCGGTCGCCACATCCACTACCGGCTCGACGACGACCACGTCCGCACGCTGTTGGCTGTCACGTTCGAGCATCTTTCGCATCAGGCCGTTCATCAGGCGCGACGGACATGACCGGCGAGCATCAGCACGGGCCCACGCTGGCTCGCGCCGGCGAGCGCCACCGAGGTCCGCTGCTGATCTCGTTCGTAATGATCGGCGGATTCTTCATCGTCGAGGTGATCACCGGGTTTCTCACCGGTTCGCTAGCACTGCTGTCAGACGCCGGCCACATGCTGACGGACGTGATCGGGCTCGGCATGGCGTTGGCGGCGATCCATCTGGCCAGCCGCTTTTCGCTCGGCGACGATCGCCCGGATGACGGCCACACGTTCGGTGTCTACCGACTCGAGATCCTCGCCGCTTTCGTGAATGCTCTGCTGCTGTTCGCCGTGGCGATCTGGGTCATGATCGAAGCGGTTCGCCGATTGTTCGACGAGCCAGAAGTGATCGGCGCGCCGATGCTGGTGGTCGCTTCGCTCGGATTGGTCGTCAACCTGATCGCCTTCGCACTGCTGCGCGAAGGATCGAGAGAGTCGTTGAATGTCGAGGGCGCTTACCTCGAAGTTCTGGCCGACACCGTGGCTTCGGTCGGGGTGATCATCGCCGCCGTGCTCGTCGAGAGCCTTGGTTGGAACTGGGCCGATCCGGCGATGGCGGTGCTGATCGGGCTCTGGATCCTGCCACGCACGTGGGGGCTGGGCCGTCGCGCCGTGCGCGTGCTGCTGCAAGCCGCGCCGGAACACATCGACCTCCGGGCGCTCGCCGACGACCTGGCGCACATCGACGGCGTCAGCGACGTGCACGACCTGCACGTCTGGACGCTCACATCCGAGATGGAAGCGGCGTCGGCACATCTGGTGGTGTCCAGCGGCGCCGATCAACACGCTGTGCTCGACCGAGCCCGCGAGTTGCTGTCGACGACCTATCGCATCGACCACGGCACCTTCCAGGTCGAGCCCGACAGCCACAACGGCTGCGACAACGTCGCCTGGTAGCCCTCGCGATCGGACTCGTCGCACAACGTCACCGAAGGTACGGCGACACCACGCGGCGTATCCGACAACACTCTCACCTTGGAGAGATGTTCCACCTGATTGTTCTGCCTTACGAGGTTCTCGCCGGCCAGGGGATGCGCGAACCGGCGATGTCGCTCGCCGGTGAGATGTCGGCCGATCCGCTCCCCTGGCGCAGCTGGCAAGAGTCGCTAACGTTGCTCGCATGACGGTCGTCTTCGTCCACGGCAATCCTGAGGTTGCAGATATCTGGGACCCGCTGCGGGCCGAGCTAGGGCTCGACTCTGTGGCGCTCTCACCGCCAGGGTTCGGTGCGCCGGTAAGTGACGGATTCGACGCCAGCTCGAACGCCTACGCCGACTGGCTGGTGAGCGAAATCGAGCAGTTCGACGAGCCGGTCGATCTGGTCGGGCACGACTGGGGCGGCGGGCACGTGATGCGGGCTGCCACCCGCCGGCCCGACCTGGTGCGACGGATAGTCACCGATATCGCCGGCACCGGCGACGCCGAATACGTGTGGCACGACATGGCTCAGATCTGGCAAAAGCCCGGCGACGGGGAGGCGTTCTTCGAGGCGATGGCGGCAGTCACCGATCAGCAGCGGATCGATGGATACATAAGAGCCGGAATGACCACAGATGGCGCTCGGGCATGCGCCGAAGCTTCAGGGCCCGAGATGGCTTGGTGCGTTCTCAGGCTGTACCGAGACGCCGTGCAACCGCGGATGGCCGAGTGGGCCGACGAGTACGCGGCGGTCGCCGACCACCCACCGACCCTCGTTGTGATCGCTTTGGACGACCACTACACGGGTGGCGAGTTGTTGGCGCGCCGCACTGCCGAGCGCTGGGGCGCAGAGGTCGCCGTACTCGAGGGGCTCGGCCACTGGTGGATGATGCAAGACCCCGCCCGGGGCGCGGCGATGCTGAGCAACTTCCTGACCAGTTGACAACCGCCGTTACAACTTCTTGAGCGGGGCCCAGGCGAGAGCGAGGTGCTTTTGGCCGACGCCGGCGAAGTTGATCACAGCCTCGGCCCGCTCGCCTGTGCCGGAGATGTCGATGATCACGCCCTCGCCGAACGCCGGGTGGGCGACGTCGTCACCAACCCGCAGCCCGAGCTCTTGTGAGTTTGCCGGCTGAGGTTGATTCGATGCACGCAAGGCGGCCTCGACAACACGCTCGCGGTGATCGTCGGCGGCACCGCCGGCGTCTCCCCCGCCGGTGCGACGGTAGGGCGGCGGATCGCCGTAGCTGCTCTCGTCGCGGTGGCGATAACTCTGACGGCCGTACGACGAGCGACCGGTCGTGTTGCCCTTCGACTCGACCAATTCGCTCGGGATCTCATCGAGGAAACGTGACGGCGGGTTGTACTGCGTATTACCGAACAACATGCGGCTCCAGGCGTGCGAGATGAACAGCCGATTCATCGCACGCGTGATGCCGACATACGCCAGCCGGCGTTCTTCCTCCATCTCCTCGGGCTCGGCGAGCGCCCGGTTGTGTGGGAACACCCCCTCTTCGACACCTGTGATGAAGACTGCGGGAAACTCGAGCCCCTTCGCCGAATGAAGGGTCATCATCACGACCTGATCGTCGTCGTCGAGGGCGTCGGTATCGGCCACTAATGCCACCTGCTCGAGGAACTCTTCGAGCACGGTGAACTCGCGCGCCGAGCCGACCAGTTCTCCTAGGTTTTCGACACGACCGTGGGACTCGACGGTGTCTTCGGCCTCGAGTTCGCCGAGATAGCCCGAGTCGTCGATTGCGGCCTGCAAGAGATCGCCAGGACCAACCCCTTCACGGCCGACCATCGTGCTCAGCCGATCGAGGAACTCGACGAACGATGCAATACCGCGACGAGCGGGCCCGCCGACCCCGGCATCTTCGGCGTGACGCATGGCGTCGACAAACGGTACGCCCATCTCGCGGGCGTAGGCGTCGAGCCTGGCGACACTCGTATCTCCGACGCCGCGCTTGGGCACATTGAGCACGCGCTTGACGCTGACCTCGTCGAGCGGGTTCAGCACGGCCCGCAGATACGCCATGGCGTCTTTGATTTCGCGCCGATCATAAAAGCGGGTGCCGCCAACCACCTTGTATGGCACGCCGAGCCGCATGAACGCTTCCTCGAGTACGCGGGCCTGGGCGTTGGTGCGGTACAGCACCGCCATCTCGCGCCAGTTGATGGCACCGTCGCCGTGAAGCTGTTGGGCGGTGCCGGCCACCCACATTGCCTCGTCACCCTCGTCCTCTGCGTGATATCGGACGATCCGATCGCCGCCGCCCGAGTCGGTCCACAGGTTTTTTGGTTTGCGTTCGAGGTTGTGATCGATCACCGCGTTGGCGGCGTCGAGAATCGTCTGAGTGGATCGATAATTCTGATCGAGCACGATCGTGGTCACGTCAGGAAACGCATCCTCGAACTGCAAGATGTTGCGGAAGTCAGCCCCACGAAATTTGTATACAGATTGATCGGTGTCACCAACGACGCAGACGTTGTGGTGGTCGCCGGCAAGCATCAGCACGATCTCGTTCTGGGCTTGGTTGGTGTCCTGGTACTCGTCGACAAGGATGTGGCGGAACCGTTGGCGGTAATGATCGAGGATGTCGGGGTGCTGACGGAACAGGCGCACCACGTTCAACAGCAGATCGTCAAAGTCCATAGCACCAGCCCGTTCGAGACGGGCCTGATACTCGACATACACGTCAGCGTGCTTGCGGTCGAAGATGTTCTCCGCCTTGGCCACCGCACCCACAGGGTCGATCAGTTCGTTTTTCCAAAGTGAGATCAGGCTGTGTACGCCACGGGGCGTGAAGCGCTTTGCATCGAGACCGAGATCGCGAATGACGTAGCCGGTCAGGCGAACGGCGTCTGCCTGGTCGTAGATCGAGAACGTGCGTGGGTACCCCAACACCTCGCCGTCGCGCCGCAAGATCCGAACGCAAGCCGAGTGAAAGGTTGAGACCCACATCGCCTTCACGACCGGACCGATCAAGGCCCCCACTCGTTCGCGCATCTCGGCGGCTGCCTTGTTGGTGAACGTGATTGCCAGGATCTCCGAGGGCCGTGAGCCCTGGTCGATCAAGTAGGCGATGCGATGGGTAAGCACGCGGGTCTTGCCCGAGCCGGCGCCGGCGATCACAAGCAATGGACCGTGCCGGTGCACGACAGCGTCGAGTTGGTCGGGGTTGAGGCCCTGGGTGAACGGGCTCGGACCGTCGGCACGGAGGAAGCCGGAAGCGCCTGTGTCGTGGTGTGTTTGGGCAGAATGCGTTACCGACTGGTCGACGGTCGGGTGGTTGGCAACGGGCACCTTGGCAAACGGATCGTCGGTGAACAACTCGGGCTGCGACGGATCCGACATGACCCGGTCATCCTAGGGAAGGGGTGCTACACGGCGGGGACACTGACCGCGGCGGTTGCCCTTTCGGGTAGCTGGTGTAGCCCGAATGACACCAATTGCGGCCCGGACAGACGGGCAGGCCGCCCCTACCGTTGAGGTGTGGCCATAGCCGTCGAAGAGCGGGCGCCATCAGGCGACGCGTCAGGCGATCACGCGCGGCTGCAACTCCCAGCTGACGAGCAGGCCGCCCACGAGTCGACTCAGGCCAGACGCGCCCACCACCCGTACTTTGGCCAGGGCATCCAACGCCTGCAAGGCCCCTGCCAATGCAAGGCATGCAGCGGCAACGCCAAACAGAGTGAGTCACTGTCGCCCATCGCCGAGCACTTCCTCGAGTTGCAGCGCTCGGTCGGCAATCGCGCTGTGGTGCAGATGCTGGGCGATGACCGATTCGGTTCAATGAACTCCGGTGTTCAGCGGATGACGGTCACAGACTCGCTCGGCACCCGGGAATTGCCCGGCTATCGCGAGGGGCCCGACGCCGCCGCCGAGGGCGAGGCGATGCTTCGCCAAGGCTCCCCGGCTCAAGCGCCCACTGAAGCGACGGTCGCCGAAGGCGCGCCCGGCGCTGAAGTGTTGAAAGCGCCCGAAACGTCGTCAACGGCCGATTCGCTTCAGCTTCAAGGTGCCGAGGCCGACCGGATCGCTGATGATTTCGACAGCGCCGAGATGATTCCGCACGATCCGAAAGATCAGCACGATCAGGACTTCAGTGCTCCAGATGTCAAGGCAGTCGAACCGATCGTCGGCCCGGAAGCCGACAGGCCGGCACGACAAACATCCTTCGATGACGTGATTGCCGCCACTCAAGCCGCCTCGCAACCCGACATCGGCGATGTGTCCGAGGACACAATTGGGCTCGGACTCCAGGCGGGTAGCAGCGGTCCGAGTGCAGGTCGGATCGACAGCGCAACATCCTCGGCGTCGACTACGCCACCCAGCCTCGGAGGCGGGTCGGAGAGTCAGCCCGATGCCCCTCGGATCGACGTGTCCAAATTTCAGTTGGCCAGCTCCGTCCCTGTTCAACGCCTTCCAGACGTCGATGTCGATACAGGGGAACTTGATGACATCGACCTCTCGTCGCTCGATCAGACACCCGAGTCGAGCGAGCCGGATATGTCGTCGATCGGTAGTGCCGCCGATGGCGTCGAGTCGGCCCGCCCGACCGGCGGAGGTGGCATCATCGACGCTGCCCTCAACACGGCGATGGGATTCTTGACGTCGGCGTTTACGTCGGCACTTTCGTTGGTCAGATCGGGCACCTCGTCGGCCCAAGGCGATGCCGAGCAGGGAGCGCGCGAAGCATCATCATCGGCGGACGGAGCCGTCGAGGACGCCCGCGGCCAGGTCACCGAGGCCGCCGCAGCGACTGCTGGAGATGCCCGCCAAACGGCCGCATCGGCCTCGCAAACGGTCTCCGGCGAGATCTCCACGACACGCAGCTTCGTACGCGGCATCATGCGCACGATCGGCGGAGCGATCCGTCCGCGAATCCAGGCATGGTTGCAGACAGCCGGATCAGACGAGGCGTTCGTCGAGTCGATCATCGCCCCGATTCGTCAACGCCTACAGGAACGAATCCAGGCGCTACAGGAGATGCTGGCCAGGGTTCGAACCCAACTCACCGAGTTCGTCGGCAGGGCGATGGAAAGTCTGACATCGGTCGCCGACACGATCACCAGCACGTTGATGTCGGTGCTCGACACGATCCAGTCGGCGATCAACACCGTGATCGAACGGATCCGAACCGCGATCGAAGGGGCGATCGATCGAGCTGTAGCAGTCATTCGCAATGTGCCCACAGTTGTGTGGCAGATCATCAGCAACCTCGTGCAAGCGGCGGCAGACGCCGTACGACGGGTCGTGGCGATGGTCACACAAACGGTGCAACGGATCCTCGACGCGATCTTCGACGCCATCCGCGCTGTCATCACCTTCGTCCGCGATCTCGTGCTCGAGCTGGTCGGGCGGTTGCTCAACGCCCTGTTGACCGTGATCAATAGGATCATCACGCTGATCGAGAACACGATCCAGCGCGTCGTGAGCGCCATCCAGCGAGCAATCGTGAGAGTCCGCAACGCCATCAAGTCGATCGTCGGCAGCGTGATGCGGGCCGTGCTGAGGGCCGCAACAACGATCATCGAGGACTGGCTGCGCCCACAACTCGCAGCCGCCAGGGAGAAGGCACGCGAGGCGTACGCCGAGTTCCAGCGGATCCTGCCGCAGCTGCGGGAACTGGCAGAAGAGACCAAGCGCGACATGGAAAGCACGCTCGACAACGGCATCGAGAGGATGACCAGCCTCGGCGGTGACGCCGTGGAGAGCCTGCTCAACCCAGACGGTGATCACTTCTCGATCGGTGGGCAGATCAACGCCGAGGCTTTCGGCGGCGTTGTCGGCGGCGGTGTCGGCGGCAGTTTTGCCTACGACTTCATCGCCGACTACGCCCACAACGAGATAGGCGTCTTCTACACACTGGCGTTCAGCGCCGGTTTGGCAGCCGGGGTCGGGGTCAGCGGAGAAGTCGATGCCGGAGTCGCCGTCGGCTGGGGTTCCCAATACAACCTGGCTTCGAAGGACAACCTCGCCGATGCCGCAGGCGGATACAACGCCACCTTGGGGATCGGAGTCGGGGCGACGGCCGAACTCGAAGTCGGTGTCGCCGCCAAGATCGGCCACAGCTTCAGCATGAGCCTCGACACGCTTGGCGACGTCGTGTGCCCGAAGCCGCCGACCCCGACAGGGGCGCCGACCCCGACACCCACAGGGACCCCGACCCCGACCCCGACCCCGACACCGACCCCGACCCCGACCCCGACACCGACCCAGTTCGATCATCATCCGCTCGAAGGCTGGACGATCCGGTTCCCGACGGGGGCGTTCACGCTCGACGCCGACGACTTGGGCACCATCAGCGCCGCGGCCGGCGCGATTCCGCGCCAAGTCGCCAGGTACGAAGACGCCGGAGCGATCGTTCAGGTCGACGGTCACTCGAGCCCTCGCTGGCGGCACCCGGAGCCCGAGCAGACGGGCGAGTCTGAGAACCAGTCGCTGTCGGGGCAACGCGCCACCGCAACCCACGACGCATTGATGCGGCGGATGCCCGACGTTCGGGGTCCGCTGCAGATCTCGAGCGCCGGTCGTGGCGACGAGCTGGCCCGCAGTCAGGGCGCCACGCCGGACAGCGACGACCAGCAGTACCGAGTCGCGACAATCACCGGCGAAATCGTGGCGACGAGGCCAGGCACGGGCAGCCGAGCGACCGATGCAGGCGGAGCAGCGCTAGGTTCGGGGCCGGCGTCTGGCCCCGGCGGACCGGCGCCATCGTCGGCCGCTGCCGCAATGGGTTGCTTTGTCGCCGACCAGATTCCGCTCGCACCGTTCGTCAGCCCGATGGCACCCGACGACTATCTCCGCTCGCGGCCCTACGGCTGGGACTCGACGGTATATGCCGGCGTCGCCGGCGGAGCCGGCGCCTCGGCGTCGGCATCGGTCGACATCGGACTCTCTCGTTCGTTCAATTTGTTCACGCATAGTCTGTCGCCGGCAACCATGACGGCCGTCCGCCTCATGTTCGGACTGTTCAAGCTCGGAATCGATGTCTCGACCTTGTCCCCGGTGTCGTTCGTCAGAGACGCGATCGGCGTGGCCCCGGCAATCGAGGATCTTGCGATCAACATGCTGCTGGCCCCAATTACTGGGATCGAGATCCCACTGGACTTTGCCGGTGGGTGACCACATCGTGCCGATCAGTCCCCCGGACGATGATCGTCTGATCGCGACCTACAGCTGGAACGGCGAGCTCGACCAGCGGCTCGACGAGATGACCGAGGTGCGAGACGGCCAACTCGTGATGCACGGGAAGGGGCCGTCATCGATCCACGGCTACACACCCCACGAGTCGCCCGAGCGAGACGTCATCATGGATCTCGTCGCCGACATCGGTCACCTACACGACGACGAGGGGTTTGGCATCTTCGTGCGCCGCAACTCCCCCGATCGATACGTCGGTTTGCGGGTCACGCCGGGCGGCATCATGGCAATCTCGGCGTTCGACGGTGTCGAGCAACCGATCGCCATCGGACCACTCGCAGACGGGATGGTGCTGCACCCCGGCCGCAACCGAATCTCCGTCGCAGCGATCGGACCATCGATCACGCTGTCGCTCAACGGCATGGTCGTCACCAGCGTGCTAATCGACCCGCGCTATGTCGACGGCTACTGCGGCATGCTGGTCGAGCAACGCCGCGACGAACCCGTCGAGGTCACCGTCGATTGGTGCCAGTTGCGCCGGATCTGGTGACAGCGTTCGGACTGTGTCGGGCACACTCCGAACGCGCGGTTCGCCGACGCGTAGGGTGGGAGACATGACGGATGCAGCCTTGACCGGCGAGACGACCGAGCTGTTGCAGGCGATGATCCAAAACGCGTGCGTCAACGACGGCACACCCGACTCGGGTGAGGAAACGCGCAATTCTGATCTGCTCCAGACCTTTTTGGAAGGATCCGGACTCGGCACCCAGCGGTATGAGTCGCGTCCAGGTCGCGGGTCGATCGTGGCCCGCATCGAAGGGTCTGATCCCGACGCACCGTCGCTGTGCCTGATGGGACATACAGATGTCGTTCCCGTCAGCCCTGACGGGTGGAGCAACGACCCGTTCGGTGGCGAGCTGATCCGCAACTCTTATGGGCACGACGAGATCTGGGGCCGCGGAGCGATCGACATGCTCAATCTCACGTCGTCGATGGCGGTCGCCTTCCGCCATCTGGCTCGCACCGGCTTCCAACCGAAAGGCGACCTGATCTACTTCGGGGTCGCCGACGAGGAGGCGGGCGGTACCTGGGGCGCCGAGTGGATGTTCGAACACCACCCCGAAGCGATCGATGCCGACTATTGTCTGACCGAACTCGGCGGCTGGTCGAGCGTCGACGATCACGGCACGCGCCACGTCACAATCAACACCGGCGAGAAAGGCATCGCCTGGCGCAAGCTACGGGTGCGCGGCACGCCCGGCCACGGCTCGATGCCATACGGCGCCGACAACGCCCTCGTCAAGGCCGCCGAGGTCATACGGCGGCTGAGCGAGCACCGGCCGGCGCCCTACCTGGGAGAAGCATGGCGGGCACAGGTCGATTCGATGGGCTTGCCCGACGAGTTTCGGGCGGCTCTGCTCGACCCAGCCCGCCTGTACGACACGATCGCCACGTTGCCGGTACCGATCGCCAGGGCATGCCACGCCATCACCCACACCACGATCTCGCCCAACGTCGGCCACGGTGGTCAGAAAACCAACGTGATCCCCGACACCGTCGACATCGAGGTCGACATCCGAACGGTTCCCGGAACCACCAGCGAAGACGTTGACGCGATGCTCGCCGACGCCCTGGGCGACCTGGCCGACCAGGTCGAATCGACGACGCTCCAGAGTGGCGAGGCAACCCAATCAACGACCGATAACCCGCTATGGGACGTGCTTGCCAAGAACATTCAGGTCGTTTATCCCGGCGCCAAAATCGTGCCCGGCCTGGTGGTCGGGGGTACCGACGCCCGCTTCTACCGCGATCGCGGTCGGGTCGCCTACGGCGCCGGATTGTTCTCACCCGACATGACCGCTGCCTCATTCGGTGACCGTTTCCACGGCCACGACGAGCGAATCGACGTCGACAGCCTGGCACTTGCGACGCAGTTCTGGATCGACATCTCCAAGGACCTCCTCAACTAACGGTTCAGAATGCGGCAACCGCAACCGCAACCGACATCCACCCGGCTGACCGACCGATGGCTGCTGAGGTCGGCGCCGGAGACGGCGACGGACGCTCAGATTCGTCCCCGCCGGTCATGCTCGCATCCCGACGAACGCTCGCATGTGGAACTCCATTTGGTCGGCTCCGTACACCAGGGCGACACCAACCGGACATGCCCGGCGGGCAGCACAGCCGTCGTGGAGACAATCGGGGTCGGCGCCGGCGCGAACATGCACAGCGCACGCCGCCGCGTCGTATCCGCCAGGCGTGAACGCATCGACGGGGCAGGTGCTCAGGCAGGGTTGGTCGGCACACGACAGGCACGGCGACACAGCGTCGCCGATGGTCGGGATGCCGGTCACCATTTCTGAGAACAGCAGCGCCCCGCGGTAGGCGTGCCACAGGCCGTACTCGCCGTGGATCAGCAACCCGATCGGCGACTGCCAGACATCGTCGGCACGCTGGGCCCAGCGTTGGAACGGCTGGAACGGCTCGTCGCTGGGATGCACGAAAGCCGCCCCCATCGTCGCCGCGATCGGACCGAGCGTCGCCCGTGTCCAGGTGTCGAGCGGGTGGGCCTCGGCCGGCTGCTCGGCGCGGAAGTGTGGCCACATCGTCGTGCCGACGTTGCCGACCACGACGACACACCGAACAGCTTGTCCATCTGGCATCGTTAACGTGTCGTGCGGCCCAGTGGCGAATCCACCTCTGGTGACCATTCCGGTAGGCGCGATCGCATCGGAGATGTCGCGATAACCGACGGGCCGACCCATAACGGCAGGCTACGCCTCCGGACTCGACGGATCCCTGGCAAACTGTTCGTCATGCCGGAGCTCGAAACACTGCCAGCCGAAACGATCCCGAAGACCGACATCGTTCCCGAGACCGACGAACCGCTCGTCGCCCACATCGTGAAGGTCGGCCCGGGCGAATCAGCCGCCGCCAAGGTGCTCGAGGCCCGCATCATGGGAACACCGATCGAAGCATTGTGTGGCCACGTGTGGGTGCCGGCCCGTGATCCGAGACAACTGCCGGTGTGCCAGGCCTGCAAGGAAACCTACGACATGTTTCGGATCTTCAACGATGGTCTCAGAGACTCCCCAACGGACTGAGCATTGTCAAACGCCCTGAACATCCGGACCGCGGCGAGGGCGTTGATCATCGACGAGCACAATCATGTGCTGCTCGTTCGTTTCGAGTTTCCGAATGCGTCAGCGTGGGCCCTGCCCGGCGGCGGCCTCGAGCCTGGCGAGTCGCCCGAACAAGGGCTGCGCCGCGAACTTTACGAAGAACTCGGTTTCGCCGACTTCGAGATCGGAGCACATATCTGGAATCGGCTTCACGTCATCCCGATCCTCAACACCGATTTTGATGGTCAACGCGATCTGATCCATGTGGTGCGCACCCCTCGTTTCGAACCCCACCCCACGATCGGGTGGGAGGCGATGCGAGCCGAACATGTACATGAGTTGCGGTGGTGGTCGCTCGAACAGATCGAGCAGGCGGTCGACCTACTGTTTGCACCGCGGCGTCTCGCCATCCTGCTCGGCCGGCTCATGTCGCACGGTGCACCGATCTCGCCGATCGACACGGGGATCTGACTCTTCATGACCGCCTCGGACGCACCCTCGAACAAACTCGCGAACGAGTCGGCGCACGAACCTATGGATGACCTGAGCGGCAAAGGTCAAGATTTCCTCAAGACCCGTTGGTCAACCGCCGATAACAAGCGCATGACCGAGATCGACGCCTCGATGCATCAGTTGATCGACCATGTCGTCGATCGGGTGCCCGGTGTGTTGGGTGCGCTTGTCAGCAGCGCCGATGGGCTGGTGTTGGCATCGCGGGTCACGCACAGCACCGGACTCGATGCCGCCGCGATCGCCGCCATGTCGGCCGCCGTACTGGGCCTGTCGAACCGGCTCGTGCAGCTGATGGGTGCCGCCCCTGCATCGTTCTCTCACCAGCGTTCGACCGACGGGCAGGTGTTCGTGTTCGGGATCTCGAAAGTTGCGGTGTTGACCGTGCTTGCCGACCCCACCGCCGAGCCCGCTCAGATCCAGAGCGTCGGCCGCGAGATCGGAATCGGGCTGGCGCGCTTGTTTCGCGGCACCGCCAACGTCTGACGGAAAGCGTTAGCGGAAGTCGCGGCTTGCCGTTGAAGCCGTCAAAGGCAGTGGCGCCATATGTTCAGCGACGACATTGGTCACTCCTTCTGAGCGTTCCAGGCGGCCACGGATAACCATCGCCGGGGCACCTCTGGCGACCTTGCGGTAGCGCGCCCAGCAGCCCTTCGACACGACGACATTGATCAGCCCGGTCTCGTCTTCAAGGCTGAGAAAGGTCACCCCCTGTGCCGTCATCGGGCGCTGGCGGTGCGTGACGACGCCGGCCACCGTGACCCGACTGTTCGGTTCGCACTGCCACAGACCCCCCGCGGTGACCACCCCGAGCTTGGCCAACTCGTCGCGGACGAACCGGGTCGGATGCCCGTCGGGTGACACACCGGTCGCCCACAGGTCGGCGACTGACTCCTCGATCGGGGTCATCCCTGGCAACGTCGGTGGACGCTCGCCGGTGACGATTCCGGGCAGCCGACCCGGCCGCGACTGTGACACCGCGCCAACCGCCCACAACGCCTGACGACGTTTCATCCCGAAGCACTCGCCGAACAGATCGGCGGTAGCCATCGCCTCGAGGTGAGCCAGCGTGAGTTCGGGAATACGACGGACAAGATCTTCCGGTGACTCGTACAGCCCGTGGTCGGCGCGCTGACGCTCGACCTGCTCGGCCAACTCAGAGCCGACGCCACGCACCGAACCGATGCCGAGCCGAACCGATGCCCCGCCATCTTCCAAAGTGGCACCCGCCAGCGAGACATTGAGGTCAGGGGTGCGCACCGTCACCCCGTGGCGGCCGGCATCTTGCACCAGCGTGTGCGGCGACCAGAACCCCATCGGCTGGGCATTGATAAGGGCGGCGCAGAACGCAGCGGGCTCGTGGAACTTGATCCACGACGAGGCGTACACGAGGTAAGCGAAACTGACCGAATGCGATTCGGGGAAGCCGTAGTTGGCGAACGCCCTCATCTTCATGAAGATCTCCTCGGCCACTTCGCCGGTGACCCCGCGCTCGGCCATACCGGCGAACAACCGCTCTTTCAAGTTCTCCATACGCGCCGCCGAACGCTTCGAACCCATCGCCTGGCGCAGCTCATCCGACTCGGATGGCGAAAACCCGGCGACGTCGATCGCCATCTGCATCAACTGCTCTTGGAACAGCGGGATGCCGAGCGTCTTGCCGAGCGCGTTCTCGAGCAACGGATGCAGATACGTGACCGGCTCTTGCCCGTTGCGGCGCCGGATGTATGGGTGCACCGAGCCACCCTGGATCGGCCCGGGTCGGATCAGCGCCACCTCGACGACCAGGTCATAGAAGCGGCGAGGTTTGAGACGCGGCAGCGTGGCCATCTGCGCCCGCGATTCGATCTGGAACACACCGACCGTGTCGGCCCTGCACAACATCGCGTACACATCGTCTTCTTGCGGGATGGTGGCCAGATCGACCTCGTACCCGCGATGCTCACGAATCAGGTCGACGGCGTAGTGCAGAGCGCTCAACATGCCGAGACCGAGCAGGTCGAACTTCACCAGACCTGCGTTGGCGCAATCGTCCTTGTCCCACTGCAACACCGAGCGCTTGTGCATGCGGCCCCACTCGACCGGGCACACCTCGATTACGGGACGATCACAGATCACCATTCCGCCCGAGTGGATGCCGAGATGGCGGGGGGCATCCTCGATCTGGGCGGCCAGATCAAGCACATCAGCCGGGATCGTGCACTCGGGCTGAGCAGCCGTTGTTTCGATCCCGCCCCACCCGTCGATCTGCTTGGCATAGGCATCCTGCTGACCGGTGGAATGACCGAGAGCCTTGGCCATGTCGCGGATCGATGATCGGGCGCGGTACGTGATTACGTTGGCGACCTGAGCGGTGTGGTGGCGCCCGTACCTCCCGTACACATACTGGATCACCTCCTCGCGGCGGCCGCTCTCGATGTCGATGTCGATGTCGGGTGGCCCATCGCGTTCGGTCGACAGAAATCGCTCGAACAACAGTCCCAGTGACACCGCATCAGCCTTGGTGATACCGAGTGCGTAGCAGACCGCCGAGTTGGCAGCACTGCCGCGGCCCTGGCAGAAGATGTTCGAGCGACGGCAGAACTCGACGAGATCCCACACCACCAGGAAGTAGCCAGGGAATCCGAGTTGCTCGACGATCGACAACTCGCGGTCGATCGTGTTCCAAGCCCGAGCGCGAGTTGAGAGGTCCTCGCCGGCATCTGGGCGCTCGCCGTACATCCGTCGCCCGCCCTGCTCGGTGAGCTGACGCAGGAACTGGATTTCACTCATCGGGCGGCCATCGACGTCGGGGCACGGGAACGGAGGCAAGTTGGGTGCTACCAGCGACAGGTCGAATGCCGCCGCACGACCGATCTCGCCGGCCAACTCGACGACACCCGGGTAGCGGGCAAATCGCCGCGACTGCTCGACACCCGAGCGCAGATGTGCACCCGAAGCACCCGGCAACCAGGGGTCGATCTCGTCGAGGCTGCAGCGCGCCCGCACAGCTGCGATCGCTGCGGCGAGTTTTCGTTGGGTCGGTGTGGCGTAGTGCACATTGTTGGTGGCGACGCTCTCGACCCCGACCCGGTGAGCAATCTCGACCAGCGCGTCATTGCGGGCCGAGTCGATCGGGTCACCGTGATCCCACAACTCGACCAGCACCCGGTCGCGGCCGAACGCACTGACCAACTTCTCGAGTTCACGCCGTGCAGCCGACGGACCGTGATCGAACAGGGCTCGCGGCACGGCACCTTTGCGGCACCCTGTGAGCACCCAGCTGACACCGCTGACCACATCGGCGACATCGCCGAATGTGAACTGCGGTGCGCCCTTCTCCCCTGCTAGGTGCCCGAGGCTCAGCGCCCGCGCCAACCGGGCGTAGCCAGCCGGCCCGTCGGCGAGCACCAGCAGGTGCCGGCCGTCGGGGTCGGGAGCATGCGAATCGGGCACCTTCCTGGTGTCGACCTGGAACATGGTGTCACCCTCGGTGCGTGCGACATGACAATCGTCGGCCAGTCCGGACGCGAGCGTGATCTCCGCTCCGAACACGGTGGGTAAACCGACTGCCCTGGCCGCCTCGGCGAAGCGCACCACCCCGTAGAAACCATTGTGGTCGGTCAGTGCTAGCGCTTCGAGCCCGAGCCGGGCAGCCTCGGTCGCCAACTCCTCAGGATGCGATGCCCCGTCGAGGAACGAATAGTTCGAATGTGTGTGCAGCTCGGCATACGGCACCGTGCCCGGCACCCGGGTGATCCGTAACGATTCAGGGGCCTCGAACGGTTGCCGCTTACGACCCCACGCCGGGCTGTCACCACCGGCGTTCCACGACAGGCTGCCAGGGCTGCGACCATCACGCCCCTTCCGGTCGGAAAGGGTTGCCTCGAGCTCGCTCCATGTCCACGACGGATTATTGAATCCCACTTCCACCAGTATCGAACACCTGTTCGCTAGACGCAAGCTGACGTAGCGACAGTTGGTGCGTTTGGAGTGTCTCAGGCACACTCCAACACTCGAGTTCACCAGAACTGGCAGTGGCCGTCAGCCCATCAGAAATCTTATGCCAACGTTCTGAGCAGGGCTTTCAGGCGGTCGTCGCCCGCCCGCTCGATCGCCGCCGGCCAGTCGAACCATCCGATCTCCTGGCTCTCACCCTCCGGCGGGTCGGGGTCGGCGTCGCCGCCGACGAGCACGTACCGCAGATCGAGATGGGTGTGACCACGCCCACCGTCGTGCACATCGACATGCACCAGTCGTGGCACGCCAGCAGGACCGACGTCGGCGAACGACACGTCGAGCCCGGTCTCCTCGTGGGCCTCGCGGAGTGCCGCTTCCCACGGCGTCTCGCCCGGGTCGATGTGGCCACCCGGCTGGAGCCAGAAACCAAGCCGCTTGTGACGTAGCAACACGACCCCCCGTGGCCCGACCACGATCGCCGAGCCCGTGACGTGCACCGGGTCGAGTGCCTGGTCGAACGGATCGTCCAACCGGTCGAACTCGACCAGGAACCAGGCGATGCTGTCGCGCTCGGCGACATCGATCGACTCACGCTGTTCCACGGATTGACGTACGTACTCGTGCCCGGCGGTCGACATCTGCACACCGTATCGACGCAGAAACAGAGGAAATTCGAACAAAGCGCTTGAGTCCAGTAACCGAGCGGCCGATACGTGAACTACAGCCAAACATCAACAGACTGAACCACTTTCATCATGGAACCAAACACCCAGTTTTCTCCCCGAGTGTTGCTCGCCATCGACGATCTCCGACTCAGGCGCACCAACGAAGCAGGCCTCCGCGCGGCAGGCTTCTCGGTCAGTGCTCCCGGCGACGCCGACGCTGTGAGCGTCTTGGCCGCATCGTTCTCGCCCGACGTTCTGGTGATCGACACTGTGATGCAGGATACGAACGACCGACCTCTCTATAAGCGGCTACGAAACGACACCGACGGCTATGTGTTGTGTATCGAATCTGCAGGCCGCGACCGGGCCCGAGTTGAACTGTTGCGCTCGGGTGCCGACGATGCGGTCTCGCTACCGGTGACCTGCGACGAGATCGTCGCACGCTGCCACGCCCTGCTCCGTCGCCCCCGTGAGATTCGGACCGACTGGGATCCGGCACAACAGTCGGTGATCACGCTCGGACCATTGACAATCGATACCGGCCGTCACGAGATCCGCCTCAGAGATACCGAAATCCCGGCAACTCGGATCGAGTTCTCTCTGCTCGAGCACCTCTGTCGTCGACCAACCGAGGTCGCTTCGCGCAATGAGCTGCTCGAGTCGGTGTGGGGCCAGAACTGGGTCGGCGACACGCACGTCGTCGATGTCCATCTCTCTAACCTGCGCAGCAAGCTCGATCATGCAGCCCCGGAATTGCGGGTCGTCCACACCGTTCGTGGTGTCGGCTTTCGGATCAGCAACGAGGTCCTCGATGCCGCAGAGGCGCAGGCTGTCACTGGCATCCCGGCCGATGCCCGCCCCGGGCCCACCACACCGGCGACTCGGAATGGTGCACACGGACACGTCAACGTGACGGCCGCTCAGCACACAGTCAGCGCTGCCGGCGAAGCCTGATACTCCGAGCATCCGTCGGCAACTCGTCGGTCACGAATAGGTGGCGAGGATCGACCAGCGCTGCTGTTCGACACCGACCAGATAAGCAGCACCGTGTTCAGTGACGACCTGGAACCGCGCCAGCCGACGCGATCGATCTGACGACCACCATCGCTGCTCGATCGGCCAAGGCCCCGCCCATGCATCGACACGTTGATGCATAGAACCGACGACGATCGACACCGGTGCGGCGCTGACTTCACCCCGACCACTGACCCGAACCTGTTCGCCTGCCGCGTCGAGCAACATCGTCGGAACGAGTTGTTCCGGCACGACCGTCGGTGCTGGAGCCGGCAACGCACCCGGCCAGGGCCCGTCGTCGTGGTCGAGCCGATCGGATGGATGCTCGAGATCGACCGAGGAAGCAGGCACCCACCGATAACGCTCGACCGGCAACCGACCACCAACCCATACCGGCACCTTGACCGCTTGCTCACCTGCAAGACCGCTCAATCGAACGATGGCGCGGGCTGCATCGTGATCGGCCTGCGATCGGCCGCCCCACAGCCCGCCTTGCACACCGTCGTCGCTGCGAATCTCGTCGGGCACCAGCCGGATCAGCGCCACACCACCACTCAGGCCATCGGGCCGCGACGCCCAGCCCTCGAGCTGCCAGCGCACCCGCTCGACCATCGCCGCCGCGGAAAGGCCCTGGTCGCGATACCAAGCCCGTTCACTTCGCTCGCCATATTCGGTCTCGATGATCACCACCAACCGCACACACACACGGCCTTCCCCCGACAGGTTGACGACCAGCTGATCGGCCAGCCGCTTGGCCACGAACACGATCACCTCGAGCTGTTCGACCGCCTCGAGGAACGGATGCTCGATCCACCACTCGGGAGGCGGATCGGTTGCGGCAGGTTGGCGCGTGTCGCTGCCACCCGCCAGCCGATGGGCATGCAGCCCCTCGACACCGAACCGCGCCAACACATCTCCTGCATCGAGCGCCGCCAACTGGCCCAGCCGCCTCAGGCCAAGCCGGACAAACAGGTCAACCAACTCGGGGGTGATCTCGCCGAGCTCGCGCAACCAAGCCACCGGGAGCGGACCAACAAAGTCGGTCGACCCACCCGACGGCACCACCAGCACTCCGCTCGGGTGACGGGCGGCGCGGCGAGCGGCGATCGCCGAAGCTGAACGGCCATCCGCTACGCCTACCCCTGCCGATGTGCCAGCCACCTCGCCAACCAGCCCGACCAAGCGATCAGCCATCGCCTGGTCACCACCGAAGTAGCGCGATGGACCGCGGGCAGCCAGGCACAACCAGCCGGGTTCGACGACCTCGAGCCTTGGCGCCATCTCGGCGACGGCCCGAACCACCGGCTCGAACTGACGAGCATCGCGGTCGCGGTCATGATCGAGGATGAGTAGCTGAGGACACGCCCCCTGCGCGGCACGCCGGCGCGACCCGACCTGCACGCCCGCTGCGACAGCCCCCGGTGTGCAAGCGATCACCCGATTCGAACGGAAGACTGCAGCGGGCTGATCAGGTGAGACGCCGGCAGCAACCGTTGGCCACCCGGGACACCACACCGTGACAAGACGAGGCGGCTGCACCATGTCAACCAGCCCGGCTGAGCACGGCACCAGCACTATCGTCGAGTTGGGAGTTGCGCCTGGCACAACTCTCAACTCGGCCGTCTGGGGCGGGAAGCCACAGATCGAGCTCGATCGGACGCGGCATCCTGCGACCGCATGCGCGCACTGTGACACGACGGGCGATCAAGTAGCCGCTCCCTTGCCCGAGACCATCCCATGCCACAGAGGTGGTGGCGAGCTCGAGATCGCATGACACACCCGCTGACGTTGGACCGACGGCGAGCAACACGACACCACGCGCCCGCAGCCGCGTTCGCACCTTGCGGAGTACACGCTCGGCCCCGGCCGGCGGGCGCGTCATCACGATGTCGAATCCATCTGCGGCGGCAGCGACACGCTCGGCCCAGACGGCGGGACCACCTACGGCATCGATCATCACCAGACGCGAGAGCGGGATGCCGAGCTCGGCGGCGGCCTCGACCCCCAGCATCGGGATACCGACGACGGCCAACCACGACCCAACAACTACCGAGCGCGATGCCAGCGCCAATGCCAACGACATCGCCGCTGGACCGGTGCATCCGACCACCCTGCCGCGCTGCATGCCAGCGTCGGCAAGCAGCGGCAAGAATGCCTCATCGACCGGAAGGCAGCGATCACGAGCCGATGTCAGTGAAACAAACGAAGATGTCACCATTCCACGATATCGAACATCTGTTCGATATGCCAGAGATGATCCCAGAAACCGGGCAGCGTTAGCCGCCGTTGGCTGCCTTCCACTTCTGACGCGCTGCACGGCTGCGCTCGAGCAGGTGCGGTGGCACACGCTTGGCAGCCTCCGACAACTCGGAGTCACCGCTGTTGTCACCGGACGGGGAAGCATCAGGCTCTTCGGGTTGCAAGTCCTCGAACGCCGGCGCCTCGACACCGGGCTTCCAGTACCGGTACATCTCACGCACGATGTCAGCGAGCCCACTCGAATCGAAGCCCTCGGTGATGTCGACCGTGACCATGTTGCTGTAAATATGCACGCCGGCGACCTTGCCGGTGGAGAACAGCAACCTGGCGAGCGATGGCGCCGGCTTAGGACCGATCGCGTCGTCAATCGACATGAACCGTTCGTGGCCCATGCCCGACAACGAACGGTTCAGTTCGAACCGCACCACACCCGGGGCGGTACTCGGCTTTTCGACGACTCCGACCAGCTGACCCATAGTGCGCACACGCTAGCGCTTCCGCGTCCCTGCCTCCCACCGGCCGCGATCAACACCAACCGTTCTGATGCCGATCCCGCCGTTAGTGTGCCTGCGTGGTTATCAGGCGCATCCTGGGCGCGGTGCACAACCCGGCACAACTCGTGCTCGCCGCGTTCGTGACCCTGATCCTGGTCGGCACCGCATTGCTGAGCCTGCCGTTCGCCTTCGATTCAGGAATCGAGCAGCCCGGGCTGCTCGATTCACTTTTCTGGTCGACATCGGCGACAACCGTCACCGGACTCGGCACGGTCGACGTGGCGACCTTCTCGCTGTTCGGCGAACTCGTCTTGCTTGCCCTGATCCAGCTCGGCGGATTCGGGATCATGACAGTCGGCTCGGTGCTGGCGCTCGTCGCTTCGCGCCGAGTGGGTCTGCGCCAGCGGGTGCTCGCCCAGGCCGAGATCGGCGCCGTCGACATCGGCGAACTGCGGTACCTGATCTCTGCGATCGCCAAGATCACCCTGCTGGTCGAGTCGTCGATCGCCGTGATTCTGTTCATCCACCTCGCGACTACCGGTGACACCGGCATCGGACGGGCCGCCTACAGCGCTGCTTTCCACGGGGTTTCTGCGTTCAACAATGCCGGGATCTCGCTCTACTCCGACAGCCTGACCCAGTTCGTCGACGACCCACTCGTCGTGTTTCCGATCACTGCAGCGTTTGTGATCGGCGGGCTCGGCTTCCCGATCCTGGTCGAGTTTCGCAAGCGGGTCCGGCCGAGGAAATGGAGTCTCCACACCAGGATCACGCTGGCCGCAACGGCATTCCTGCTCGTCGTCGGACCGCTGGCTGTGCTGATGATCGAATGGACGAATCCCGGCACGCTCGGGCCGATGGGAGTCTGGGACAAGTTCCAGGCCGCCTGGTTCCAGGGAGTTACACCGCGCACCGCCGGATTCAACACGATCGACATCGGTGCCCAGCGCGAACCGACCATCAACATCATGACGGCGTTGATGTTCATCGGTGCCGGCCCGGCCTCGACCAGCGGCGGCATCAAGGTCACGACCTTTGCCGTTCTCGGTTTCGCGATGTGGTCCGAGGTGCGCGGCGACAAGGACATCAACGTATTCAATCGCCGGCTGCCGACCGGTCTGGTACGCCAGGCGATGACGATTGCATTCCTGTCGATCGGGGCGGTATTCGCCACAGCCGTCGCCCTCACGGCGATGTCGTCATTTCATCTCACCGACACCCTGTTCGAAGCGACCTCCGCATTCGGCACAGTGGGCCTTTCGACGGGCATCACCGGTTCGCTGCCGTCGGCAGGCAAGTTCCTGTTGATCCTTATGATGATCGCCGGCCGCATCGGCCCCGTCACCTTTGTCACCGCACTTGCATTGCGGCAACGCCAACGCGCCTACCGTTTCCCAGAAGAGCGGCCGATCATCGGCTGAACTTGCTTGAAGGAGCACCCATGTCCGACAAGACCTTCCATAACATGCTGACCGGACTGACATCCGACCGGATCCAACACGAGGGCGAGATCATCGTGATCGGACTCGGCCGATTCGGCTCATCACTGGCCGAAACCCTGGTCGAGCTCGGCTATGAGGTGCTGGGGGTCGATAGCAACGAGGACATCGTGCAGAATCACGCCGACATGTTGACCCATGTCGTGCAGGCCGATACCACCACCCTGCGGGCACTACGCCAGATTGGCGCCGCTGACGCCGTGACCGCTGTCGTGTGCATCGGCACCGGTATCGAGGCCAGCGTGCTGACCACCAGCGCGCTCGTCGACCTCGGCATCAAGAATGTCTGGGCGAAGGCGATCACCGAGTCACACGGTCGAATCCTGCAGCGAGTGGGCGCACACCACGTGGTGTTCCCCGAGGCCGAGATGGGCACCCGCGTGGCGCACCTCGTGACCGGCCAGATGCTGGAGTTCCTGGCGCTCGACGAGAACTTCGTGATCGCCGAACTGATCGCTCCCGCCGAGCTGATCGGGATGCCGCTCGGAGAGTCGGACCTGCGTGCCAAGTACAAGGTGACCGTCGTGTGTGTGAAGCCCGATCAGAGCCAGTTCACCTACGCCGGCCGCGACACGGTGCTCGGACCCAGCGACCTGATCGTGATCGCCGGACACCGAGCCGACGTCGAACGGTTCACCGACCGCGGCCGCTGACGTCCATCCGAGTTACCGGTGCCGTTCGAGCGCCTCGGCGAGCACGTCGGGGAACTGATCGGGGGTGCAGGACATCACTGTTGCCCCCAGCGCGATCAGATCGGCAGCCGCCACCTGATCGTGCACCGGGGCGCCTTCGTCGCTGAGCGCCAACAGACACAGCACCGTGACGCCGGAGCGGACGAGATGGGCGACCCGGCTGCGCATCAAGTCGGCGTTGCCGCCCTCGAAGAGGTCGCTGATCAGCACCAGCACGGTGTCGGTGGGGCGCGTGATCAACTGACGGCAGTAGCCCAGCGCCTCGGAGATATCGGTGCCCCCGCCGAGTTGCACACCAAACAACACATCGACGGGGTCCAGTAGCACCGGAGTGAGATCGGTGATGGCTGTATCGAAGGCGATCAAACGCGTTTGCAGCGCCGGAAGATGCGCCAGCACCGCCCCGAACAGGGACGCATACACGACGCTGTCAGCCATCGATCCCGACTGATCGACGGCGATCACGATCTCCTTGGCGAGGCTGCGCTGGCGGCGGCCGAACCCGATCATGCGCTCGGGGATGACCGTGCCGTACTTAGGTTGGTAGTGGCGCAGGTTGGCGTGCACCGTGCGCAACCAGTCGATGTCGCCGGGCCGTGGGCGACGCGACCGGTTGGCACGCGCCAGCGCCCCGTGAACCGCCATCCGAGTGCGGTCGGTGAGCCGCTCTTCGAGCTGCGCCAACACCTGCGCGATCACCTGACGGGCGGTGGCCCGCGTTTCGTCGGGCAGGAGATGGTTGAGCTCGACGAGCAGTGCGACAAGATGGATGTCGGGCTCGATCGACTCGAGCAGTTCTGGTTCGAGCAGCAGCTGACGCAAATCGAGCCGCTCGATGGCATCACGCTGCATCAACTGCACAACCGGCTTGGGGAAGTAGGTGCGAATGTCGCCGAGCCATCGAGCGACCTTCGGCGCTGATCGGCCGAGCCCGCCAGCCTTGCCACTGCCCCGGCCACGGCGACGCTGTTGGGCGCCGGTCTGGTCGTACACGGCTGCCATCGCTGCGTCGATCCGCATATCGTCGCCACCGAGTTCGCTGCCGGTACCGTCGGCATCACCACCGCCGAGTACGAGCCGCCACCGACGCAAGCGTTCGGCCTCGGAGACCCGCTGAGCATCGACGTCTGTCATTGCTCGGCCTCGGGGTTGTCGTGTTGGGGCAGGCCGAGCATGTGTCGAACCGTGCGCAGTGCGGCGAGTACCCGGACCTCGTCGAGACCGGGTCCGAAACCGGTCAGCACCTCGCGGTGTTCCCCCGCCACCAGTCGGCCGAGCTGGCGGCGCTCGGCCGCCTCGAACGATCCGAACGTGCGGCGTAGCAATGGCACGGTCTCATCGAATGCCCGCGGCGTCAGCGACGACAGCCATCGATCGACCACGGCCCGCAGGTCGGCGTCGTGCATCAGAACTGTGCCGCTGCCTGCCAAGAACCCCTCGACGAATGCGGCACCCACCGCTGGCGGCGTGCCGGGCGACAGCGCCCGACCCAGCCGTAGCTCGACGCGACGGTTCGCCCAATGCCCGCTGTCGTGCAGAATCCGGGTAGCCCGCCCATGCACGCGGCCATGCCCGGCACCCTCGCTGAGACGCTCGAGCACATCTGGAAAGGCACGCCGGCGGGCATGGTGATCGACCAGTGCAAGCGCCCGCTGCACACCGCTGAGACGTTCGACCATGAGGGCCGCGGCGTCGCCGTCGAGCGAGGCACAAGCCGGCACGACACCAGCCAACACTCGCACGACCAGCCCGTCAAATACCGATCCGACGGCGACCGCATCGGTAGAACGTACGTCGCCGTAACGCTGAGCCTGGGCGAGCGGGCCCAACGACGCCATCAGCTGGCCGACGTCGGGATCGTTGGCGGCTCTGGTGGCGAGCTGATGCACGATCGGGTCGACGGCGTCGGGCAGAGCAGCCAGCAACGCAAGGTCGAGGGCGCTAGCGATCTCGACCAGGCTGACGGCCGTGTGAGCCCGATCGACGAGCCGATTCGTGGCCGCCTGCTCGACCGTGATGCCGTGGCCTGCGAACTCGATGACCCGGATCGACCACTCGGGCCGCCATGCCAGATTCCATGTTTCGCGAAATGTGCCGCTGCTGCCGCGCCCCTCGTCCAACGAACCCCACGGCACCCCGATCGCAGTGAGCTGATGCAACAAGTGCGAGCGCCGCAGTCCGTTGGGCGTACGTAGGTCGAGCTCGACCGTTTGTTCGTCGGCGACCGGTGTAAGGCGAGCAGAGCGCTGACGCTTGGCGAGATCGCGCGCCAACGGAACCTGCGGTGCGCCGTCGGGGACCGACCCGATCGAACTCCCGACCACCAGCTGGCGTCGGACCAACGGCAATCCGCCCATCACGGTGTCGGCAGCGTCGAGCACCTCATCGAGCCCGGGTCGTGGGCGCCCTCGCATCGCCGCCAACGTGTCGGCCATACGTGTGGCGGCGATCAGGTGATCGGGCGAGGCCGACATGTCGGCGCGACGCAGCACACGTGCGGCATCGACAAAGAAGCGGGCGACACCATCGGGGCCTGGGTGGCGAAACACGTGGTCGTACCAGCCGGGACTGCGTACACCGGCGCCGTATCCGCTGGCGGCGGCGAGTCGCTCGTGTGTCCATGGCACCCAGCTCACGGCGACCTTGACCTTTGCAAGGCCACGCAGAGTTGCACTATCGGCTGACGCCCTGGTTGCCCCAGCTGCGGAAACGTCGAGCGCCGGCACGTGCCAAGCGCCGCACACGACGACGATCGTGCCGTGTCCGTCCTTGAGTGCAGCCCGGATCCGCTTGCGCATATGGGCCTCGCGGCGTTCCTCGCTGGCGGAAG
Source organism: uncultured Ilumatobacter sp. (assembly GCA_937919625.1). Taxonomy (GTDB): domain Bacteria; phylum Actinomycetota; class Acidimicrobiia; order Acidimicrobiales; family Ilumatobacteraceae; genus Ilumatobacter. Next base: position 29,390 of record CALFRK010000053.1, read on the forward strand.
GTACGGTGCCCGACCGCACTGCAGCCATCGCCTCGCCGACCGCTTCGAAGGCGGCCAGCCCTTCTCCGCGATGCTCGATCACATCGTCCCACCAGCGTTCGGCATCGGGCTCACCGGCCGCCGCCGCCAGGGCGCCCAGTGGATCGACCGGGGCGTCGCCATGGATCAGCGCCTCGTCGTCGCGTTCGGCAGCCAAGGTATTCGCCAATGGCAGGTCGATCGCCTCGACCGGCAGTTCGTGCTCGTTGGCCCACCGAACCGCCTGCCATTCGGGGCTGAACGACGCCAGTGGGGCGAACACAGCCCGACGCGGATCGTTGACGACATGGCCCAACAGTGCCACCGGCGGATCGAGCCCAAGTGCACCAATCCACCGGAACGCGCTGGTGGTCTCGGCCGGCGATTCGACCAGCACGATCGACGGATGCAGCAGGTCGAGGGCGCGCACCACCGACCGCGCCGAACCGGGTCCGTGATGCCGGATGCCCAGGAGGTGGAGTGCCATGACCGACCGCTCAGTCGAGGGCGCGACAGGCTTCGTAGAAGTCGCCCCAGCCGTCGCGTTGGGCAACCACCGCCTCGAGGTACTCTCGCCAGGCGACACCGTCGTGCAGTGGGTCGCGAACCACGGCGCCGAGCACCCCGGCGGCGATGTCGTGCGCTGACAGGGTCCCGTCGCCGAAGTGTGTGGCGAGCGAAAGACCATTCGTGACGACCGAGATCGCCTCGGCCGTCGACAGCGTGCCACTCGGCACCTTGAGGCTGGTGCCACCATCGCTGGTGACGCCGTCGCGCAACTCGCGGAACACGGTCACGACGCGCCGGATCTCGTCGGCCGCCGGAGCGATCGCAGGCAGCTGTAATGCGGCGCCGAGCTCGTTGACCCGTTGAGCGACGATCGCGATCTCCTCCTCGGCGCTCTCTGGCAAGGGCAGCACGACGGTGTTGAAGCGACGCCGCAACGCCGACGAAAGGTCGTTGACACCGCGGTCGCGGTCGTTGGCGGTGGCGATCACGTTGAAGCCGCGGGTGGCGGCGACCTCAGAGTTCAGCTCGGGCACGGGCATCGACTTCTCTGACAACGCCGTCACCAGGGCGTCTTGTACATCGGACGGCATGCGGGTCAACTCTTCGACGCGGGCGATCGAGCCGAGTTGCATCGCCCGGTAGATCGGGCTCGGCACAAGTGCTGCCTCGCTGGGCCCCTCGGCCAGCAGACGGGCGTAGTTCCACCCATACCGCAGCGTCTCTTCGGTGGTGCCGGCGGTGCCCTGCACGAGCAGCGTCGAGTTGCCACTGATGGCGGCAGCGAGATGCTCGCTGACCCAGGTCTTGGCGGTCCCCGGGACACCCAGCAGCAACAACGCACGATCGGTGGCCAGCGTCGCCACAGCGATCTCCATCAAACGCCGCCTGCCGACGTACTTGGGCACGATGAGCGTTCCGTCGGCCAGCTCACCGCCAATCAGATAGGTGACGACGGCCCACGGCGACAAACGCCAGTTCGGCGGGCGTTCACGGTCGTCGGCCGCCGCTATCGCCGCCAGCTCTGAGGCGTATTGCACCTCTGCGTGTGGCCGCAGGATCGCGTCGGTCGAACCCATCTCGACAGACGTTACCCATCGGGTGCGACAGTCACCGGGTAAAGGTGTCGTTCGACTTCGTCGAGGAGAGCTACCGCGCGGTGGCGACCAAGACACTCGTCAAACGGCTCGACGCCGCACTCGACGCCAGCGGCTGAAACCCCAACCGGCCTGACAGCGACTCGGAACTAGGGTCGGAACCATGCACCTCGCCGAGCGCATCAACCTGACGATCCCATACGTGGCCCGCCCGTATCGCGGATCCGAGGATCATCCGGCGATGACGAAGGTACTCGCCGCCTATCGCCAACACATCGGCAACCCGGAACTCCCGACCGTCGAAGAACTGGACGCGGCCTACGCCCATCTCACCGGCCGTGACCCCGACGCCGACATTGCGCTCATCGAGACGGTCGGCGAAGCCGTCATCGCCTACTGCAGGGCGAGCTGGACCGACCTCGAATCCGGCGGACGGGATTGCGTCGTCTTCAACCCGATCAGCCCCGAACACCTGGCTGAGCCGCTGTTTCGGCTTCTGACCGAGGCACAGGAGCGACACATGCGACCATCGGCAGACGCCGTGGACAACGCTCGCTATCGCGTCTTTGCCGTGCATCCCGGATCGGGGAAGGCGCCGACCGACGAGGCCGCGTGGCTGCAGGCGATGGACTATTCGGTGACCGAGTGGGCAGCCTTCCTGTTGCGCCCGAACCTCGAGGACATCCCTGTTCGACTACTCCCCGAAGGCGTGGAGGTTCGACGGGTCGAACCCGAACAGGTTCGCACGATCTGGGAGGCCCACTGGGAGGCGTTCCGGGGTGAGTGGGACTTCAACGAAGCCGAACGTTCGGAGTGTGTCATCGGAGTGTGTCATCGGAGTGTGTCAGGCACACTCCGAACGCCTCACACTGCGGCGCCGAGTTCGGTCAGCATCCGGTGCCGCAGCTTCGCAAGATCAGCGAGCGCCAACGCCAGGCCCACATGGGCGGTACTGAAGGTCGCCGCCGCGTTCGCCAGCACCTCGGGCCGACACCGGGCAAACAAGTTCACCAGCACGGCCCGGTGCGGCGCCCGGAACTCGCCACTGTCGAAGCCTTGAGCGAGGCGCCGCACGAACGTGTGGGCATCGGCGGTGAGAAGATGAGTCAGCTCGGGAGGCACCGGCAACTCGGGCAGATTGGCAACAGCTTCGGCGGATGCGATCGCCCGGGTCGTCGCCGCCAGCGACGGGACATGATCGACCAACCAAACGGCGAGCGGCCCACCGGCGATCGCGGTGCGTGCACGACGTGTGGCGTCGCCACGGTGGCGTTGCAGCTGTTCGACCAGAGCATCCGGCGGCACTCGCATCCCACCCTCGATCACGGTCAGCACCCACTCGTCTTCAAGCACTGGCCACTCGGCCACCACGGTGCGCCACGTCGCCACAGCGGCGGCGTTGCAGTACAAGCGCTCGTCCGGATCGGGCATCTGGAGTTGACCTGCAGGAGCGCCGGCGACGAAAGCTGCGCGGCGGGCGGCGGCCACGCTGCTAACGGCTGCCAGCATCCGAGAGGCGTCATCGGGACGAACGGCATCGTCGATCAGGTCGGCTACAGGACCCGGTGGAGGGATCGGGGGCTGGCGGCGATCGGTGCCGAGCAACGCCGCCGTAACCAGCTCGTGCCAGTAAGACTCGAGGTCCGTGCTCACGCCCGTGCTCACGACGCGCCCACGAACGTGGCCTCGGCCCGCGGCCCGAGATCGAGGGTGCGGTCGGGCAGATGCACCGTGAGGAGGCGGACACCCCACGGGGTCCACTCGATCGTCATGCCGACCAGCATCTCGCCGGAGGACGCCGCTCCGACGCTGGCCGCCAGCAGGATTCCGAGCGCTCGATCATCACCCTGCAAGGGCAGCGAGCCCGTGGCATCGGTCAGCACCCATCGGCCATCGAGTACCGACGGCGTCGCTCGGATCGTCGCCGGAAAACGCTCGAGCCACGGCTCGGCGGCGACGGCCTGACCGATCTCGTCGCACGCGTCGACGATCGTGACCGCCTTCGGCGTCGCGAACGGCAGCGGATCGGCGTAGCGCCGCCCGGCCAGGGCCCGCAGTGATCCACCCGGATACCGGTGTAGGTCGGCGTGCACCACGGTGCCGACCGTTAACGAGTCGTCGAGGCTCTGCTGGTATGCGGCGAATGACAACAACATCGCCCACCTTCCAGACCGCCCACCGCGCAGCCAGAGGCGCCGCACTTCGATTCGGTCTTCGCGAGTGTCACTGCGTCCAGCGACGAACCACTCGTCGGTTTCTGGAACCCCGCCGAGGACATCGGCGTGGCGGACCTGCCACCCCGAAGCGGTCGCGACAGCATCGGCGAGCTCGCTGGGCATCGTCGGCAGCCGTCGTCCGGCCTGGGCGATCAGGTGCAACAGACCGAGCTCGGCCAACACCTCGGCGTGCCAGTCGGGGCTGGCCCCGACGAGGCCGGCCAGCCGCCGCACCCGGTTGGCGAGCGCGCCCGCCCGAGCGTCGACCAGGCGAGCGGCCAGTTGATCCCATGTGCCGTAGCGGGCGAGCGCCGGGTCGGCCAGACCCGTACGCATCCGGTCTTCGAGCCAACGGTCGAGCTCGACCAAACCTTCCATCATGCGGGCGACGCGTTCGTCACGCGATCGGTCGAGCTGGTCGCGATCGGTAGGCGACGAATCGTCGCCGCCCAGTTGGTCACCCGCCGAGCCGGGCACCGCTCCCTCAGGCGGCTCACCAGGACTGGTGTCGGAACCAGCTGCGGCGCCGGTCGGCCGACGATCGCGCCGGTCGATCCACGACTCGACCGACTTAGGCCGTGACGACACGGGCACTGCACCGCGTACCCACAACAGCAACAGCGCCAGGGCGTGCTTGCACGGGTGCTTGCGGCTGGGGCAACTGCACCGCCACGCCACCTCGACGTGATCGACGGCGGTGTCGTAGGGCTCGGCGCCCGAGCCGCGACACCGCCCCCACAACGCCCGCTGGTCGCCGCCCAGTGCCGACCAGCGATCCCGTTCGGCCAATGGTTCGGCAGCGGCGACCGATCTTGGTGAGGGCGCGACAGCTGCGACCTGTTCGACGGTCCATCGCTTCAACTCAGCCACGGACTCACGGTAGCCAGCGGGTGTTCCAACGATCGCCAGTTCAGTTACTGTCACCGGTTATGACCGAACGTGTGGTTTCCGTATCCCGAGTCATCAAGGCATCGCCAGAGGCGATCTTCGACGTGCTGGTCGACCCTGCCCGCCACTGCGAGATCGATGGATCGGGCATGGTCCAGAAGCTGCGTGGGGAATCGAAACGGCTCGAACTCGGTTCCAAGTTCGGCATGGACATGAAGATGGGAATCCTCCCGTATCGCATAACGAGCACCGTCAAGGAGTTCGACGAGAATCGGCTGATCGCGTGGGCGCACCTCGGTAAGCACCGTTGGCGCTACGAGCTCGAGCCGGTCGTCGAGAGCGACGGCGGCGGTACGAAGGTGACCGAAAGCTTCGACTGGTCCACATCAGCGTCGCCCAAGTTCATCGAGTTGATGGGATACCCGAAGAAACACCCGGCCAACATGGAGGCGACGCTCGAACGGCTCGCCTCCGTAGTCGAATCCTGACCGATCGAATCCTGACCGATCGAATCCTGACCCACACGAGGTTCCCACCATGACAACCGATGCCATCCACTTCTATTGGCGACCGGGATGCGGCTTCTGCTCGATGCTGCGCCGTGGCCTCGACAAGGCCGGTATCAAAACCGTCGATCACAACATCTGGGAAAGTCCCGATGACGCGGCGACCGTGCGGTTTTACGCCAACGGCAACGAAACCGTGCCAACCGTCGTGATCGGCGAGGTCGGCATGGTCAATCCGTCAACCAAACAGGTCGCCCAGTATCTCGCACAGTCGGCCCCGCATTTGCTCCCCGAGGGCCACGAAGCTTCCAAGCCAGGGTTGGTCGGCCGCTTGTTCGGTGGCTGAATTCTCGACCAAGCGTTACTGAAGGCGCCTCTTAGGTCGTGCAGGTCGCGCAGGTGCCATAGATGTCGACTGAGTGATGAAGCGGGGAGAACCCGAGCACCGATGCGACGTCGTCAAACGTGAGGTCCATCGCAGCCTCGACACCGTCGGGCAGGGTGACGTCGAGAACGATCCCGCACGACTCGCAGATCAGGTGATGGTGATGTTCGGTCAGGTGTTCGTCGAGCTCGAACAGGGCGTGATCGCCGAGATGCACCAGGCGCCGCACGACCCCGACATCGATCAGCACCGACAAGCTGCGATAGGCGCTGCTCTGGGCGAGCGAATCGTCCGCCGCCAGTAGGTCGGGCAGCGTGATCGGTGCGGCGGCGACAGCCAGCGCGTCGACCACGGCGCGACGGTTGGCGGTGTACTGCTGCTCGTGATCGGCGAGTCGACCAGCGACGGCGCGATGCAGATCGACGCCGTCAGTACCCATCGAGGTGGCTCTGTTGGTGACCATGATCGAGCCCATGACCGTGCTCGTGCTGGTGTTGGTGAGCGCCATGGTGCGGCACCAGTTCGGGTGCATGCGGTTCGCCATGATCGTGGCCGTGATCGTCGATCACGATCGACGTGCCGTCGTCGCGGATCAAGCGTCCGCCGAACGCCTCGGCCAGCAATGTCGGCACCAGCACATCGTGCGGGGTGCCATCGGCGAGCACACACCCGGCCATCAGCATCACACGATCGGCCCGTCGTGCCTCGGCCAGATGGTGTGTGGAGAAAACCACCGTGCCGCCGGCGGCCGCATGCTGCTCGATGACTTCAAGGATCCGGAGCTGGCTCGGAAGATCCAGCCCGGTGATCGGCTCGTCGAGCAACAGCAAATCCGGTCGAGCAGCCACAGCTTGGGCAACGAGTACACGCTGCTGCTGCCCCCCGGAGAGGTCGCCGAATGAACGACGCCGCAAGCTGGTCACCTCGAGCAGTTCGGCTGCCCAGTCGATGCATTCACGATCGTCCCGGCGGATCCGACCCAGCAAGCCACGCCGTTGATAGCGCCCCATCCGCAACACCTCGTCGACCGAGAGCGGCATCCAGCGATGGTGGTCGCGGTGCTGCGCCACCATCGCAACCGTGCCGTTCACGATGATCGTGCCCTCCTCTGGCGTGACCAGCCCGGCCAACAGCGAGAGCATGGACGTCTTGCCGCTGCCGTTCGAGCCGACCAGCGCCACGGTTGCTCCGCGATCGAGCTCGAACGATGTCGGGGCAAGGGCCACCACGGGCCCGTAATGAACGCATACGTCGAGGGCGGTGGCGAGTTGAGTGTCGTCGGTGGTTGGCATGAGAGTGGTTCCCACTCTAGCATGATGAGAATGATTCTCAGCCGCCGAACAGTCGCACTCGTGGCCTGCACGACGGCCGTACTCGGCGGGTGCTCCAGTGAGAACGGGACAACGGCGTTCACCCCGGTCCCGATCGTCGCCACAACGAGCATCTGGGCCGACATCGCCTCCAACGTGACGTGCGGCGAGTTGGTGCCGGCGCTGATCCCGGCCGGAGCCGACCCGCACACGTTCGAACCGTCGTTGCGCGACCGTGAACTGATCGATGGTCCAGCCGTAATCATCGCCAACGGAGGCGGGCTCGAGGGGCCCGTCGGCGTGCTGCTCGATGCGGTTGACGATCCGCCGTTGACGACGGTGTTCGAGATGACCAACGGGGTCGCCATGGTCGACGACGACCCACACATCTGGCAGGACCCAACGATCATCGCCGCCGCCATCGACTCGATCAAGGCTGGAGCGATCGCCGTCGATCGCGACCCCGACGAGATCGCCCGCTGTACCGCCGACTACCGCTCCGAACTGCTCGCGCTCGACGCCGAGATCACCGAATTGTTGGCGCCGATCGCTTCCGCTGACCGCCTCATGGTCACCAGTCACGACTCGCTTGCGTATTTCGCGGATCGCTACGACCTCGAGATCGTCGGCACGGTGATCCCCTCGACGAACACACTTGCCGAAACCAACGCCGCCGACCTGGCCGCCCTCGCCGACACGATCACACAACTCGACGTGCGAGTGGTGTTCACCGAGCAACTGGAGTCGAGCAACGATGCCAACCGGCTGGCCGAACGGCTGGGCGTGCGAGTGGTGCCGCTCGTCACCGATTCCGTCACCGACGATCCGGCAACCGACACATATGTCGAGATGATGCGCTTCAACGCCGCCGCGATCGCAGAGGCACTGGCACCGTGAACTGGCTGCAACATCCGATCGATTGGTGGATCACGCCGTTCACCGACAATCCGTTCCTTCGTGATGCCCTGTGGGCTGCCCTGCTGAGCGTGGTCTGTACGAGTGTGATCGGCACATGGGTCGTGCTGCGCGGCCTCAGCTTTCTCGGTGACGCCCTGGCGCACGGCGTACTGCCCGGCATCGCGATCGCCTTCGTACTCGGCCACAACACCACGGTCGGCGCCCTGATCGCGGCGCTGGCAATGGTCGCCGGGGTGCAACTGATCCGCAGCGCCTCACCCCTCCCCGATGACGCCTCGATCGGCGTGCTGTTCGTCGGATTTTTGGCGCTCGCGGTGGTCGTGATGTCGGCCCAACAAGGGCGCGGTGCCGGCGACCTCACGCGCTTCCTGTTCGGTTCGATCAATGCCGTCGACTCTGGCGACCTGCGGACGTTGCTGGCCGTGGCATCCATCACGGTCGGCGGCGTGATCGTGCTGCACCGGGCCCTGCTGGTCAGCACGTTCGACGTCACCCAGGCCAAGCTGATCGGCTTCCGACCGCAGCTGACCCACTTCACGCTGTTGGTACTGCTCGCCTTATCGATCGTCGCCTCGTTCGAGACGGTCGGCAGCCTGCTCGTGTTCGCCTTCTTAATCGCTCCTCCGGCAACCGCCTCGCTACTGGTCAAGCGGGTACCGCTGATCATGATCACCGCCGTTGCAATCGGGGCCGTCAGCGCCGTCGTCGGTCTGTTGGTCAGCTATCACCACGCCACCGCGACCGGCGCCACGATGGCGCTGGTGACCGTGATCATCTTCGTGCTCACGCTGCTCGGCCAGCGAGTCGTGCAGATAGTACGAACGTGACTCGTTAGTCGGCGCGCAGGATCAGCAGGTATTGACCACCGCCCGACTCGATCAGGGCGGAGACTGTCAGACCGGGTTCGAGTCGCGAGACTCGATCAACCAGCCATTCTGCGGCGACCTCGGCATCCTCACTGGTCGGGCAGCGCGCCATAACCTCACGCCCCCCTTTGCGCTGCAAACGGTCGACGCTGGTGATAATCACGGCCGGGTCGCCGACAAACAGGTGATCGGCCCACACAATCTCAGGCTTGACCGAACCCTTGCCGGTGTTGCATCCGCGATGGGCAAGTCGGTCGGGCGACTCTGGCTTGCCCTTGTTCTTCTTGGCTCGACGATCTGTAATGCGGCTGTCGATGCTGGGTCCCCGCGAATCATTGACCGACATGTCTCGATCGACCAGGTCGTCACACAGCCAACAGCGCCAACCGTCACGTTCGCCGACAACCTCCAACCTGCTCACGACCAGCACCGTAACGGAAAGGTGTCAGACCCTTTCCGCTCGACATCGTTCTGTTTCCTTCGAAGGAATCAGACGGGGGAACAGGTGGCTACGCTCGGCCTATGGCCGATGCTCGCCTCGCAGGCACCCAGATCGCCGATTCGGTGATCGATCTGTTCGGGGGCACCCCCCTCGTCCGCATGAAACGGATCATGGAAGTCGAGCAGCTTCCCGCGGTGCTCGCCATGAAGATGGAGACCACCAACCCCGGCGGCTCGTCAAAAGACCGGCCGGCTCTCGAAATGATCGTCGCTGCCGAGCGTGAAGGGCTGCTGACGCCTGGCGGAACGATCGTCGAGCCAACCAGCGGCAACACAGGCGTCGGCTTGGCAATCGTCGCCGCCCAGCGTGGGTACAGCTGCGTCTTCGTCATGACCGACAAGGTGGCGCCCGAGAAGATATCGCTGCTCAAGGCATACGGCGCAGAGGTCATCGTTTGCCCGGTTGCGGTTGCTCCCGACGATCCGCGCAGCTACTACAGCGTCGCCGAGCGGCTGACCCAAGAGCGCAACGCGTTCCGACCGAACCAGTACGCCAATCCGAACAACCCGCTGTCGCACTACAAGACAACTGGCCCCGAGCTGTGGGAGCAGACGGCTGGGCGAATCACACACTTCGTCGCCGGTGCCGGCACGTGCGGTTCGATCACAGGCACCGCTCGGTACCTCAAGGAACAGAATCCGAACATCAAGATCATCGCCGCCGACCCCGAGGGGTCGGTGTTCTCGGGCGGCTCCGGGCGACCGTACCTGGTCGAAGGTGTCGGCGAAGACTTCTTCCCTGCCGCATGGGCACCCGAACTGTACGACGAGACGATCGCCATCAGCGACGCCGAGAGTTTCCGGATGGCGCGCTATGTCAGCCAAGTCGAAGGGATCCTGATCGGTGGATCGGGCGGGATGGCCGTCGCCGCTGCGATTCAGGTCGCCAAGCGTGCCACACCGAACGACATCATCGTGATCTTCAACCCCGACTCTGGCCGCGGCTATCTGTCGCGCGTGTTCGACGACGACTGGATGGCGAACTTCGGGTTTCTCACCGAAGGCGAACTGAGCGTCGGAGCGGTGCTCGAGACCCGCACCGCCACGCTCGACAACCTGCTCTACGTCAACCCCACCGAAACGGTACGAGCTGCGATCGAGCGGATGCGCGCCAATGGCGTCAGCCAGCTGCCAGTCTGCAAGAACACGCCGCCGTTCGCTGCGGCTGAAGTGGCGGGTTCGGTCGACGAACTCGAACTGATGGAAGCAATCGCCGCCGATGGCAGCGTCATGGACACGCCCGTCGAGGACGTGATGGGCAAGCACCTTCCCACGATCGGCGTGGGCCAAAAGCTCGAACTCGCCGTGGAGATGCTGCACACGTCTCCGGCGCTGCTGGTGCTTTCTGGCGGCCGCCCTCTGAGCGTGGTAACCCGCACCGACATCCTCACCTACTTCGACGCCCAAGCCAACACCTGAGCAACTCGAACGCATTCAACGCACCGTTAGCACGCTGAACAGAAGGACCATGATGGGCGAAGAGCAAGAACAACTTGGGTGGGCGTTCGAGACGCTCGCCATCCACGCAGGCCAAGAGCCCGATGCCGCCAGCGGTGCTGTCGTGCCGCCGATCTCGCTGTCGACCACGTTTGCTCAGAGCGAGGTTGGCGTGCACAAGGGCTATGAGTACTCGCGATCGGGCAACCCGACCCGCACAGCGATGGAGTCTCAGATCGCTTCGCTCGAAGCGGCGCGCCACGGACTCGCCTTCGCCAGCGGGCTGGCAGCCGAGGACAATGTGATGCGTCTGCTGAAGCAGGGCCAACGGGTGCTGCTCGGCAACGATGCCTATGGTGGTACGTTCCGCCTGATCTCCAAGGTTTGGTCACCACTTGGTTTCCCGTGGACGGCGATCGACCTCAGCGACCTCGACCAGGTGGTCGCCAACTGGCCCGAAGACACAGGCCTCGTGTGGCTCGAGTCGCCCACGAACCCACTGCTCACGTGTTTCGACATCGAGGCGATCGCCGAGATCGCTCACGCGCGCGGTGCGCTCGTCGTGGTTGACAACACCTTCGCCACGCCTTATCTGCAGCAGCCGATCACACTGGGTGCCGACATCACGCTGCATTCGGCCACCAAGTATCTCGGCGGCCACAGCGACGTCGTCGGAGGCTTCCTCGCAGTTGACACCGACGAGCTCGCCGAGCGTTTGCGTTTCACTCAAAACGCCGCTGGTGCGGTGCCATCGCCGTTCGACTGCTATCTCGTGCTGCGCGGCGTCAAGACGCTCGGCATCCGGATGGACCGCCATTGCCAGAACGCAAGGGCGATCGTCGACCTGCTCGCCGCCCACCCGACAATCGAGCGGGTGTTGTACCCGCAGCTCCCAGATCACCCCGGCCATGCGGCAGCAGCCAAACAAATGCGCGACTACGGCGGGATGGTCAGTTTCACGGTGAAGGGCGGAGAGGCTGCGGCGCGACGGATCGCCGCCGGTACCGAACTGTTCACGCTGGCCGAATCACTCGGCGCTGTCGAGAGTCTGATCGAGCATCCTGGCGCCATGACGCACGCAGCAGCTGCCGGCTCGCCACTCGAGGTGCCCAACAACCTGGTGCGGCTGTCGGTTGGCATCGAACATTCCAGCGACCTCGTCGCCGACCTCGCACAAGCCCTCGAACGAGGCTGAGCTCTCTTCCGGATCGTCACGGGTCGCTGGGAATCGTTGGCCGAAGCCGACGGATCTCATCGCCAACACGACCTCACCCACGAGTTCCGCAACGCCCGCTGCAACTTCGGCGGCGCAGAGTTCCGATTTGAAACCTCGCATGGCGTGATCCAGGTGAGGGGGTCCCCCGCACCGCCGGCCAACGCCGCGACGACGCCTTCGTGGCGATAATTCTCGCAGCCGCCGGAGCCGGCACCGGTGACGGACGTCAGATCGACGCCACCGTCAATCTCGTGTCCGATCTCGACCAGTTCGAACAACACACAATCGCTGAGATCACCGACAGCGCGGCTGAGTTCGACAAAGCGGTTTCGTCGGCGGCACCACATTCGGCGGCGGTCACCACGATCGCCGCCAGTGTGAGCAGGGCGGGGATCCTCAGGTCGAGGTCATCTACCTGCCAGTGCCTCGACGACAGGGGCGAAGCCCTTTGGGTCCCTGACGACGAAGTGGCTGATGCCTAGCTGTTCACGCAGCCGTTCCAGCTTGTCGACGACCTGTTCGAGCGGACCGAACACGGCGAACGGCGTGTGCGCGACGACGTCTTCGGGCAGCTTGAAGCGTTCGGCCAGCTCTGAGGCGGGCGGAGCATCGGGCCCGACCGATGTGAACTGCACCAGCGCTGAGCGTTCGATCTCAGCGTCTCGGTCACCGGCTGCATCCGACAACCACGTGCTGCGCTCGGACACCTGGTCGAGGGCGAATCCTCCCGCGCTCGGCGTGCCGTCCTCGTTCTCGGTCAGACCCGTGAACTGGAAGATGTCGGCGTAGCGACCGCCAAGTCCGACGACGCGGCGACCGTGGCCGCCGATCAAGAACGGCACGTGTGCCTGCACGGGCCGAACTCCGAGCGTGTCGAGGTGGACCGATTCGTGCTCGCCGTCGTAGCCGACGGAGCCGGTGTCTAGCAGCGAGCGCACGATCGCCAGCGACTCGCCAAATCGGGCCACCCGAGGTCCAGGGGGGCGGATCGGCGAACCGATCCAGTCGTGCTCCGCTTCGGCGTAGCCCGTGCCGAGGCCGAGCACCAGGCGCCCGCCCGTCAACCGGTCGAAGGTCGCTGCGGTTCGAGCAAGCAGAGCCGGATGATGGAACTCGTTGTTGAGCACCAGCGGCCCGACCCGCAGCCGCTCGGTCGCCGCTGCCGCCACCACGAGCGGCAAGAAGGGGTCGATCTTCAGGCCTGAATCGGCCCCTGGAGCGACACCGATGTGGTCGTAGGTGTACAGCTCGTCGTACCCGAGCGACTCGACCATCCGGGCGTGCTCGCCGAGTGCGACCGGGTCGACGAAGGGGCCACCTTGAACGGCGAAACGAAATGGTCGCGTCACGGCTGCGCGTTCCAGATCACCTCGATCTGCACAAGACCGAGCTCGAACTCCTCGAGACGGCCGAGTGGCACCATGCAAATCGTCATCCAGGCATTCTAAAGCCCAGCCTGGCAAAGCCTCAGTCGACGGACTACTGGTCAGTTGGAAGCGGTTCGTCGGGTGGTCTCGCGTAACTTCCTGTTGTTGCGCGGTTCGGTGCGCGTCTTGGCATCGGTCAGCTGCCGGATCATCTCGTCGCGGACCTCGTTGAGGCCGTGGCTCAAGCTGATCGCCGACGACTTGGCGACGAACGTTTTGAATCCGCCAATTTGCACATCGAGCGTGATGTGCTGGCTCGGGGTGTCGCGTTCATTTACGTGCAGATCCAAATCGATCGTTCGGTCACGAAACGACTGCAATCGCTGATCGAGCTTGGCCCAATGGGCAACCAGATCGACGACCTCGTGGGTCTCGAGATGACCGTGAACGCGAAGCGCGTTCTCAACGATCGGAGGATGGTCTGACATGGTGTGCCTCGGTTTCTGTAGACACTTTGCTGATACCAATATCGAAGCTCTTCTCGCCCCGATCCGCCAGGGTCAGAGGTCCCGCACCATCAGAAAAGCGTCGGTTGCTCGGCACGAAATGTGCGCGGACAGCCCGGCCAGGGTACAAAATTGTCCATAAACACCCAGGTCCGACGATGAATCGCCGACGGGCCATACCCCTGCAAGGCGAACTTGTGAACCGAGCACGGGTAACCCTTGTTGGTGTCGAACGACCAGTTCGGGTAGCTCTCGGCGAGCACCCGCATCTCTCGGTCTCGAACCACCTTGGCGAGGATGCTGGCGGCCGCCACGCTGAGGCAGTCGCGGTCGGCCTTGACGCGCATGACGACGTGGTCGACCGTAGGGGTGACAAAGTCCCACTTGCCGTCGCTGACGGCGACGTCGGGCGTGATGCCGAGGCCGTCGATCGCCCGCCGACACGCCAGCCGTTGGGCGTCAGCCATGCCCATCTCGTCGCACTCGACCTGGCTTGCGGCGCCGATCGACCAGGCCAGACACCAGTCGGCGATGCGGTCGAAGATCGCCTCGCGACCCGCTTCGGTGAGCAACTTCGAGTCGCGCACGCCGAGCACACGTTTTTCACGCGGCAGGATCGCGGCACCGACCATCAAGGGTCCTGCCCATGCCCCGCGCCCGACCTCATCGATACCGACGATCGTTTCGTAGCCCTGTGCCCATAGCTCTTGTTCGATCTTTCGGGTCGGAGCCCGGCCGCGCGCTGCCATCGCCGCTGACGCTACCCCGCCGCCCATCGCCCGTGGTCGGGTCTCGATCAAACGTGCTCGAGCAGCTGGTCAGCGCAGCGTGACGCCGGGATGACCGGCTTCGACCGTGCCGACCTGCCAGAAGCCCTGCGACAGCAGCGCCTCGGCGGCCTCGGCAGTGACCGCCGCCAGCAGACCACCCGACGTCTGCGGATCGAAACACAACGCCTCTGGACCCGGAGCCGCAGTCGAGTCGAGGTGGCCGGCGAGATACTCACGATTGCGAGGGTCGCCGCCCGTACGGATGCCGCCGTTGGCAGCCTCGAGGGCGCCCGGATAGGCGACGATCGCGCCGGTATCGATCACAGCACGAACGTCGCTGCGCTCTGCCATCTCCCAGCTGTGGCCGGCCAGCCCATACCCGGTGACGTCGGTGACGGCGTGCACAGCATCACCGAGCTCCTTGAGTGACTCGGCCGCCGCACGGTTGAGCGCCTTCATGCCGGTGATCGCGACCGCCTTGTCGTCATCTGTCCCGGCCGCCAACGTGAGTCCGGTACCGATCGGTTTCGACAGCACCAGCGCATCACCGGCTACGGCCCCCGCCTTACGGAAGATGTGGTCGGGGTGCACGACACCCTGTACGGCGAGCCCGTAAATCGGCTCTGGGTTGCGGATCGTGTGACCCCCGGCGACGGCCCCGCCGGCCTCGGCGACGGTGCGAGCGCCGGCTTCGAAGATCGCCACGATCGCCTCTCGCGGAAAGTGCTCGGGGAAGGCGGCGATATTGACTGCCATCACGACCTGGCCACCCATCGCGAACACGTCGCTACAGGCGTTAGCGGCCGCGATCGCACCAAAGTCGGCTGGATCGTCGACGAGCGGCGGGAAGAAGTCGGTGGTCGACACGATCGCAACATCGGGACTGACCTGGTAAATCGCAGCGTCGTCGAACGGAGCCAGGCCAACCAGCAAAGATGGATCGGTCGCCACAGGAAAGTCGGCGACCAGGTCTTTGAGTAGCGAAGCGCCCCACTTGGCGGCGCAGCCACCACACGAGGTCCATTCGGTCAGCTTGAGTCCGTCGAGGGCAGGAATGTCTGCGAGTGCCATGGCGTCGGAGCCTACGGCCAACGAATGTTCGCAGCGTGTCAGACACACTCCGAATGCTCAGCCGCGGGTGCCGGCCACAGGGATTCGCCGTTGACTTCGGTGGTCGACCAATCTGGGGCGACGCACGGAGCCGTCAGCTCGATTTGGTCGCCGGTTTGCTCCCACAGCACGGCCGGGCGTTCGCCGTGCCACCGGATCGCAAACGACACCGCCGACCGATCTCCGCTGGGAACGCCATAAACGTCGATCGACTGACCGAGCCACGAACTCGGAATCCCGTACGGAAGCAAGGCGCCGCGTTGGGCCAACTGTGTTTCGAGCCATGCCACTGAGCGCACACCCGGTGGCGGCTCGTTTGGGCGCTCGGCCAAAGTGCGGGCGGCGATGATCCGCTCTAGATCACGTTGCCCCCGGCGCTCGCCCGCAACCGTCAACACCCGGCCAGCGGCGTTCAATGCCACGTCGGCACCCCAGCCGGGGATCGGGCCGATCTTCTGGACGGCATCTACCAGCTCAGGTATCCAATGCTCAGGCTGTTCCCCCATTCGCACCAACTCATCGAGCGCTAGCGAGAAGCCGACGGGGTCGTCGTCGGCGTGTGGGATCGAGCCAAGTGCCAGTTCGCAACGTTCGGCGGTGATCGCGTCGGCCAGCGTCGCACCGCGCTCGCCGTCGGGCAACACAAACCTGCTGGCACGCTCGGTCAGCGCCAGCCAACCGCGCACAACCTGAGTCGACGTCGATAAAGCGGAAGGCATCGGGCCCGACCGTTGCGAGCCGTGAACGATCGCCACTCGCAGCACCGCCCTGTGACCCAACGGCAGCACGAAAGCGGCTTCGGGTAGGTCGATCCCTTCGATCGGCACGTCGGCGATCTGACGCTCGGTAAGCAGATCGCGCCGGTCGAAAGCGACGGCGACCGGCATCGTCGATTCGTTCTCGACCTCAACAATGGTCAGGCCACCTGCATCGGCGACGCTGTAAACCCGCTGCACGACATCGCCGCTCGGCACCCTGAGTCGCGTCTCGACGACCGCCGTGCCCTCAACTCGTTGTTGACGCACCGTCGGTTCGTCGGCGGGCGCATGCCAGCGATCGTCTGCGGCGACATACCAGTTCAGAGCGGCTGTGCCCCCCCACGGCTGGATAGCACCCCAGGGAGTAACCGAAGCGCGCCACTGCTGACCGGTGACTCCCGTTGTGATCATGAAGACGTCAGCCCAGTTCGCTCTTGTTCGAGCGTGACATCAGCGAGGCGAGCGCCTCGCGTGCGTTGTGACCGTGGTGGCACACCGCCACGACCTGCTCGGTGATGGGCATCTCGACACCGTACTGGAGGGCCAGGTCGAGCACACTCGGCGAGCTTTTGACACCCTCCGCGACCATATTCATCGAGGCCAGGATCTCCTCGATCGACTGGCCGCGGCCGAGCGCCAGGCCGACCGAGTTGTTGCGACTCTGCTTCGACGAACAGGTAGCGATCAGGTCACCCATCCCTGCCAGCCCGGCGAACGTGAGTGGGTCGCCGCCCATCGCGACGCCAAGTCGCGACATCTCCGCCAGCCCGCGTGTGATCAGTGTGGCCCGGGTGTTATCGCCGAACTGCATGCCCTCTGCCATGCCGGCGGCGATCGCGATCACGTTCTTCACCACGCCGGCCACCTCGCAGCCCACGACGTCGGGGTTGGTGTACACCCTTAGATTTGGCCGGGTCAGAATTCGTTGCAGCTCCAGGGCGATCGTGGTGTCAGGAATGGCCACCACGCTGGCCGCCGGTTGGCCGGCCATGATCTCCTTGGCGAGGTTGGGGCCCGTCATCACTCCGACCGGACGCCCCGGCATCTCGTCGGCGGCGACCTCGGTCATACGCATCAACGATTCGCGCTCGATCCCCTTGGTCAGGCTGACGACCGGTACCCACGGTCGCAAATATGGGGCGACCTCGCGGGCGATCTGGCGAAATCCGTGGGACGGCACCGCCATCACGACGACGTCGGCGCTAGACACGGCTGCTTCCATGTTCGACGTCGCCACCAACTGCTCGGGCAGTGTGAACGTTGGGAGATAGTCGGGATTGATACTGGTCGTATTGATCTGCTCGACCAGCTCGTTGCGGCGAGCCCACAGCATGGTGGGAGTGTTAACGCTGGCAAGCGCCGCCACGGTGGTCCCCCACGAACCTGCACCGATCACGGCAACCCGAATTTCCGACGAACGCGACATGGACCAACAGCGTACGCCGATCGCCCCAGCAGGGCCAGACGCATCCGCCACGCCGTAGTGTGCAGCCTGTGGAGACGGCGGTGCTCATCCCGATCAAGGCGTTCCATGCCGCCAAGGGCCGGCTGACCGGGTGGCTGCCCGACCCCGACCGAGCGCGCCTTGCAAGATGGATGGCCGAACGAGTCGTCGCTGCGGCTCAGCCGCTGCCGACCTTCATCGCCTGCGACGACGACGAAGTCGCGCGCTGGGCAGAATCACTCGGTGCCCAGGTGCTGTGGGGTCCCGGGCTTGGCCTCAACGGCGCTATCGATCAGGGCGTCGAAACGGTCGCTCGTCAGGGCGCCGACCATGTGATCATCTCGCACGGTGATCTTCCGCTCGCTCGCGATCTGTCGCGGGTCGCACGGCCCGGCGAGATCGTGTTGGTTCCAGACCGGCGCCGCGACGGAACAAACGTGCTCAGCCGGCCGTGCTCGATCACACTTGCGGCCTCGTATGGTGGCGGCAGCTTCGGCATCCACCTGGAGGCGGCGCTCGCCACCGGCGCTCCGGTCACGGTTCGAATCGACCCCCAACTGTCGATCGACATCGACACGATCGAAGATTGTCGGCATCCACTTGTGGCGCCGGTACTGCACCCGATCCTCGGTGAGGCGATGCCCCTGTGACTGCCAACGAGCCAGGCCAGCCGGCACCCTCGGGCCCAGCCGCCATCACCAGCCGCAATCTTGACGTTCCGCGCGTCGCGCTGGCGATCGGCGCCCACCCCGACGACGTCGAGTTCGGATGCGGCGCAACACTTGCGAAGTGGGCTGCCGCCGGCTGCCTCGTGCACCATCTGATCTGTACCGACGGGTCGAAGGGAACCTGGGACCCCCTCGCCGACGCGCACACATTGGCGGCGCGACGTCAGCTAGAGCAACGTGAGGCCGCTCGCAGGCTGACGGGAACGCGGGCAGGCGAAGTGGTGTTCCTCGGGTACATCGACGGCGAGCTCGACAGCGACCTCAGCGCCCGCGGTCGCGTCGCATTTGTGATCAGGCAACTTCGACCGGATGTCGTGCTGGGGCACGATCCGTGGAAGCGATATCGCCTGCACCCCGATCATCGCCACGCTGGATTGCTGGCCTGCGAGGGCATCGTCGCCGCCCGCGATCCACATTTCTTCCCAGAACAAGGCATCGCCCATCACCGCCCCGAGCATCTGATGTTGTTCGAAGCCGACGCTCCCGATCACCTCGAGGATGTCAGCGATTGGATCGACCCGAAGCTTGCTGCCCTCGAAGCGCACGAGAGCCAGTTCGAATCGACCATGAAGGCGGTCGACGACGCCCAGCTGGTGGCGTTCCACGATCGGATTCGCAATCGCCTGACGGGTATCGGGTCAGATCACGGTGTCGGTGCTGCCGAAGTCTTCAAGCTGATCAGCGACCTCTAACACCTGTCGCCGGGCTCGACGAAGGGGTGAGGTCGTGACCTCACCCCTTCGTGCAGATTCTGTATTGAGCCGAAACTCAGCGCTTCTTCTTGGCCGGGGCCTTCTTGGCCGGGGCCTTCTTGGCCGGGGCCTTCTTGGCC
>CALFRK010000054.1 GCA_937919625.1 uncultured Ilumatobacter sp.
GATCCCTCAGCGGACGGTTCGCGCTGCCGGCGCTTCCGCCATGGGCGCGGCCAATAGGCGTCCGGATGAGGTTGGTCAAACGTACAGTGGTCACCCGATCGGTATCGCCCGATCTGGGGCGGTGAGCGAGACCGATCCTTGCGTCGCTATGAGCGCGATTGGCGCAGGGGATGCCGTGTTTGTTTGGACTCGTTGGGCCGGCCACGCTCCCGATGGGACCGTTTCGGCGGCGCGGGCATGACATCGGTGGTTTCCTCACGCCGAGTGGGGCATGCGCCTGTCACGCGAACATCGTGACGGACAACCTGGTCGATTTGGTGCAGGCTCGATCTGACGCATTTGCCAGCTGACGTCCGGTCCTAGATTCCGCAGGGACTTTCGCCCCTGGGGAGCCCAAGGAGGGCTGGATACGGTCGATCACATGATCCATCCTCGACTAGCAGTTTGTTCCGCACTCCTCGTGGCCTTGTCACTCGCTGCGTGTGGCGACGGAGACAGCACCACGAGCAACGGGGACCTCAGCGACGCCGAGGATGTGCGTTCAGAGCAGGCACCTGACCGAACGGAAGGTGAAGTCGGCGCTGAAGTTGAACCTGACGACAGAGTGGTCACCACACCTCCTCTGGCACCAGAGCCTTCAGCAGCGGAAGCGTCGACCACCACCGCTTCCGACACGACCGAGGCGACGTCCCCACCCGACACGACCATCGCTGCCGGCATCGGCTGGGAGCGGGTCCCCTCCGACGACGAGGTGTTCGACGGCGAGGGTCGCCAGTCGATCAATGCTGTCACCATTGGTGGTCCGGGTTTCGTAGCTGTCGGTGTCGATGACACCGCCGGGGCGGCGTGGACGTCGATCGACGGGCTGGCGTGGAGTCGGTCCCGAGATGACGCCGGCGTGTTCTCCGGCGAGAGTCGGCACGAGTTGAACTCGATCGCGGCCGGTGGCCCAGGGCTGGTCGCGGTTGGTATCGACGGGATCGGTGGAGCCGTGTGGACGTCACCCGACGGCGAAACGTGGAGCCGGGCTTCCGATCCAGGCCTAGTCCTCGGCGGGAGTCAGGAAATCCACGGGATCGTCGCTGCAGATCCGGGGCTCGTCGCCGTCGGGTCGGCGTTTGACATCGCAGGGTCGAACGCAACGATCTGGACCTCGCCGGACGGGACCAACTGGACGCGCCAGCTCATTCCGAAGACCGACCCTGCAGAGGTTCACGCGACGATGAACGCCGTCATCGTGGGCGGACCCGGCTTGATCGCTGTCGGTTTCATTTCCACCGGCGGCGACGAGGACGCGGCGGTCTGGACATCGCCCGACGGAGTCACCTGGACCCGGGTACCCCACGATGAGGCAGTTTTTGGCGGTCCCGACGGTCAGACGATGGAAGCGGTGACCGTCGGCGGGCCTGGACTCGTCGCGGTCGGCCAGGACTACAACGGCGACGGTGTCGGTGCCGCTGTGTGGACGTCACCGGACGGCTTGGCGTGGACGAAGGTGCCGAGCAACCAGGACACGTTCGGTGGGAGCCAAGCGCGCGGGATGTGGGGTGTCATCGCCGATGGCTCCGGCCTCGTTGCAGTGGGCGCCGTCAGCTCGGGGTCCGCGATCTGGACATCGCCCGATGGATCCGTGTGGACCTGGGTTCCCCAGAATCAGGGAGCGTTCGACAAAGACGGTGGGGTCATACACGGGATCACAGCCACAGCATCGCGACTCGTTGCCGTTGGCCAGGACTATTCGAGTTCGGACGCTTACGCAACCGTGTGGGTCAAGGACACCTCCGGCTGACCGCGCTCGGAGAGCGGGCTGCCCTGAGACGGCCCCGAGTCGGCGGCGGTGGTTCCCGCGTCCATGTCCGAGCTCGACGAGGCGTCGATGCGGCCGTGGTATCCGGCCGGGGCGGCGCATACCGACCCCGTCGCCGCGGTGGAGGAGTTCGTGGCGTTCTTCGGCTTCGAGGCCGACGATCAGTGGATCGCGACCGCGGATAGTGCCATTCTGCGGGCCGAGCAGCGCGCGTTTCCCCTGTTAGACGCTCTATGTCTTGGCGGAACGGGGGGGATTCGAACCCCCGGAACCTTGCGGTTCGTCCGCTTTCAAGGCGGGTGCATTCGTCCGCTCTGCCACCGTTCCGTCTGCAAGGTTAGTGAGTGTGGCAGACACGTCCACCTCCACAAGCGGGTGGAGTACGCAATCGCTCACCTGAATCGTGTCGCTTCAGATTCGACAGTTCCGTTCGTGAGGTTCGTGGCCTACACTTTGTTGCTCCCAGGAGAGGTGCCAGAGCGGCCGAATGGGATGCCCTGCTAAGGCATTGACCCTCCGGGGTCCGTGGGTTCAAATCCCACCCTCTCCGCCAGCGACCGAGCCGAACGCACACGCCAACGGCGTGTGCGTTCGGCTCGTTTGGCGTCCTTCGAGCCTCGTTGCCGATTTGCTGATCGAGTGTTACAACGCTGTCATTTGATTGCGGTCAGATGACGTACGTGTTGCGGTTTCATTACGAAACGAGTAGACCTGAAGTCTGTGAGCGGCTCAACCAGGGTGGCTCACGCCCAACACCATGCGACGCGATGATTCGATGAACCCCTTTGACGTCGAGGCCGAAGCGGCTGATGACGTGACCCAGCAGTTCTGGGGGAGCTCGCGCGGCTGGGTCTCAGAGCCGCACCAGACAATCAACCATGCTGCCTCTGCCGACCAGTTTGACGACAGCGTGAGCGACACCACTACGGGCTCGCTGCGGGCGTTCCGCAACGGCGTGCTGGCATTCCGGCCACGACGAACTACCCGTGCCGACCACTCCGGTCAGGTCGAACGGACCCGCCAGCATGGCGTGGTCAGCCAACGTCAGGCGCCTGCCCTCCGGCGCCCGGCTGCCAGGGAGGCCTCGCTCGGCGAGCTTGCCGATGGCTGGAACAACGAGATCTTCGACACCTCATTCTCGATCGATCAACCAACCCAGCGTCTCGCCGCGGTTGCCGCCGACGATGAGCTTGTTCCGCTCTCACCGGTGCAGCCGTTGGCCGACCGGATCGGGCTGAGCGCCGTCGACCCATTGCTGGCCCGGATCGGCATGTTGATCCTCGTCGCGCTCATGCTCGTCCCGATTGCGCTCGCTGTGCGCCCCAACTCGGATCAGGCTCTCGCCGGTGCATTGGCGGCCGGCGTCGTGGCCGACGTGGCCACGCTCGCTGATGTGGCGAATGCTTCCGCGCCCGAGCCGTCGCTTCCTGCGGCCTTCGATTCATCATCAGCTGATTTGATTGAGGTCCTGGCCGCCGAGCCTGTGGCGGCGCCGAATTCTGTAGTTGCCACCGAGGCGGCGAACCAGGCCCCCGATCTGGCGCCGACGAGCGAGACATTGCGAGCACCGGCCGTTGTCGGCGACAGCACACAGGTGGCCACTTCATCCGTTGGAAACGCGGCCACCGTCTCGGCAACTGCGGAGCGCAGCGTCCCGGCCTGCCCCACGACCTATGTCGCAGGTGCCGGTGACTCGTGGTACCGCATTGCCGACGCAGCGGGAGTCACACCGAACGCCTTGCTCGAAGAGAATCGGGCGACCGTTCACACGGTGATTTTCCCGGGCGACGAGATCTGCTTGCCCGCCGGTGCGACGATGCCTACGCCACCGCCGGCGACAACGGTCGAGTCGACCACGACGCAACCGCCGGTGACCACCGCGCCCGCTACGACGGCGCCTGCCACCACGCAACCGCCCACGACAACCCCGGCATCAGCCAGCGAGGTGCAACAGATCATCCGTGACATCTGGCCAGACGAGCTGGAGGAGAAGGCGCTCCAGATCGCCTGGCGCGAGAGCAACTACATCCCGACCGCCTTCAACGGGTCCTGCTGCTATGGGCTGTTCCAGATCTATTGGACGGTTCATGCCGGCTGGCTCGACGACTACGGCATCTACTCATCTGCCGACCTGCTCGATGCCCGTAAGAATGCCACCGCCGCCTACGCCCTCTATCAGCGCGCGGGCGGCTGGGGCCCCTGGGGCGGCTGACGGTTCGCCTCTCGAGCGTGGCCACAACCAGGTTCTGTTTCTGTTGTCGGGGCTCTAGACTGTCGCCGCTCAGCGCCCGTAGCTCAACGGATAGAGCATCTGATTACGGATCAGAAGGTTGGGAGTTCGAATCTCTCCGGGCGCACAACACAGACAAGGCCCCGCCCAATCGGCGGGGCCTTCTGCGTTCTCGGGTCGGCGGTGAACCCGGTCGCCTACGCTGCCGGGTGTGACAGCCGCTGATCAACCGATGACCGCCAAGCTCGCCGGGTTCGGCACCACGATCTTTGCCGAGATGTCGGCGCTTGCGGTCAAGACCGGGGCGATCAACCTCGGCCAGGGCTTCCCCGATACCGACGGCCCGATCGAAGTACTCGACGCCGCTGTCGCAGCGATTCGCGATGGCTTCAATCAGTATCCGCCGGGACCCGGGATGCCCGTGCTGCGCCAGGCGATCGTCGAACATCAGCGGCGTTTCTACGGGCTCGACTACGACGTTGAGACCGAGGTGCTCGTCACCGCCGGTGCTACCGAGGCGCTGGCTGGTGCCTTGCTCGGCATGCTCGACGAGGGTGACGAGGTCGTTTTGTTCGAACCGATGTACGACAGCTACCAGGCCTGCATTGCGCTGGCCGGCGGCGTGCTCAAACCCGTCGTGCTGCGTCCCGATCCGGAAGCCGGCGGTCGGTACGGCTTCGACCGTGACGAGTTCCGTGCGGCGGTCACCGGGCGGACGAAGCTGATCCTGCTCAACACCCCGCACAATCCGACCGGCAAGGTGTTCAACCGCGACGAACTCGATTTGATTGCCGCCGTCGCCCAAGAACACGACGTTCTAGTCGTCACCGATGAGGTCTACGAACACCTCGTGTTCTCGGGCGCCGAGCACGTTCCGATGGCCGGTCTGCCTGGCATGGCCGAGCGGACACTCACGATCTCGTCGGGCGGCAAAACGTTCAACACCACCGGCTGGAAGATCGGGTGGATGTGTGGGCCGGCGTCGATGGTCACCGCCGCAAAGACCGCCAAGCAGTTCCTCACCTACGTGAACGGCGCGCCGTTCCAGCCTGCGACTGCGGTTGGACTGCAGCTACCTGATGCCTTCTTCAGCCGTCTCGCCGCCGACCTCGAGCACAAACGCGACCGCTTGTACGCGGGTCTGGTCGCGGCCGGATTCACGGCGTACCGGCCCGAGGCGACCTACTTCACCACGGTCGACATTCGCCCGGTGCAAGCCGATGGCGACGGGATCGCGTTCTGTCGCAGCCTGCCCGAACGGGTCGGTGTCGTGGCGATTCCCAATCAGGTGTTCTACGCAAATCAGGAACATGGTCGGCACCTGGTGCGGTTCGCCTGTTGCAAGCGGCTCGATGTGATCGATGCTGCAGTCGAACGCCTGGCCGATCTGGCCTCATGAGCACGTTGCGTGTTGCCGCCGTTCAGCACGACATCGTCTGGAACGACCGCCAGGCCAATTTCGAACGGCTGGCCCCGTTGATCGCCGGAGCCGTGGCGTCCGGCGCCGGGTTGGTGCTGTTGACGGAAACCTTCTCGACGGGCTTTGCGTTTGACGACCCTGACCTGGTCGCCGAGCCAGAAGGTGGCACGTCATCGCAGTACTTGTCAGAGCAAGCCGCCGCGCACGGTGTGTGGGTGGGTGGTTCGTGCCCTGAGATTCGCGCCGACGCCTTCGGTGACGACCAGCGGCCATCGAACTGCTTCGTGCTTGCGGGTCCCGACGGCACCCAGCACCGCTACCGCAAGATTCATCCGTTCTCGTACGCAGGCGAGGAGCGGTTTGTGCGGGCCGGCACCGAACTGGTCACCGTACAAGTGGAGGGCTTCCGGGTTTCGATGTTCGTCTGCTACGACCTCCGCTTCGCGGATGAGTTCTGGCAGCTCGCCAACGACACCGACCTGTATCTCGTGCCCGCCAACTGGCCCGAGAAGCGTCGCCGACACTGGCTGTCGTTGCTGCGTGCCAGGGCGATCGAGAACCAGGCCTACGTCGTCGGAGTCAACCGGGTTGGCAGCGGAGGCGGGCTCGACTACTCGGGCGACTCGCGCATCATCGACCCCCAGGGCGAACTACTCGCCACCGCCGGCCGCACCGAGACCGTGCTGCTTGGCGAACTGTCGACCGAGCACGTGGCGGCCACCCGGGATCAGTACAGATTCCTGCCTGACCGCCGCTGAACTCGCCAGCGTGTCAAGAGCACGCCGAAGCGCCGCCCGCGGCGTGTTTGGTTACCCAACGCCGAGGACTGAGTGCCGTTCCCCTCCCGTGCGCCCTCGTTGTTTCACGTCAGTTCGAATTGGTCGTACCGGCCGGACGGCACTTCAGTCTCAGCGAACCCGGCGTCTCAGACATTCGAACTGACGTGAAACAATTGGGTGATGGGCGGTGCAGGGGTCCATGGCTGCGCGACGAGGTCGCTCGATCCCTCGCCTGTTCGAGTCATAACAACGGAGAAAAGGGGCGAGACCAGTCACCGGAATGCGTCGAGCTGAACTGACTAAACAAACGGTGTCACGTACCGGTCAGGGCGCGTACGCACCATTCGAGCAACCAGCTCATGTAGCTGTACAGGTGGTACTCGGCCGATTCCTCCATGCCGGGCGTGACCTCGTCGGCATCAGGGTCGTCATTAACTCCGAGCATCGTGCCGAGTACCAGCCGAATCGAGTTGATCGACTGCATAACAGCCAGCAGTCGGCCCTCGTCGACTCGCCCGTCACCCGACAGCGTCTCTTCGACGATGTCGAAGGTGCTCAGCTTCGACTGCACTAACTCGTCGCGCATCAAACGTTGGTATTCAGCCTCCATTTCCTCGTCGTCGGGATGGACGACGGGGAACAGGCGCGCCAGCAGGCTTTGGGCGCCGGGATCGGGATCGGGGTCGGTCAGGAGCGAACGCAGCTCGCCGGTCAGGCGCCGGATCAGCATCGATTCGTCAACACCGAGATCGATGATGAACCCGCCGCCCTTGGCCCGCACGGGCGGCCGGAAACGGCTCATAGGTCAACACTCATGTGCTTGGGCCGTCTTTCTCCATCGATGCCCATAGACCGTGCTCGTGGAGACGATAGACGTGCATCTCTGCCCGCTCGCGAGAGTCGTTTGCGACGACGGCGCGACCCTTGTGATGGACATCGAGCATCAGCTCGGTGGCCTTCTCGTTGGAGTAACCGAACAGCTTCTGGAGCACAAAGGTGACGTAGCTCATGAGGTTGACCGGGTCGTTCCACACGATCACGATCCACGGATGGTCCTGCTGGACGTGTTCGTCGACGTCGGGTTCTTCGACCCTGGTGGGTTCGAGCGTCGTCGGCACATACCCATTGTGCCCGGATGGGATCGGTCGCGTCACACGCGGGGCGTTGGCCGGTTGGCCGATGGGCCCGTACAATCGGATCGATATGGCAGTCGGAAGTCGACCTTTGGTCCCCTCTCGGCTGGCGCCGGGCGGTATCGCGCATGGCAGCCGGCGCCCCGCAACCTCAACGGTTGGCCGTTATGTCGCGCTCACCAAGCCACGAATCATCGAACTGCTCTTGATCACCACCGTTCCCACGATGGTGATGGCCCAAGCCGGTTGGCCCTCGACTTGGTTGGTGACCGTCACGTTGATCGGTGGCACGCTCGCCGCCGGTGGTGCGAACGCGATCAACATGTATGTCGACCGCGACATCGACAAGTTGATGCAGCGCACCAAAGATCGGCCGCTCGTCACCGGCGTGATCGAGCCCCGCAACGCACTCGTGTTCGCGGTCGCACTCGAGGCGATCGCCTTCGTCGTGTTGTGGGCAGGCGCCAATCTGCTGTCGGCCGTGCTGGCGTTTGCAGCCACAGCGTTCTATGTGGTCGTTTACACCTTGTGGTTAAAGCGTACGAGCCGGCAAAACATCGTGATCGGCGGGGCCGCCGGCGCGATGCCGGTGCTGGTCGGTTGGGCCGCAGTGCAGAACGACCTCGGCTGGACGCCAGTCGTGCTGTTCGGTGTCATGTTCTTTTGGACGCCGCCCCACTTCTGGGCGTTGGCAATCAAATACGCCGACGATTATCGCGCCGCCAACGTGCCGATGTTGCCAGCCGTCGTTCCGTTCGAAAACGCGATTCGTCAGATGGTCGGTCACACCCTGGCGATGGTGGCCTGCACCGTGATTCTGATCCCGGTGGCCGACCTCGGCGCCATCTACTCGATCAGCGCGATCGTGCTCGGTGCGATCTTCGTCGCTGCGATTTTCTGGTTGAGCAGCCGCCCGACCCCGTCGGCGTCGATGCGTGTGTTTGGTTACTCGATCACCTATGTAACTGTACTGTTCGGAGCGATGACGCTCGACGTGTTGATCTGAGTGGCCCCGGTTGGTAGTTGTGCCAGGCACAACTACCAACTGGTTGTCGATTTCCACTTGGGAGTGGCTCGGCCAGTAGTGTTCCGCCGGTAGTGTCGGGACGATTGTCCGAGCGCTCGAAACCAGTTCAACCGTGCCCAGCGAAGTGCAAGCAAACCTTCAAGGAAATTAGCCACGTCTTATGACGACGATCGATACACGTCCAGACGCCGCAAATGCAGCGGCAGACGACGCCTCCAGCGGATCCGCTGTGGCGTCGTTCTTTGTCGATGCCGCAGCGTGGGCAACCACCACCGATCACAAGAGGATCGGCCGCATGTATGCCGGTGCCGGCCTGCTGGCGTTGTTGGCCGCGGCCTCATTGGGCGCCCTGTTGGGCCTGGAACGGGCCCAAGACAGCAACACTTTGGTTGACGCCGACGCACTGCTTCAGGTGTTTCAGGCTTACCGGGTCGGTCTGGTGTTCGCGGCTGTCATTCCGCTCGGCCTCGGGTTGGCGATCGCAGTCGTTCCGCTCCAACTCGGCGCCCGTTCGCTCGCATTTCCGAGGCTTGCCCTGACCGGGTTCTACAGCTGGTTGGGCGGGCTGGCGCTCACCATGGTGGCGCTCGGCCGCAACGGCGGCATCGGTGGTGGCGACCAACAGGGCGTCGACCTCTTCCTAGCCGGACACGGCCTGATGATCATCGGTTTGTTGGCCTCAGCTGGTTGTGTAGCCACCTCGGTACTCACCACCCGCGCCCCCGGTATGACCATGCGACGCGTGCCACTGTTCGCCTGGTCGGCGCTGATCGGGGCACTCGGCATGCTGCTGGTGCTGCCGGTCGTGTTCGGAGCGATCATCTATGTCTTCCTCGATCATCGTTATGCCCAGCTCAATTTCGGTGGTTCAGAAGGCATCGTCATATGGATCGGCTGGGCGTTCTCCGTTCCCGCCATCATCGTCTATTCGCTACCGGCGGTCGGCGTGGCGGCCGAGATGTTTCCGGTCGCTTGCAGGCATCGTCAGGTGATGCGCGGCGTCTCATTCGCCGGTATCGCTCTCGTGGGCGTCGCGGCGCTGGCCGCCACTACCCAGCAGTTCGTGCACGACGTCACTTTTGATACAGACGGCGAGTCGTTCGTGAGGGGCGCTGTTCCGTTCCTGATCTTCGCTGGCCTGCCGGTGCTCGGCCTGATGATCGTGCTGGGGCTTGGCCTGCTCACCGCCAAGCAGGGCCTCGCCAACGGCAAGCCGAGCATCTCGGCGCCGCTGGTGCTCTCGTTGGTCGGCTTCGACATGATTGTCGGTGGCGTGCTGGGCAATGCTCTCTACAGCGTCACCGACCTCGAACTGATCGGAACCAGCTTCGAGGAGGGCACCGTCCTGCTGATCGTCTACGGCACTGCGCTCGGCGTGATGGGTGGTCTCGCGTTCTGGGCGCCCAAGCTGTGGGGTCGGGTGCTTCCCAACAAGCAGGCGCTCCCGATCGCCCTGCTGGCCTCGCTCGGAGCGGCGCTTGCCACGATCCCACTATTGATCGCCGGCTTCCTCGACCAGTCTGGCGGAGTGCCGGCCAACGACGACGACGTTTCCTCCCTACTCACAATCGCCGGCGTCGATCAGGGTGTCCTGTGGAACACGTTGTCATTTGCCGGACACGGGCTGGTGGCACTCGCGGTGTTGGCGTTTGTCGGCCTCATGTTGAAGACCTTCACGGGTGCCGGTCAGGTAGCTGACCAGAATCCGTTCGGTGGCCACACGATCGAGTGGGGTGCGCCGTCGCCCGCTCCAGCTGACAACTACGAGAAGATCGTCACGGTCGCGTCACCCGAGCCCCAGTTCGATCTGACGTACGAAGGGAGTCGGTCGTGAGCACATCCACAGCGCAGCTCGCACTCCCGCCCGGTGCGGCTCCCGCACCACGCCGGCAATTGTTCGTCGGCACCGCTGTGGCGTGTGTCGCCGGCACGATGCTGATCGGCGGCATGCTGGCGATCTGGGTGCTGCTACGTGGTCGGGTCGTCGAAACCGGCGCACGATTCCCGGTCGACTACATCATCCCCGAAGTCGCCACCAACGTTATGTTGATGACGATCTGGGCGCTGTGTCTGTTCGCCCAATGGGCGGTCTACTCGGGCAGCCGCGGCGACCGTGCCCATGCTGCGCTAGCGCTCGGGGTTACCGCACTTCTGGCGATCGCCTTCATCAATGCCCAAGCCTTTGTCTATGTAGACATGGCCGTCGAGATTCGCGCCGACAACTACGGAGTCTTGTTCTACGCCGTCACCGGGGCGATGATGGCGATCGTCGTCGCCGGCCTCGTTTTCACCACGGTCGCGGCCTTCCGGGCGCTCAGCGGTCGTCTTCAGGAAACCGAAATACTCTCCGCCCACGCCCTCTACTGGTACTTCGCTGCCGCTGCGTACTCCGCGGTCTGGTTCGTCGTCTACGTCACCAAGTGAGTTCAGCATCACGATGTTCACCACCGGCTCCAAACTTCTGATCGGCTCCGCTGCGGCGGCCTGGGTATTCGCCGCTGTTTACGGCATCGCCCAAGACGGCACGCTTGGCGCGATCGGTCTGGTCTCGACCGCCGTCGCCCTGTCGCTGCTTGCCGGCCTCAACTTGTTCGTCAGGGACTCAAACATCTCGGCGATGGAACCCAGCGCGTTCGACTCGGCCGCTGCTGCGCAGGCCACCGCACGCCCCAGCCTGTGGCCGTTGCTCGTCGGTCTCGGTGCCACCACGATGACGCTCGGTCTGGTCACCAACCGCACCTTCTTCACGCTCGGCCTGATCGCCGTGATCGCCGGGGCGCTCGAATGGCTCGTGCAGGGCTGGAGCGAGCGGGCTTCGGGTGAGCCGAACTTCAACTCCGATGCCCGCAACGTGATGGTCGATCCTCTCGAACTACCGGTCGCCGGTGCGGTTGGGGCTGCCGTCGTCGTGTACGCCTTCAGCCGCGTCATGCTCGGCCTGCCGACTGCCACAGCGACCGTCGCCGCGTTTTCTGTCGCTGGTGTTCTGGTGATCGTCGTTGCATCGCTGGTTAGTGCCAAGCGGGGAATCTCGCGGGCCACGATGACCGGCGCCTTTTCGATCGTCGTTTTGGCGCTGGTCGCAGGCGGCGCAGTCGCAGGCCTCAACGGCGAACGCGAGATCGAGCCACATCACACAACGGGCGATTTGGCCGAACAGAATACTTGTACTGCAGACGAGACCGAGGCAGACAAAGATGCCAGCCAATCGGTCGCCGCCAAGTCGAATGTCGCCGCAGAGATCACGTTTGCGAACGACGATCTAGCCGTCGATGTGCCGGGTTTCGACGGCAACTTCGACGAGCTGACCATCGTCAGGTCGAACTCGAGCAATGTGATCTTCCACAACCAGTCCGCAGCGCCCGCACGGCTTGTGATCGATCTGCACCCCGCCGTCGACGACAACGGTGGGCCGCTCGGCCCCGAGCGGGTCTGCACGGCGCTCGTCGAAGAGGGCGGCGCACAGTTGTTGACAATCGTTATCAACCGACCGAGCATCGCGGTCGCTGAAGGGTTCGCCTTCTACGTGCCGGGCTCTAATGCCGAGTTGACTGTGGTGGTGCCATGAGCCGTAGCGTGACGCAGCCTGAGAAAGTGCAGCCTGAGAAAGTACGGACAGATTTGATGCCAATCGAACCCCCCGATACTCGTTCGAACCGACCGCGCCTGCGAACCGCAGCGGTCGGTATCGGTGCCTCCTTCGCGCTGGCGTCGTGTGCCAGTAACGCCCCCCAGGACACGTGGGCGCCCGAGGGTAAGTACGCCCAGGACATCCACAACCTGCAGTGGCCGATCTTCCTGATCGCCGGCATCGTCGGCGTCATCGTGTTTGCCGTGATCGCCTTTGTGGTTGTCAAGTTCAAAGATCGTGGCCAGCCGATCCCCGAGCAGAGCCACGGCAACGCGCTCGTCGAATATGTCTTTATCGCGATTCCGGCCTTGCTGTTGGCCGGAATCGCGGTGCCGACCGTGGCGACCGTGATCTCGCTCAGCGACACCGATAACGCCGACTGCGTCGTCAACGTCACCGGTCAGCAGTGGTGGTGGGAGTTTGACTACCCGGTCGATGCCGACGGCAACATTTGTGGGTTCGCCCCCACCGGAGAGGCCGCACCGATCATCACCAGCGGCCAGATGGTGATCCCTGTCGACGCCAAGGTCGTGATCCGCGGCACCAGCCGCGACGTCATCCACTCGTTCTGGGTTCCCAAGCTGAATGGCAAGCGCGACATGGTTCCGGGTCGTGTTCACACCTGGAACTTCCACGCCAACCAGCCCGGCATCTTCGCTGGCCAATGCGCCGAGTTCTGTGGGCTCTCGCACGCCAATATGCGGATGGAAATCGTGGCTCTCGACGACGCCGACTTCCAGAGCTGGATCGACAACCAGCTCGAGCCGTACCAGTCGCCCGAGCAGGGCACATTGGCAGCCAAGGGCGAGCAAACCTTCGTGTCCCAGTGCTCGCGTTGCCATCAGGTCGATGGGCTCACAAACGCTGACGGCGAACTCGTCGTGGCGTCGCCAGAGCAGTTCGTGTGGAGTGGCGCCGCGCCCAAC
This sequence comes from uncultured Ilumatobacter sp., assembly GCA_937919625.1. Taxonomy (GTDB): domain Bacteria; phylum Actinomycetota; class Acidimicrobiia; order Acidimicrobiales; family Ilumatobacteraceae; genus Ilumatobacter. The sequence continues at coordinate 12,954 of CALFRK010000054.1, forward strand.
CTGACCAACCTGATGACCCGCAATACGTTCGCCGGTGGCAGCTGGGATCTGATCACCGAGGATCGTCGCCAACAAGTGTGGGAGGCATCGTCGCAACGGTTCGGCGCCCTCTACCTCGAAGGTGTCACCGAGGGCACGCTCAATGAGATCGATCTCAAAGAATGGTTGCGTGACGCCCCCTCCAAGAAGCCGATGTACACCGATCCAGCAAACCTCGAATCGACCAACGGTAAGACCCGCGGTATGCCGTATCTAGCCCTGTCCGAAGACCAGATCAACGAACTGGTCGCCTACTTGATCGAGCGGAAGTGATCTGACATGGCTCCGATCGAGAAACCTGCACCTGCCACCACTCCGGCCGTCGCGACGCCCTCGTCGTCGTACGGCGTGTTCCGTCGCCCCGTCGAATCGACAGGTTGGAAGTCGTGGCTGTTCACGATCGACCACAAGAAGATCGGCATCATGTACGGCGCCGTTGCGCTGTTCTTCTTCCTGGTCGGTGGCTTCGAAGCTCTGTTGATTCGCCTTCAGTTGGCCGGACCCAACGGCACGATCCTGTCGGCTGACAAGTACAACCAGATGTTCACGATGCACGCCACCACGATGGTGTTCTTGTTCGTGATGCCGATGGCGGCCGCATTCGCCAACTACTTTGTCCCGCTCCAGATCGGGGCCCGCGACGTCGCCTTCCCACGCATCAACGCCTTCGGCTTCTGGTGCTTCTTGGGTGGCGGTCTGTTCCTCAACACCTCGTGGCTGCTCGGTGGTGCTGCCGATGGCGGGTGGTTCATGTACGCCCCCAACTCATCGATCCCGTTCTCGCCTACCAATGGCATCGACTTCTGGGGTCTCGGCCTGCAGATAACGGGTATCGCCTCGTTGACCGGTGCGATCAACCTGATTGTCACGGTCATCAACATGCGCGCCCCTGGCATGTCGCTGATGAAAATGCCGATCTTCACGTGGATGATCTTGGTCGTTCAGTTCCTGCTGCTGTTCGCGATTCCGGTCATAACCGTGGCTCTGTTCCTGCTGATGTTCCAGCGCAACTTCGACGCCACTTTCTTCACGGTCGAAGCGGGTGCTGATCCGTTACTTTGGCAACACCTGTTCTGGATCTTCGGACACCCCGAGGTGTACATCTTGATCTTGCCGGCATTCGGCATCGTGTCGGAGGTGCTTCCCGTCTTCTCGAAGAAGCCGCTGTTCGGCTACCCGCTGGTGGTCTTCTCCGGTTGTGCGATCGGTTTCGTCGGATGGGGCGTGTGGGCCCACCACATGTTCGCTTCGGGGATCGGTCCGATCTCGGTTGCCGTATTCTCTGTGTCGACGATGGCGATTGCGATCCCGACCGGAGTCAAGATCGTTAACTGGACGATGACGTTGTGGGGCGGAAAGCTCACCTACACGACCGCGATGATGTTCTCGATCGGTCTGATTGTCGAGTTCACGATCGGCGGTCTGTCCGGTGTCACCCACGCAGTCGCACCTTCCGATACCCAACAAACCGACACGTACTACATCGTCGCCCACTTCCACTACGTGCTGTTCGGTGGAGCGATCATGGGCATCTTCTCTGGCCTCTATTACTGGTGGCCCAAGATGTTCGGCAAGCTGCTCAGCGAGAAGTTGGGCAAGTGGAACTTCTGGACGATGATCGTCGGCATGAACCTGACTTTCGGCCCGATGCATATCATCGGCCTGCAGGGTCAACCGCGTCGCATGTACGTGTGGACCGAGGCCCGGGCGGGTGAGGGTTTCTTCAATCTTGGTTTCTGGAACCTTGTCTCGTCGATCGGTGCCTTCATCCTCGGCGCCGGTGTTCTGCTGTTCTTCATCAATGTGCTCATCACAAGTCGCCGCCCAGAGCGTGCACCACTCGATCCGTGGGATGCCCGGTCGCTCGAGTGGATGACCACGAGCCCGCCCAAGGAGCACAACTTCGACGTGATCCCCACGGTCGGTCACCTCGATGAGTTCTTCCACCGCAAGTACGAAGACCGCGGTGAGGGCGATCACCACGACTTCCACCAGGTCGCTACAGCAGAAGCGATCCTGGCCGAGCAAGAGGCCAACGCCGAGGCTCACATCCACATGCCGTCGCCGTCGTACTGGCCGATACTGTTGGCGTTCTCGTTGCCGGTGATGGCCTACGGCATCATCTTCAACCTGCTCCTGATCCCGGTCGGAGCAGCGATCGCGCTGGGTTCGATGTTCGGCTGGAGTCTCGAGCCGCACACCGCCTCGGCTGGCGACTACGACCCGCCTGCCCCTGATGGCAGCGCCGAACTGGAGGTTTCGACCCATGGCTGACACCGCCGTTCACGATGCCGTCGCCGAGCACGACGATCACGGGCATGCCACCTCGACGGGCCTGTCCAACAACAAGCTGGCAATGTGGTTGTTCCTTGGTTCCGAGTGCCTGTTGTTCGGCGGGCTGATCTCTACTTACATGCTGTACCGGGGTCGGCACACCGCCAATCTCGGGCCCGATCAAGTGTGGGACATCCCGTTTACGTCGGCGTCCAGCTTCGTGCTGCTGATGTCGTCGCTCACGATGGTGCTGGCGGTCACGGCTGCCAAGCGCAAGGACGATCGCAACACAAACCTGTGGTTGACCGTTACCGCCATCCTTGGCTCGCTGTTCGTGGCCGGCCAGGTGTACGAGTTCACCAGCTTCTACCGTGAAGGGCTGGGCTACACCACCAGCCTGTTCTCCTCGAGTTTCTATACGCTCACCGGTTTCCATGGTGTCCACGTGTCGATCGGCGTGATCATGCTGCTGGCCACCGTCGGCATGATCCTGAAAAACCGTATACCCGGCGACAAGGCTGAAGTCGTCGAGCTTGTCGGTCTGTACTGGCACTTCGTCGACATCGTGTGGATCCTGATCTTCACCCTCGTCTACCTGATCCCGGCCTGAGGTACTGCGTATGAGCACCGAGACTGCACACGCCACCGAACATGATGAGGCGAACCACGATCACTGGAGCGACCTGAGCTACGTCAGGTTGGCGTTGGCGTTGGCGCTGATCACGGCGATCGAGGTGGCGATCAGCTACAAGGTCGACGAGCTCGGAGCCGTTTTTCTGCCGCTGCTGCTAGGCCTGATGCTGGTCAAGTTCTTCAGTGTGGTGCTGTTTTTTATGCACCTCAAGTTCGACAATCGTCTGTTCAGCCTGATGTTCTATCTCGGGCTCGGATTGGCGGTCGCGGTCTACGCCGCGATGTTGTTCACCTTCAGGTTCTTCGGCTCCTGATCGATCTCCGAAAGGCCCTGCCGTGGGGCAACATCTGAACTCCATCGCTGAGCGGGCGGCCGGCGTGGCAACCGACCTGCCGGTCGATCCGCTGGCGTTTCAGTGGCACCCCGAAGTGTGGGTGCTTGTCGCCTTCCTGGCCGCCGCCTACGTCTACATGGTTCGCGTGATCGGGCCAGGGGCGGTGGCGAAGGGTCAACCGGTCGTTTCGCGTGCCAACACGATCAGCTTCGTGCTGGCGATGCTGGTGCTGTGGGTCGCTTCCGACTGGCCGATCCACGACATCAGTGAGGAGTACCTTTACTCCGCCCACATGTTGCAGCACATGATGCTGAGTTACTTTCTTCCACCCCTGGCGTTGATGGCAACGCCGACCTGGCTGGCACGGATCCTGCTCGGTGATGGTGGCCTGTACCGGGTGGTCAAGTGGTTCACGATGCCGGTGATCGCGGCGGTGTTGTTCAACGGCGTCGTGATGTTCATCCACATCCCGCTGATCGTCAATGAGTCGGTCGCCAACGGTCCGATGCACTATGGCATCCACATACTCGTGGTGTCGGCCTCGCTGCTGATGTGGATGCCGGTTTGCGGCCCGTTGCCCGAGTTCAGGATCGGTGTCGCTGGCGCGATGATCTATTTGTTTCTGCAATCGGTGGTGCCGACCGTGCCTGCAGCCTGGCTGACGTTCGCCGACGATGTCGTCTACAAGGCCTACGACAAGCCGCTCCGTCTGTGGGGCATCTCGGCCGTCGACGATCAACAGTTGGCCGGAGCAGTCATGAAGGTTGCCGGCGGGTTGTACCTGTGGGGCATCGTGATCTTTCTCTTCTTTACGAAGTTCGCAGCTCGCCATAGCGAGTCGTACGATTTCAAGCGCGGCAGTAAGATCTCTGCCGTTGATGCCGTCGGCAACGAACAAACCGCGCTTACCACCGAAGATGTCGAACGACAATTCGCCAAGAGCGTGCCGCAAACCGACGCTGGCTGACAGCCCGACGCATCGCCTCGGTCGCTAGCTCGTCCGGCCAACCGGCCAGGACTGGTCGGGATGCTGCCGATAGCCTCGCGTTCGTGATCGACGTACGGCTGATTCGCAATGATCTCGACAGGGTCCGCGCCGCTCTGGCGAGGCGCAACGACCCCAGTGTGATGGCGGCGCTCGATCGTGCGTCCTCACTCGATGTTCGGCTACGCGAGATCCTCGTCGAGCGCGACCAACTGCGAGCACGTGTCAACTCGATCTCGAAAGACGTCGGCATGCTTCGTCGCGACGGCCAGGTCGATCAGGCCGAGGCGCTCCAAGCGGACAGCCGCCAGCTCGGTGAAAGCGAGAAGCAGCTGGCAGGGGAACACGATGCGCTCAACGACCGGTTGCGCCAGGAGCTTTTGGTGATTCCGAACCTGCCGTTCGAGGGAGCACCCGATGGCACCAGTGATGCCGACAACCCGGTCGTGAAGGGGCCGTTTCTGCCCGAGTCGTTTCCCGATCACCAGCGCGTCCCACACTGGGAGACGGCGACGGCACTCGGCATCCTCGACAACGAGCGTGCCACCAAGATCGCCCAGTCGATGTTTACGATGCAACGCGGTGCGGGTGCCACGCTCGCCCGCGCGCTGTGCCAACTCGCGCTCGATCGCAATGCCGATGCCCACGAGGAGATTCGGCCGCCCTCACTGGTGTCGACGGCTACCCTCACCGCAACAGGTCAGTTGCCGAAGTTTGCCGATGATGCGTTTGCGATCGAGCGCGACGACCTGTGGTGCATCCCCACGGCCGAGGTACCACTGACGTCGATCTATGCGGGCGAGATTCTCGACGCCGCCGACCTGCCGAAGCGGTTCATGGCGTACAGCCCGTCGTACCGGCGAGAGGCCGGCAGCGCAGGACGCGACACGCGTGGCATGCTGCGCGCCCACGAGTTCGACAAGGTCGAGATCCTCGCCCTGTCCACGCCTGAGCAGGCACCCGCTCTGCTCGACGACATGGTGGCCCGCGCCGAGGGAACGATCCAGGTGCTCGGGCTTCCGTACCGGATCATCGAGATCTGCGCCGGCGACATGGGTCAGAGCCATCACCGCAGTTTCGACATCGAGGTCTACGCACCCGGCGCCGACGCCTGGTTGGAGGTGTCGTCGATCAGCTGGTTCAGCGACTACCAAGCACGCCGTGCAGACATTCGCTACCGGCCCGTCGATGCCGAGGGCAAACCGCACAAGGGCACTGCCTTCGTACACACCCTCAACGGTTCGGCGTTGGCCGTGCCAAGGGTGTGGGCGGCGATCGTCGAGAACTATCGCAACGCGAACGGCTCGGTTTCGGTCCCCGAGGCCCTTCGCCCCTATATGCGCGGCATCGATCTCATCGAGAATTGACCCATGGACAGCTACGGGGATCGATCACTAATTCGCGACCGGCGGATTCAGTACGAGACCGCCGGACTCGAGTTGCCCGATCTCGACCGCGATCCGATGCAGCAATGGCACGCCTGGCATGCGGAGGCGTTCGATGCGTCCGTTGCCGAGCCCAATTCAATGGTGTTGTCAACCGTCGATTTGCGCGGCATGCCAGATGCGAGAGTCGTGCTCATTCGCGATGCCGATCAATTTGGCTTCACGTTCTTCACGAACTACGAGTCCAGCAAGAGCCATCAGCTCAGTGCGCGTCCTGTGGCGGCGGCCACCTTCGCGTGGCTCGACCTTCACCGCCAGGTGAGGGTTCGCGGCTCGGTCGAGCGGGTCAGTGACAGCGAGAGTGACGAATACTTCGCCTCGCGTCCCCAGGCCAGTCAGATCGGGGCGTGGGCGTCGCCGCAGTCGGAGGTGCTTCGCGATCGGCATGAGTTGATGAGGTCGTTCGTCGAGCACGAGAAGCGATTTGCCGGCCACCCCGTGCCGCGCCCTGCGCACTGGGGCGGGTGGCGATTGGTGCCCGAAGAGTGGGAGTTCTGGCAAGGCCGCCCGAGCCGTCTCCACGATCGTTTCCGCTACCGCCCAGTCGACGGGCGCTGGCAGATCGATCGCCTGTCACCGTAGCGAGCCGGCTCGAGAGCACTGATTGGCGACCCTCCGTGACTCGCAACAGCGAGTCTTGGCAGGGCTTGGGCGACCGGATGGAAACTCACAGAGTTCGGGTCTATCTCAAGAAAGCCTCAGCTTGATTCCCCCTTCGTGGGTGGGCAACCGCGCATCGTGGTATTTATAGTGATTGTGACGCTTCGCGTCACGAAATACTTTGCTTCTTCTTGACGTCGATGGGATACTGATCTCCTGCCAGGTGGTGCCGACGGAGGACTCGCCTGGTCAACGGGCCGTCGGGAGCATCAGCGTTCCCTGCGGTACAAGTGCGGACAGAGGAGCGGAACGATGAACCACGGAAGGCGGCACGTGATGCAGGCATCACAGTTGGGTTTGGAGTCGTTTTCGAAGACGGCGACGAGCGGACGGACAAGGGGTTATCTCGGGATCGCGCTCGTCATGGGTGTGGCCGCCTCGATCGGTATGACAAGCGGCGGTTTGGCGGCGGAGCAGACCGCCGAACTGGTTGCCGTGGCGAATCCCGACCTGGCCGAGTCCTGTGGGCTCGATGTCACGCTTGTGCTCGATGAGTCAGGGTCGATCGCATCCACAACCGGCGCCGAGGCGGCCGTCGAGGCGGCGGTGACCTCACTCGTACGGGGGCTCGAGAACACCGGCTCGCGGATTCGCATCGTCGAGTTTGGGACCCACGGTCGCCTGGCGAACATTGGGGGATCGACAGCCTTTCAGGTGGTGACGCCGACTCTCAGCGGCCAAGTGACCACATACCTCAACGGTGGGGGCAACAATACGGTCGCAACAAGCTACAACCCCGGCAGCAACAGCGGAAGCGAGCAGTTCACGAACTGGGAAGCCGGCCTCGGCCTTGCCGATGGTGCGGGCGATCCTGGTCCCGGCAAGCTTGTCGTGTTCTTGACGGACGGTGTACCCAACACGACCAACACGTCCAGTGCGGGCGGCAGCAGCGCGGCCAATGCCGCGGCCGCAGCTCGGGACGAACTGAATGCGATCAAGGGCACGCCTGCGCATGTGTTGGGCATCGGGGTGGGTGCCGCTTCCCAAGCCTCCAACTTCAGTTTGCTCGCCAACACGATCGAGCCTGGCACTCCCGACACATGGCAGGGGACCGGCACGCTCAACATGAGCACCGTCGACGCGATTCGTGTGACCAGCTTTGGTGCACTCGACGACGCATTGCGGCAGGTTGCCGAAGGGCTGTGCGGCAGGCCGCCCGAGCCGAGAGTGGTCAAGGGCAACGAAACGGGCCCTGACCTCATTGCGACAATCTCCGAGCCCGGCGGCTCGGTGCAGATCCCGGTCAAGGTCTTCAACGACGCTTCGGCGCCGCAGGGTAACGCGACCCTGAGCTCGCTCACCGACTCTCCCTACGGAGACATCACGACGACCGGGCACAACGGGATCACGGCGACGACATGCGCGACCGGCGGCACGATCGCCGGTGGCGGCTCCTACTCGTG
>CALFRK010000055.1 GCA_937919625.1 uncultured Ilumatobacter sp.
CGACCACCATCGCGACCGCGACCACCATCGCGACCGCGACCACCATCGCGACCGCGCCGCCACTCGTTGCCACTCACTCGGGCGCAACGCCGTCGCGAGGTACGCAGGCCCAGGTAGCCGACACATTGCCTCCGCCGCCGACCACCACGACCCTCCCGCCGTCTTGGGTGCTTCCGGCCAACTCCGGAGAAGGTCGACGAGTCGTTTACTCGAAGGCGGCAATGCGGGTCTGGACAGTCGAGGCCGACGGCACCGTGTCGAAGACCCACCTCGTTTCCGGCCGACGCACCTGGAACCAGCCGCTTGCCGGTACGTACAGCGTGTTCTCCCGGTCTGGCTATACCTGCAACATCAAGAACCCGGCAATCTGCTGGCGCTATATGGTGCGCTTCGCCAAGGGGGCCAACGGCGACAACATCGGCTTTCACGAGATTCCGACAAATACCACCACCGGCCTAGCCGTTCAGTCGGTCAGCCAGCTCGGTATCGCGTTGTCGGCGGGATGCGTTCGCCAGGCAACCCCCGACGCACAATTCATGTGGGGTTGGGCTCCGGTCGGCACGAAGGTCGTAGTTCTCGGCTAGAACTTCGAGGTGTGTCAGTCACACTCAGTCCGGAAGTGGCAGCTTTGCGACCGGTACGATAGCGACGCCATGATCACCAAGAAGCCGCGGCGCACCTGGCCACAACGCCTAACTTTCGGGCTGGTGATCCTGGTCTCCATCGCCTGTTTTGTCACGGCCGGCGGTCTGGCTGCGGGGCAATGGGTGCTGTCCCAACGCAATCTGATCACGCTCGAAGCTCCGACGTCACAACACAACGGGGAGGCCGACACCCCCGCCGTCATCGTGCCCGGCGCGAACACGACCCTGCCGAGCCGGGGCGACGTCACCACGACCAGCATCGAGCTAGCCGAGCCAGAAGCGGCCAACTTCCTGATCGTCGGTGCCGACAACAACGCCTGCCTCGACAACAACGGCGCCGCCCTCGAGGACCGCGAAAGCATCGGCGAGCGCGGCGACACGATCATGATCTGGCGGGCGAACCCCAAGGAAAATCAGCTGGCCGTGCTCTCGCTGCCGCGCGACCTCTATGTCGACATTGCCGGTGGCCGCAAGGCCCGCATCAACAGCGCCTACCGTCGCGATGACCCGACCAAGCTGATCGACACGATCTTCCTCAACTTCGGGATCCCGATCGACCACTACGTCCAGATCGACTTTTGCGCCTTCGAACGGCTCGTCGACGCGGTAGGTGGGGTCGAGGTGCCTTTTGCGTTTCCCGCCCGCGATCGACACAGCGGCCTGTTGATTCCCGAGGCCGGTTGCGTCAACCTCGATGGCGACAATGCTCTCGCCTATGTGCGGTCCCGCCACTACCAGTTCGAAGATCCGCCTGGCAGTGGAAACTGGATCACCGACGGCACCTCGGACTTCGGCCGAATCGCCCGCCAGCAAGATTTCCTTCGTCGTGTGGTCTCCACCGTCATCAACGACGGCCTGTATTCACCCAAACTTGCTACGGCCCTGATTACGACCAACCGCGACTTTCTTGTCACTGACGAAGACCTCACCGTGCGCCGCATGCTCGAGTTCGCCAACACGCTGCGCCGGCTCGACCCGGCAGAGATCACCACCTACCGGGTCGAGTCGAGTTCGGAATTGAACGATTACGGCGAGTCGATCGAACGGCCACTGATCGGCGGCAGCAACATGAAGGCGATCCTTGCCGTTTTCCGGGGGGAGGCCACGCTGGCCTCGGCCCCCGATCAGGAATTCGCGACCGAGCAAACAACCACCACCTCGCCGACCACGACGACCGGCGATTCGTCCGTCCCTGACAATCCCGACGGCGTGGTGGCGACCACCCTGCCACAGGTCGAGGCCAGTGAAAACATCGTCGGTATTGCCCCAGACCGCAACGTGATATGTGGCTGATCGATCGTTGATCAACATCTGCTGATCAGCGATCGAGCACCCTGTCAATGGCGACGTTTCGCCACGCACGCACGTGCGTCAGTCGAAGATGATCACGCCACGGATGTTCTTACCGTTGCGCATCGCCTCGAAGCCGTCGTTGATCTGATCGAGGGTGTACGTGTTGGTGATCAGATCGTCGAGGTTGAGCTGACCTTGCGTGTACAACTCGAACAAGCGAGGCACGTCCTTGCGGATGTTTCCAGACCCGAACATGGTGCCGACGAGCTGCTTCTCGAACAGTGTGAAGAGTGTCGTCGGAAGCGAAATCGTTTGGTCCGCCATCGAGTGCAGGTTGGTGATGACGATCTTGCTGCCCTTGCCGGCCAGCCAGAATGCCTCGCCGATCTGGTCGCCGTTTCCGAGCCCGGTCGCCATGATGACCTTGTCGTAGCCACGGTTCCAGGTGGCGTTCTCGAGATCACCGATCGCCTCAGTCATCGACGAATAGGTGTGGGTGGCGCCGAACTTGATCGCCATCTCGTGCTTCCACTCGACCGGATCGATGGAGGCGACCACGCGGGCGCCGGCCATCTTGGCGCCCTGCACGGCGTTGGCACCGATGCCACCAAGGCCGACGACGGCGACATAGTCGCCGGGCTTGACGTCGGCCGCGTACACGGCAGAGCCCCACCCGGTCACCACGCCGCATCCGAGCAGGCACGCCTTGTCGAGCGGCCATTGCTTGTCGATTTTGACACACGACGATTCGTTCACGACCGTGTGCTCGGCGAACGTGCCGAGCAAGCACATCAACGCCAGATCCTCGCCGCCGACCCCATGATGACGGGCGCTGCCGTCCAACTGCATACCCGCCGCGAAGTACATCGCGTTGTCGCACAGGTTCGACCGACCCTCTGCGCAATACAAACACTTGCCACAGGACGGAACGAACCCGAACACGACGTGATCGCCTGGCTCGAGCCACGACACGCCGTCACCCACCTCGACGACCACGCCCGACCCCTCGTGACCACCGATCAAAGGAAGCTCTGGCGTCGCACCCGCGAGGTCACCGGTTACCAGGTGCTCGTCGGAATGACACATGCCCGTTGCGACCAGCTTGACCAGCACCTCACCTGCCTTGGGCGGGTCGAGTTCGATCTCCTCGACGCTCCAGGGCTGATTGCGTTCACGTAAAATTGCCGCTCTCGTCTTCACTTGGACTCCAGAGGGTTGCACCGGGCTGACCGGGCGTACGCCGACGATCGGCACCGCATTCTCGACTGTAACCATCGAAGCCGCCATACATCGGATCCAGATCAAGTCGATCAAGTCATCCGGCAATGGACAACTACAACTCAGTTCGATCAGGCGTGCCAGGCTGCACCAATGCAACGCAGATTTCAACAGGTCGACGTGTTCGGAACGACCCCACAATCCGGAAACCCGCTCGCCGTCGTCGTCGACGGCGGCGGGCTATCGACCGAAGAGATGCAACGATTTGCCAATTGGACCAATCTGTCGGAGACGACGTTTTTGCTACCGCCGACAAGTCCATCCGCCGACTACCACGTTCGGATCTTCACCACCACCTGGGAGTTGCCGTTTGCCGGGCACCCGACCCTCGGTTCGTGCCAGGTGTGGCTCGACCATGGCGGAGTTCCGAAAGTCGACGGTGTCGTCGTGCAGGAGTGCGGTGTCGGGCTGGTGCAAATCCGGCGCGGCGACGATCGTTTGGCGTTCGCCGCTCCCGATCGAATCCGATCCGGACCGGTCGATGAGGAAATGCGCGTCAGGGTCGAACGAGCGCTGGGTCCTGACATCGTCGATGTGAGCTGGGCTGACAACGGCCCCGGCTGGATCGCCGCCCTGCTCCCCTCGGCCGACCATGTGCTTGCGCTCGAACCCGACTTTGGGGGAACACTCGACTTGAAGCTCGGTGTCGTCGGACCCGCCGGCCCTGACGACCCCCACGACGTCGATGTTCGGGCCTTCTTCCCAGGCCCCAAAAGCATGGAGGAAGACCCGGTCACCGGCAGCCTTAACGCGTCGCTCGCCCAATGGTTGATGGAGCGCGACCCGAATCTTCGCTCGTACACGGCCCGGCAGGGCACGGCCCTCGGCCGCAACGGTCTCGTGTACCTCGACCGCGACGATGGCGGCACAATCTGGGTCGGTGGCCGTGTGGCGACGGCGATCATCGGCACCGTCGAACTGTGATCGGTTCGGAGTTGTGCCTGGCACAACTGCCAACTCAGCGGGGGACGACGATGACTTGGATGTACTGGTCGGGCGGGGTGTGCGCGGCGAGGTAGGTGCGGACTGTGTTGGCCGACACCGAGGCGAGCGCACCGATCTTGAACAGATAGTCCTCCAGATCGATCGCGGCGTAGATCGCGTCGTCGAGTAGCTCGGTGATGAAACCGCCATTGTTGACGAAGTTGTAGGCCTCTTCGACCTGAGCGTAGGCGTTGAAGAACTCCTGCTCGGTCGGACCATTCTCGGCGAGGTCGGCCAACTCGTCGATCACCAGATCGGCGACCGCCTCGATTCGGTCCGGAGAGCCCGAGACGGAAACATACGTCTCGATCGCCGCATCTGGATCGACATTTACGTAGCTGACAGCAAAGGGCGAGTACGAGTCGCCGTTGCGTTCCCTGATCACATCGGTCAGTCGGGCGCTCACCAACTCGGTTGCCACATCAGCGTGGACACGAAGCACGGCATCGACGGTCGAGACCGGACTGGTGAACAAGATCGTCAGCGAGGCGGTGTCACCGGTGCCTGCCTCGATCTTCTCACTCACAACCCCGGCCGGCGGCGGATCCTCGACATCGACCCACTGTTCGGGCTCGGTTGCCGGGAGCGTCGCCAGGTAGGCGCCGGCCAGCTCGGTCACGGCGTCGCCGTCGAAATCACCGGAGAACACGAACACCCAGTCGGCGGCGTTCCCGAAGCGGGCATCCCACACTCGTTCGACACCCGCCAGGTCGAGCGTGTCGAACTGCTCGGGGGTCGGCAGCGTCGCGTACCTCAGCTCGCCGGGATAGCGAAGATCACGCACGGCATCGTCACCCGCCAAATCGGGCAGCGAGGCCGGATCGGCGACTGCGGGCCCGACCTGGCTCACGAGCTGGGCCAACGCCACCGGGTCGAACCGTGGCTCGGTCATGTACAGGTGCAACAACTGCAGCAGGTCTTCGAGATCGGCAGTGGCCGACGAGCCGGCGAAGTAATCGACGTGCGGCGTGATGTAGGCCGATACGTCAGCGGTGCTCCCCGCCAGAATCTGGGCGAGTTCTGACTGATTGAAGTCGGCGACACCGCCGCCTGTCACGATCTCGGCGGCGTACAACGCATCGACCACGTCGTCATCGGCAACCAGCGATGAACCGCCAGGACTCCCGGCCTGGAAGTAGACCTGGCCCTCGACGATCTTGTTCGTGTTGAGGATCACGCGCACCCCGTTCGGATACACGATCTCGACCGGATCGAAGAATGAGTCGCCACCGTCGCCCAACAGGTCGTCGATCGAGACGGGCGAAATTTCCTCCGGACGCGCCATGAGTTGCTCGGGGAGGTCGCGTTGGCCGTCGCGGGGCGATAGATCGCGCTCCGCCACGCCGGCGATTATGCCCAATACGTCGGCTTCCGCCGGCATCTCGCCGGCGCTCGCCCGCGGTGTCGAAATGATCACGTGCGGGGCGCTGTTCGCCCACCGCGCCCGGAATCGCAGATCGACCGCCTCGGCGGTGATCGCATCGAGTATCCCGATCGAGATCTCGTACTCGTCAGTGATCGTGGGATACGGCGAACCGGTCAGGAAGTGATCGACGTAGTCGTCGGCGTAGTCGGCGTCCTGAGCGCTCTCGCGCCCGGCGTAGAACGACTCGTACGAACCCCGCAGCGAGCTGCGGGCGATCTCGACCTCGCTGTCGGTGAAGCCGAAGCGGTCGGTTCGCTCGTACTCGTCGAGCAATGACTGCAAGGCGTCTTCGGCGCGGGCGACATCGGTCACCGCGTACAACGCCGGGGCGTCGAGTGAGGCGACGAAGCTGTTGGTGCCCGGACCGATCAGGTCGTACGAAGCGGTGCCGGCGGCGATGTCCTGATCGAGCCGTCGCACCAGTGCGTCGTTGATGATCTGGTCGATTAGCTGCAGCCTCCACGCAGCTGTTCCGTTGCCAACGAAGCTGGGCAGCGGGAGTGTGACCTCGACGTCGACGGTTTGTTGGTCGGGGTCGGCGTGCAGACCGAATTCCGGTTCGGTGTCGAGCGCCAACTCGACGTCAGGGGCGGCTCTGGAATTGCCGGATCGATCGGCGGACGGGCCGAACAAACGCTCGATGTCTGCCACGACGTCATCGACGTCGATCTCGCCGACCACGACCACGGCGGCATTGTCGGGTCGATACCAGGCGTCGTAGAACTGGCGTAGTTCGGTATCGGTCATCGCTGAAATCGAGTCGTCGGTGCCGATCGGCGAGCGGCCCTCGTACGGCGTACCGCTGAGGTACATCGTTTCTGCGACATCGAACAGGCGCCCCTGGACGCTCTGTGTGCTCAGCCTCCATTCATCGAGCACCACTCCCCGCTCGGCAACCACTTGGTCGGGATCGAAAGTGGCGTGCGACAGCCATTGCTCTAGCACGGTCAACCCGGCCTGCAGCGACTGGTCGGCGTTGGGCACCGTCAGCTCGTAGACGGTCTCGTCGAAGTCGGTGTAGGCGTTGATGTCGGCACCGAACGCGGCACCGAAGCTGCGCAGCACGTCGATCAGTTCGTTCTCTGGGAACTCCTCGGTTCCGTTGAACAACATGTGTTCGACGAAGTGGGCGACCCCGGTCGATGGCCCGAACTCGTCGACCGACCCGGCCTTGATCGCCAGTCGGAGTGACGCCTTCCCTCCCGGATTGTCGTTCTGACGGACGTAGTACCGCAGCCCATTTTCGAGCGTGCCGGCTCGAACGGCGTCATCGTTGACGATCTTCTCGTTCGAACCGTCGAGCAGGCCGGGCAGCTCCGTTGTCGCGAACGGGCGATCGGTCGCCGAGCCGTCGCCGACCTGATCGGGCGTGGCGCCAGCCGCGCCATCGCCGTTCGTTGAGCCATCCGCCGGCGCCTCCGACGCCTTCGTGGTATCCGACGATGCCGAGCCATCGCCGCCCGACGAACACGCCGCCAACAGCACGCACGAGACAACGATCGAACCGAGACTGCGCCGCATCGTCGTGATGTTAGGCGCCGCCGACCACGTTGGCTTCCGAGTCGCGGGGGTTCGACCAGCGATTACGACCGACTGGCGGCCTTGTGATGGTCGGCGACCCACTCATCACGGGTGATCGCGTACTCGACATCACCGTGTTCGTCGCCCTCGATTCGAACCGGCCAGTCGGCCACGAACGTTCGCACGAGGCGCATTCCGACCTTCTCCATCACCCCCAGGGAAGCGGCGTGGACCACCATCGTCTCGGCTTGCACGCGTTCGACCCCGAACCGCTCGAAACCGCGGTCGATCAGCGCTTGCGAAGCTTCCGTCGCCAGGCCCTTGCCCCAGGATGCCCGATGCAGTCGATAGCCCAACTCAGGCTCGAGTGGTCCGTCAACCGGGCGCGCTCGGCGCCGTGGCGGTGAGCCCAGGTCGTCACAACGGTCGCAGATCGGTCAAGATCGGTACCGATCGAAAGGACCCCTGTGGACATCCAGAGCCTGTTCTCCATCGACGGCAAGGTCGCCTTGGTGACCGGTGGATCGAGAGGCATCGGCGAGATGATCGCTGCCGGCTTTCTCGCCAACGGCGTCAAGGTCTATATCAGCTCGCGCAAGGCGGCAGCATGCGAGGCCACAGCGGCACGGTTGATGGTGAAGTTCGGAAGTGAATGCATCCCATTGCCCGGTGATGCGTCCACGATCGAGGGGATCGATGCGATCGCCGCCCAGCTCTCGACACACGAAACGAAGCTCGACATCCTCGTCAACAACGCCGGTGTCTCGTGGGGCGCCACACTCGACGAGTTCCCGGAGATCGGCTGGGACAAGGTGTTCAACACCAATGTCAAGGGTCCGTTCTTCTTGATCCAGCGCCTGCTGCCGCTCCTAGAGGCAGCCGGCACACCTGACGATCCGGCGCGCGTGATCAATATCGGATCGATCGACGGGATCAGGTCACCGGTCTTCGACACGTACTCATACGGCCCGTCGAAGGCCGCCGTCCACACGATGACCCAACAGTTGGCCGCCAAACTGGCGCGGCGCAACATCATCACCAACGCCATCGCTCCCGGCCCATTCCCGACCTGGATGCTGAGCACCGGCGTTGGCACCGGCGGCGACGTCGAGGGCACCGATTGGGATGCCATCGGCCGTGGCACCCCGCGTGGCCGTGTCGGTACACCCGAAGACATCGCCGGCTTGGCGATCTTTCTCAGCTCGCGTGCGGGGGCGTTTACGGTCGGCGCGGTGATCACCTGTGATGGCGGCATCGCCGTCTCATAACCGCACGCGCGCTGCGTCCGCCCAAACAGCGGCAAACTGTCGGTCATGTCGCTCCCGCCGCCCGTCGCGATGCAACTGCGGATCGCCGGCCTCACCAAGTGGTTCGGCGACACGCTGGCGCTCGACGCGCTTACGCTCGACGTGCCCGCCGGAAGCTGTTATGGCTTGGTTGGCCCGAACGGCAGCGGCAAGTCGACCACCTTGCGATCGGTCATCGGGCTCGTGCGGCCCGACGCCGGAACCATCCAAGTCTGCGGACACGACATATCCACTGAACTCAAAGCAGCGCGTTCGAAGATTGGCGTCGTGCTCGACCCGCTGCAACTATTCGAACGGTTGACAGCCCGCGAGTTCCTCGCCAGCATGGGCGAACTGCGTCAGCTCGACCCGCAACTCGTGGCCGAGCGCAGCGCGCAACTGTTTGACACACTGCAACTCACCGACGACGCCAACCGTCAAATCGCCGGCTATAGCCACGGAATGCGCAAGAAGACCGCGTTGGCGGCCGCCGTGCTGCATCGGCCGCGACTGTTGCTGCTAGACGAGCCATTCGAAGCTGTCGACCCGATCTCGGCCCGCACGATGCGCTCGATGCTCGACCGGTTCCGCGCCGGCGGCGGCACCGTCGTTCTGTCCAGCCACGTCATGGACCTCGTCGAGCGGCTGTGCGATTTTGTCGCCGTGATCCACCAGGGGCGCGTCGTCGCCAGCGGTCACACCGCGGCACTTAGAAACGGCCGCGGGCTCGAGCAGGCGTTGATCGACGTCGTCGGCGCTTCCGAGGTCGACCACGAAGCACTGACCTGGTTGGGCTGATGGCCGCCCAACTCTGGGTTCTTGCGGCGTTTGTACGACTCAGATGGCGGCTGCTACGCGGGGCGATCCGGCACGGTGGCGCCGAACAGGTCGGAGCGATCGTGTCAACGGTGTCCGCCGCGCTCGTCGGGCTGGGAGGCGGCGCCGCAATCATGATCGCCGGAAAGACCATCGACCGGCCCGATCAGCTCGCCGTCATCTTCTGCACGCTGTTGGTGATCCTCATCACCGGCCTGGGCATCGTCTCAGGAATCGCCCAGCCGATCGATCCCCGGGTGATCGCGGCTGAACCGTTGTCGGATCGTCAGCGTGCGATCGGACTGCTCGCCTCGTCGGCACTCGGGCCACCAGGGCTGTCGACGATTGCACTCGGTGCAGGATTGGCGATCGGCATGGTCGACCAGGCCAGCGGGATACCCCTGATCGCCCTCGCCGTCGGCTCATGGCTGTTGTCACTGCTGCTGGTCGCGCGTACGGCAACCAACCTGCTTGCACTCCTCGTCAGCCGCTTTCCGCGAGCTGGCCAAATCACCGTGGGCCTCGCCGGTCTCGTGTTCTACGGCCTGTTCCAGTTCGTGCCGGCATTGTTGGGTGGCCTCGACGACACAGAACGAACACGACTCGTCCAGATGATGAGCTGGACCCCACCAGGGCAAATCGGCAACGCGATCGGCAACGCCGACGATTCGGTGGCGAGATCGTTGCTGCACCTGCTGCTCGGCAGCGCCTGGCTCCCGTTGCTGATCGTCGCATTCGCTTGGTCGGCCCGGCGCCTAACCCTGTCGGGCCGGCTTTCAGGCGGGCTGGAGACCGGGGATGCAGACGCAAAGTGGATCGGACGCCTCGCCCGTCGAGCATGCGGCGAGGGGCCAAGCGGCTCGATCGCTTGGCGCAGCCTGATCACCAGGTTTCGCACTCCCCGCACCGTGCTCGAGACGTTTACCGGCGCCGGCGTCGGACTGGCCGCCGTGCTGGTACCGACGCTGTTGCGCGACAGCCCGGGAAGCGGCGCAGTGTTGGTCGGAGGAGCCGTACAGCTGGCAGTGGTGTTCATGTCGGGCAACAGCTTCGGATCCGACGGCCCGGCGCTGACCCACGAACTCCTGGCTGGAGCCGACGCACCGACGCTGGCGCGCGGCAAGGCTCGCAGCATCGCCATCGTCGCCTCTCCGCTGGCCATACTCGGACCCCTCCTGGCGGCAGCCATCACAGGCGAGTGGCGCTACCTGATCGCCGGGTGCGGTGTCGGGGTCGGAGGCCTGTTGGCCGGAACGGGCGCCGCCGTCGTGCAGTCGACGCTGGTGCCGATCGCGATCCCAGAGTCGGACAATCCGTTCGCCGGCGGCGAGTCGGGCAAAGGCATGGTGGCGGCGCTGCTGTTGGGCGTCGTGCTGGCCGGTCTGGCGATTGCGACGATCCCGGTTGCGCTCGCCCTGTTTTGGGCCACCGACCGAGGTCACGTCGACCTTGTCACGGTCTTCGGTGCCCTGACGGTCGTGGTCGGCTGGGGTGTGATGCGGCTCGGCATCAAGATTTCCACGATACGCCTGCGTGGCCGCGACCCCGAGTTCATCATGTCGGTCACTCCGGCGCGCTGACCCTGACCGACGACCAACCCCGGTGGCGGGTGGCCCCGAGGGCTACTCTCATGATGTGCCCGTTCTGATCTCGATTCTGATCCTGATCGCCCTGGCCGTGTCGGTCGCGGCCGTGATCGTGATGCGGCGGCGTCCGGCAACCTGCTCCGAGGCGATTCCGACGAAGCTGCCGAACAAGTCACCCGTCGCCGAGCCGCCACCGCTGCCGATGAACAATCTCGAATCAGCGTTGGCGCATGTGACCGACCGAACCGGTCGCCCGATCCGTGATCACATCGACGCCGAAACAGGCCACATCGACGAACTGCGGGTACCTGATGACACAGGCCCGTTGCTGCGCCGCGCCCTCGACCACGTGGTCCATCCGGCGGCCGAAGCGGGCGACGAGCACAACGAGGTCGTCAACACAGACAATGCCGACAACGACGACCGCAGTGCACCTGAGTTCTGAGCGTTCTGATCCGACGCTCTGAGAGCGATACGCTGCTCAGAATGGAACAGGACACAACCCTGCTCGACGCAACGGAAGCCGAGGCACACGACGATCAAATCGTCGAAGAGCTGTTGATCGAGGAACTCTCGATCGATGGCATGTGCGGCGTTTACTGAGTCGGTCAACCACACCGTGACCGCCTTCGCCGCGCCAAACGCGTTGCTCGACCGGGCGCTCGCCCTGCATCCGCAGGTTGCGCTTAGACCCGAGCCGTTCGGTGCTCTGGCGTATCACTACGACACGCGTCGGCTCGTGTTCTTGAAGCACCACGACGTCGTTCGCGTCGTGAAAGCCCTCGACCAACATGACACCGTCGCAGACGCACTCGCCGCCTGCGAAATTGCGCCGGCCCGCTACGCCGCGTTCGAACGTGCCCTGTCGTCTTTGATCGAATCGGAGATGCTTCGTGACCGCACTCGTTGAGCAACTGAAGGGTGGACTCGACGCTCCGATCTGTCTCACGTGGGAGCTCACCTACGCCTGCAACCTCGAATGTGTGCACTGCCTCTCGTCGGCCGGCCACCGAGACCCTCACGAACTCACCACCGACGAGGCCAAGGCGGTACTCGACGAGTTGCACACACTGCAGGTGTTCTATATCAACATCGGTGGCGGCGAGCCGATGATCCGGCGCGACTTCTTCGAGCTCGTCGAGTACTCGATCTCGAAAGGGATCGGCGTCAAATTTTCCACCAACGGGGCGTTCATCGACGCCGACAAGGCGCGGCGGCTGGCCGCCATGGAGTATCTCGACATCCAGATCAGTCTCGATGGCGCGGATCCCGGCACCAATGACGCCATACGTGGCCAAGGCTCGTACACGACAGCGATCCGCGCCATGAACCACCTCCGCGACGCCAAGTTTGGCCCCTTCAAAATCTCGGTCGTCGTCACCCGTCACAATGTCGGCCAACTCGATGACTTCAAGGCGCTCGCCGATTCGTACGGCGCCCAACTGCGAGTCACACGTTTACGCCCGTCGGGCCGCGGTGCCGACGTATGGCACGACCTACACCCCACCAGCCCGCAACAACGCCGGATCTACGAATGGCTGCTGGCACACGGCGAGAATGTGCTTACGGGTGATTCGTTCTTCCATCTCAACGCCCTCGGCGACGAGAACCTGCCGGGCCTCAACCTGTGTGGAGCCGGACGAGTCGTGTGCCTGATCGACCCGATCGGCGATATCTATGCCTGCCCGTTCGTGATCCACGACGAGTTCAAGGCCGGCAATGTTCGCGATCCGGGCGGTTTCAGACGGGTCTGGAAGCACAGCGATCTGTTCGTCGAACTGCGCCGGCCTGAGTCGGCTGGAGCCTGCGCCTCGTGCGGCTCGTATGACGACTGCCAGGGCGGCTGTATGGCAGCCAAGTTCTTCACCGGGCTGCCGCTCGACGGGCCCGACCCCGAATGTGTCAGCGGCGAGGGCGAGTTGGCCTTAGCCACTGTATTGGTCGGCACCACACCGCGGCCGATGATGAACCACTCCAAGCCGCCACGCGCCACTCCGGTTGCTTTGATCCGAAAGTAGCTTCTTCATCGTGTGGACATTGCTACTGCCGGTCGCCTACCTGATCGGCACGTTTCCGAGCGCTTCTCTTGTGGCCCGCGCCAACGGCATCGACATCCGCACGGTCGGATCGGGTAATCCGGGCGCTTCCAACGTCGCACGGGTGCTGGGTTGGCGTCGGGGGGTCTGGGTGTTCGTACTAGATGCTGCGAAGGGTGCGCTGGCAGCCGGGTTGGGGCTGGTCGTCGATGGCCGACCGGCCGGCTACTGGCTGGGCGCTGCCGCCGTGATCGGACACGTGTTCCCGGTGTGGCAGAAGTTTCGAGGCGGCAAGGGGGTGGCGACCGGCGGGGGTATCTTCGGTGCACTGTCCCCGGTCGTCTTCGTGGCGATCGTGACGCTCTGGTTCCTGCTCTCCAGGTTTACCAAGAAGGCCTCCGTGGCATCGATCATCACGGTGTCGTTGCTTCCCGTCGGCGTCGGACTTCGTCAACAACAAGCGTGGGAGGTATTCGCCTCTGCGGGCATCTGCGCGCTCGTGATGATTCGCCATCTCGGCAACATCAGGCGGCTTGCCTCGCGCAAGGAACACGCTCTCACCTGACGATGTCGAGCAACGGGGTGAGATCGAGCGTGTCGAGCGATGGCAGGTGCACGTCGACGGCGTCGTGCAGCAGGTACTGCCAAAAATCGTGGCGGAAGAAGTGGCGGCCCTCCCTGATCACATAATTGAGCAGGAAGAAGCGGTAGGCCTCCTTCAAGAACAGCACCTCATGCCCGGCGAGCGGGAAGACCTCGTGGTAGGCCTGCAGGAACAGGCGGAATCGGGGCTCGAGCAGCGTGTGCGACCCATATGTGAACGAGCTGCGGTCACCTGTGCGTGATGCCACCCTCGATAGGAAGTAGAAGTCGAGCAGGCGCGACTCGATTCGGAACCAGTCATAGTCCCAGCGGCTGAACATGCGAAATGCTGCGGGATCGTCCGGGTCGGGCTCGACCGAGAAGTTGCCGAGATTCCAGTCGATCAGAATCGGGATCTTCTGCCAATAGTCATACCCCGACTCGTGCATCGCCATCAGGAATCGGTGGGTGTGCCGCCGCACGAGGTCGAGGCGGCTCTGTTCCAGACCAAACTGCTCGCTGGCACTACGCGATCCCAACATCTCGAACAGATTGACGGCGTCGCTCTTGGCTGTTTTCGAGGGTGCCGGGATCAGCCGAGAAATGCCCGCACAGGAGCGATGGAACTTGGCCAACTCGCGACCGAGATTTGCCACCTGCGAGTCGGTCAAGATCTTCGGCAGCCGCTCACGGTGCACTACCTCCTGATAGAACACCGCCCACATCTCACCGTCGTACCAGAGGTAGGGCTCGCCGTCGCTCGTGAGCACACCCGCCATGAAGTTCTCGTACGGCCCACCCTGCAACAGCTGCGTCGCTCGATGCAGGCGGTCATGATCCTCGGCGAACAAGAAGAACGATCCATAGTTCGATGACTTGGTGATCACGTGCGATCCGTCGTTGAGATGCAGCCGGTACACCCGATTTGTCGACACCATCGCACTCAACTCGTCTACACGCGAAATCACGCGTGCGTCGCCATAGTCGCGCCATGCCGTTTCGATCACCTCGCGATGTCGAGCATCGGTCGCATCCACGACGAGAGCCTGCCACACCGGTCGGCGCGGTCAACGCACTCGCCCGAGGACATCTCCGCCCGCGGTCGAGCGCCTAGTGTCACGGCTCATGGAAATGCACTGGGCCACCGCGTGGGAATCGATCGCCGACGTCATTCCTGACGCTCCGGCAGTGACAAACGGCGACGTCACCCGTACCTGGTTCGAGTACCAAGAACGTGCTGCACGGGTCGCTGGTGCATATGACGCTGCGGGTCTCGGGGCGGGCTCGAAGATTGGGCTGTACCTGTACAACAGCAATGAATATCTCGAAGCTCAGTTTGGCGCATTCAAGGTGCGGGGCGTGCCCGTCAACGTCAACTATCGCTATCTCGATGATGAGCTGTGGTATCTGCTCGACAACTCCGACGCCGAGGGATTGGTTTTCCACACATCGCTGGCCGATCGCGTCAGCCGGGTCGCCGACAGACTGCCCAAGTTGAAGCTCTTGATCGAGGTCGACGACGGTGGCGAGCATCACATCGATGGCGCCCTCGCCTACGCAGACGTGATCGCCGACAACGAGCCGATGCCGCCCATCAAACGCTACGAAGACGACATCTACATGCTCTACACCGGCGGCACGACCGGCATGCCGAAGGGAGTGATGTACGACATCGGTGCAATCACCAGATTCTTCTGCCAGCTCGCATTCGGTTCTATGGGTGTCGCTGCCCCAGAGAATGCCGAAGAACTTGCCCCACTAACGGCGCACGTGCACGCCCAGGGGGCTGCGACCGTGTCGATCACCGGTGCACCATTGATGCACGGAACGGGCCTGTGGCTGGGCGCCATGATGCATCACCTCGCCGGTGCGCACGTAATCACCTTGACCAGCCGCAGCCTCGACGCCGACGAATTGCTCACAGCAATGCAGCGGCACGGCGTGACGCACAACACGATTGTCGGTGATTCCTTCTCGAAACCGATCATCCGCGCCATGCAGGCCGCGATCGAACGGGGCCAGCCCTACGACACGTCAGCACTCAAGATGATCGTCTCGTCTGGAGTGATGTGGACCACCGAGGTAAAGGAGCAGCTGCTCGACTTGGTCCCGCAAGCGATCCTGTTCGACGCGATCGGATCGAGCGAGGGTTCGATGGGCAACCAGGTCACAATGCGCGGCGTCCGCAACGAGACAGCCAAGTTTGCTGCCAGCCCCACCACAAGGGTGTTCAAGCACGACGACACCGAGGTCGTGCCGGGCTCTGGCGAGATCGGCATGGTCGCCGCTGGCGGCATGGTGCCGTTGGGCTACTTCAAGGACCCAGAAAGGTCGGCCGTCACGTTCCGCACGATCAACGGTGTGCGTTACTCGTTCCCCGGCGACCTGGCTCAACTCGACGTCGACGGCAACCTGATCCTGCTCGGCCGCGGCAGCCAGGTCATCAACTCCGGCGGCGAGAAGATCTATCCCGAGGAAGTCGAGGAGGCCATCAAACGGATCGACGGTGTAGTCGATTGTCTGGTGGTCGGTGTCGACGACGAGAAGTTCGGCCAGGCCGCCACAGCGGTGGCGTCGCTGGCGTACGGCGCGTCGGTCACCGAAGCCGAGGCGATCGCCTCGGTCAAGACGCAGCTCGCCAGTTTCAAGGCCCCAAAACGAGTCGTGTGGGTCGATCAGGTACCCCGGTCGCCAAACGGCAAGGCCGACTACAAGGTCGCCCGTCAGATCGCCGTCGACGCCCTCACCGACTGATTCTCAGCCGGGCTTGAATCGCTTCAGACGCAGCGAATTGGTTACCACGAACACGCTCGAGAACGCCATCGCCGCCCCAGCTATCGCGGGCGAAAGGCGACCGGTCATCGCCAGCGGGATCGCCAGCACGTTGTAGGCGAACGCCCAGAACAGGTTGCCCTTGATGGTGGCGAGCGTGCGGCGCGACAGCTGGATCGCGTCGGCAGCGGAGTTGAGATCATTGCGCACAAGCGTGAGATCGCTGGCCTCGATGGCGACGTCAGTGCCACTTCCCATCGCGATACCGAGATCAGCGGTAGCCAGAGCTGCAGCGTCGTTGACACCGTCGCCGACCATCGCGACGACCTTGCCGGCCGACTGCAAAGCGGTAATGACGGCGACCTTGTCGGAAGGCATCACCTCTGCGGTCACCTGCGTTATCCCCACCTCTGCAGCGATCGACTCGGCCGTCGCCCGATTGTCACCGGTCAGCAACACAGGCTCGAGACCGAGCTGGCGGAATCGGGCTACGGCGGCTGCGCTGGTCGGCTTGACGGTGTCGCGGACAGCGAGGTGACCCATCACGTCGCCGGCACCGCTACGCAGTTCGACGAGCGTCTCGCCCGGGCCGATCTCGACCTTGGCGGTCAGGCGTCCGATTTGCAGAGCCATGCCACCGACGACACCCTCGACACCCGCTCCCGGCCGATTGACGAACTGAGACACGGTTTCGAGCGGGCCGAAACGATCCACTGCTGCAGACACGATCGCCTTGGCAATCGGGTGCTCACTCCCCGACTCGAGGGCGCCGGCCAAGCGCAGCAGATCGTCGGCCTCGACACCTTCGGCGGGCCGCACACCGACCAATGACATCTGGCCCGTCGTCACCGTGCCGGTCTTATCGAGCACGATCATGTCGACTCGGCGCGTGTTCTCGAGGATCTCTGGACCCTTGATCAGAATCCCGAGCTGGGCGCCACGCCCCGTACCGACCAGCAAGGCGGTCGGGGTGGCGAGCCCCAGCGCACACGGGCAGGCGATGATCAGCACAGCTACGGCGGCGCTGAACGATCGTTCGGGCTCGCCGGTGGCAAGCAGCCAAATGACCAGCGTGACGATGGCGAGACCGATCACGATCGGCACGAACACCCCGGCAACCCGATCGGCAAGCCGCTGTACCGCGGCCTTGCCCGATTGTGCATCCTCAACGAGACGCGCCATCGTCGCCAATTGGGTGTCGGCACCGACACGAACCGCCTCGACGATCAGTCGGCCGTGCTCGTTGACGGTGGCCCCGATCACAGCGTCGCCGACACCGACCTCGATGGGAACGCTCTCGCCGGTTACCAAAGACTGATCGATGGCCGAGGTGCCATCGACGACACGGCCGTCCGTTGCGATTTTCTCGCCGGGTCGCACGACGAAGCGATCGCCGACCCGCAGCCCATCGACGGGGATCCGCCGTTCGGAACCGTCTGGATCGAGCACGGCAACATCCTTGGCACCGAGGTCGAGCAGTGCTCGCAGGGCATCGCCGGAGCGCCGCTTGGCGCGGGCCTCGAAGTAGCGCCCGGCGAGGATGAAGGCGACGACCGTCGAGGCAACCTCGAGATAGATGTGATGGCTGCCGTCGGCCGGGCCGACGTCGAGCGACATCGACATCTCCATCCCGATCTCACCCGCCGAGGTAAAGAACAGCGCCCACAGCGACCAGACGTAAGCGGCGATTACGCCTACCGAGATCAACGTATCCATCGTGGTTTGGTGGTGACGCAGGTTGAGCACCATCGCTCGGTGGAACGGCCACGCCGCCCACGTCGCGACCGGTGTCGCCAAGACGAGCGCAATCCATTGCCACCCATCGAACTGGAGGGCGGAAATCATCGACAGCAAAAGTACGGGCAGGCCAAGCGCGACAGCCACAATCAATCGCTTGCGCAGGTATGCAAGCCTGTCCGGGCCTTCGACATCTGGCGATGGCAGGTGAGCGCCGTATCCAGTGGCCTCGATCGTGGCGATCAGGTCAGCCAGTTCGATCGAGTCGTCTTGGATCTGGACACGAGCCCGCTCGGTGGCGTAGTTGACGGCGGCACTGACGCCCTCGACCTTGTTGAGCTTGCGCTCGATTCGAGACGCGCACGCAGCACACGTCATCCCCGTGACATCGAGGTCCACGTAGTTGCGAGTGGTGCCTGGCACAACTGCCAACTCAGGCGACATCGAAGCCGGCTTCGTCGATGGCCGCCACGACAGCATCGCGATCGAGGCCGGTACCGGTGACGACCACGTCTTTGGTGTCGAGGTTGACGTTGACGTCGGCGACGCCGGCGATGCTGCCGACCTCTTTCTTGACCGAGGCCTCGCAGTGGCCACAGGTCATTCCAGGAACAGAGAGGGTGAGGGTTTCGGACATTATGACTCCTTGTTAGGACTTGACTAGGCGCTCGATGGCGCGGGTTGCTTCGGTGATGATGCGATCGCTCTCGACGGCATCATCTGATTGCACGGCGTGGGTGATGCAGTGGCGGAGATGGTCGTCGAGCAGCTGCACCGCGACACTCTGCAACGCACGCGTCGCCGCTGACACCTGGGTCAGCACATCGATGCAGTAGGTGTCGTCGTCGACCATACGTTGCAGGCCGCGCACTTGACCCTCGACTCGCTTCAAACGGGCGAGTACCGCCGCCTTGTCGTCGTGGTACCCGGGGTTGGCCATATCAATACCCTACCGGGGTATCCCACCGAACTGTAGGGCCGTTCGGCCCTACAGTTCGGTGACAAGCAGCTTTTCGACGAAGAACTCGAGGACGCGCTCGACGCTGGCGTCGTCGCGCTGCTCGGTCAACACCGAATGGTCACGCTTGGACTGGCTGGGCAGCTCGACCGCGATGAAGGCATCGCCGAGCTTCTTGCGCAGCGTGTCGAACCGGGTACCCACGGCGCGGTCATCGGTAAAGCGCAGTCCGAGCACCTGGCAGCCATCGGCGGCGCGCTGGATCACCGCTGCTTCGTCGTCGGGCGACAAGCCGAGGTTTCCACGCGACTCTCCCTTCCCGCGGGCGATCGGGAACGAGTGCTGGGACAGCACCGGCGCCACCATGACGTCGTCAACCATCATCCCGAGCGCAAAACCACCGCTGAAGCACATCCCCACGGCGCCGACGCCCGGGCCACCAAGTTCGAGGTGGAGTGCCCGCGCCAGTGCCCGCAGCCACGCCGTGATCGGGGAAGTGCGATTGAGAGCCCACGACGTGAACTCCTTGGAGATGCACACTTTTGCCAGGCTGGACATGATGTAGGGCAGGCTGACGTCCTTGCCTGGCGTACCGACGAGGTCAGGCATCACCACGGTCAATCCGCGGGCGACGACTCGCTCGGCGAAATCGGCCACCTTGGGCGTGATCCCTGGAATTTCATGGATCACGATCACGGCAGGCCCGCTCCCCTTGCGGTACGTCTCGTGCGTGCAACCGGCAGCGGAGAATGTCGCCAGCTCCCAACTGTCGAGCATGTGGCTCATTGCAGCCTCCTCAAGGCGTCGAGTGCCGTGGCGGCGAGGTCTTCGGTTCCGGTTCTGAACAATTCGAGCGCCTCCGAGTCGACCTCGTCGCCCATCGCTCCGTTCAGGTAGCGGGCGTATACACCCTCGGTGATCACCGCCAACCGCCACGACGAGAATGCCACGTAATAGTCGATCTGCGAGACGTCGCGTCCCGTACGGCTGGCGTACCGGTCGACCACCTCGGCATACGACATGAACCCGGGGGCGCTGGTCGGGTCGTTGCCGCGACCCTCTCCATTCGCGGCGACCCAATACACGCCCAGATAGCCGAGATCGGCGAGTGGGTCGCCAAGCGTGCACAGCTCCCAGTCGAGCACGGCGGCGATCCGACCGTGCTCGACATCGGTGATGCAGTTGCCGAATCGATAGTCGCCGTGGGCGATCGACACACCTTGCTGAACCGGCAGATTGGCACCCAGTCGATTGGCGACCGCGTCGATCGCCGGCAGCTCGCGGGTTTTCGAGTTGGCCCACTGTTTCGACCAGCGCTTGAGCTGGCGCTCGATATATCCCTCCCGCCGAGCGAGATCGCCGAGACCGATCACATCGACGTCGGCGTCGTGCAGATCGGCCAGCACGTCGACCAGGTGCTCAGACGCCCGACGCCGCAACTCGGGAGCCAGCAGCTCGGCGCCTTCGGCACTGTCGAGCACCACGCCGGGAACGAACTCCATCACATAGAACGATGCACCATTGACCGATGTGTCGGTGCACAGCCCGAGCGCGCGCGGTACCGGGACACCGGTCAGACCGACTGCGGAGATGATGCGGTGCTCGCGCTCCATGTCGTGCGCCGTGGCCAAGACATGGCCGGTCGGCGGACGCCGCAGCACATACTTCTGATCGGCCGCATCGCTGACCAGATAGGTGAGGTTCGAGCGACCACCGGCGATCAGATCGAACCGGAATGGCGCAATCGCCCCGTCGATATTGGTCGATAGCCATGCGGTGACTCCGTCATGATCGATGCCCTGCACAAATGCCGACCGTAGTACGGCGGCAGTGGCGAGGAACAACGGCGGCGGCGTGGCGGTGGCTAGCGGTCAGCCCGGACGGCCAACGGCGGTGACCTTGCCCCAGCTAACGCTGGAGATCTTCACGACGGTGCCGGAGTTCGGGGCGTGAAGGATCTGCCCACCACCGAGATAGATGCCGACGTGGCTGATCGGCGAGTAGTAGAAAAGCAGGTCGCCGGCCTGCGCCAAAGCGGCCGGAACACGAGGGAGTGCAGCCGCCTGGGCGCGCGAGTTGCGTGGCAGGTACACACCGGCTTGCCCCCAGGCGTAGTGCGTCAGACCAGAACAGTCGAATGAGACACCGGGATTCGAGGTGGCATACCTGTACGAGACGCCCAGCTGTCCCTGGGCCGCCTGGATGGCGATCCCCGCACGCCCCGATACCGAAGGAACATTGATGGTTGGTGCCGGTGCGGGCGCCGGGGCGCTGCCTCCGTTGGTGCCGCCAGAGGTGGCACCACCAACGGTGGCGCCACTGCTACCACCAGTCGCCGCGCCGCCGGTCGTGCCGCCACCACCTTGATTGGCAGAGGTATTGGCGACCGCCCGCTGGGAGGCCGCGAATTCGGCCTGCAGCTTGGCATATGCCTCGTCCGCCCGTCTCTGCTCTTCCTCTTCGATCAACACGCCGAGCCGCGCCTGGGCGCTGTCGCGGCGCTGGATGAAGTCGGTGGTCAGCGACTCGGTCTGTTGCTGCTTGTCGGCGATCGTGACCGTGAGAGCTTCGACCTGCGCACGCTTCGACTCGAGATCCTTGCGCTCGTCGTCGAGATCGCTTACGAGTTCGTCGAGATCATCGGTGGTGCTGGTGCCGACGCTGAGTGCGACCCGGCTGTACTGATCGCGACGCAGGCCCTCGCTGTATTGGTCGGCGTTCGAGAACAGGGGACCCAGAACGTCGGCGCCGTTGCCTGTGAACGCCCGAATCGCGACCTCGGCCAGATCGCCACGAAGCGAGTCGAGTTCGGACTCTTTTTCGGCGACACGCTGCTCGGCGGCGGCTATCCCGAGCGTCAGTTGGTTCTTGGTGTCGACCGCCTCGGCGTAGTCTTCGGCGAGGATGTCGGCTTGTGAGTGCAGCCGATCGAGTTCGTCGACGATCCGCTCGACCTCGCGGCGCTGGTCTCCGACCGTCGCCTGCGCGGCTTGCGGCAATAAGGCCGGCAGGGCCATCGTGAGCGCCGAGGCGATAAGGATGACCCGTCCGACACGGGGGGATGAAGGCAACTTCATAGGACGAGTCGGAAGTGTACCGAATATTACGAACGCGTTGCGATCGCGGCGGGAATTCGTCACAGACCCGAGGTCGGTGGGTCCGCGACGATGGCACGGACGCCGAAGCCGACAGGGAAGAATTATCGTTCGGTCATTCCCATTCGATCGTGCCAGGGGGCTTCGAAGTGATGTCGTAGGCCACACGATTGATGCCCGGTACCTCGTTGATGATCCGCTGCGACATCTTCTCGAGCAGGTCGTACGGCAGCCGCGCCCAGTCGGCGGTCATGGCGTCGTCGCTGGTGACTGCGCGGATGATGATCGGATGGCCGTAGGTGCGTTCGTCGCCCATCACGCCAACCGAGCGGATGTCGGGCAATACAGCGAAGGCCTGCCAGATCTCCCGCTCGAGACCGGCCCAGGCGATCTCCTCGCGGACGATCGCATCGGCCTCCTGCAGTGTGGCGACCTTGTCGGGAGTGACCTCGCCGATGATCCGCACCCCCAGCCCTGGGCCAGGAAACGGCTGACGCCAGACCATCTCGTCGGGCAGGCCCAGCTCGGTACCGAGCACCCGCACCTCGTCCTTGAACAGGTCGCGCAAGGGTTCGACCAACTCGAGCGTCATGTCGTCCGGTAGCCCGCCGACATTGTGGTGGCTCTTGATCACGTCGGCGGTGCCATCGGCCCCACCACTCTCGATCAGATCGGGGTACAGCGTGCCCTGAACCAGAAAGGCCGCCTCGGTGAGCCCACCCGTGTTCTCCTCGAAGATCCGAATGAACTGCTCGCCGATGATCTTGCGCTTGGCCTCTGGTTCGGTGACACCGGCCAGAGCCTCGAAATAGCGGTCGCCGGCGCTGACGTGGATCAGTTCCAGGTTCATGTTGCGCCCGTAGGTCTCGATGATCTGGGCGCTCTCGTCTTTGCGCATCAGACCTGTGTCGACATAGATGCAGGTCAACTGGTGCCCGATCGCCTTGTGCACGAGGGCAGCCGCAACCGATGAGTCGACCCCGCCCGAGAGGGCACAGATCGCCCGCCGATCGCCGACCTGAGCGCGAATCTTGGCGACCTGCTCGTCGACCACCGAAGCCATCCTCCAGCTGGGGTCGCAACCTGCCAGGTCGTGGAGGAACGTACGCAGCACCGCCATGCCGTACGGCGAGTGCACAACCTCGGGATGGAACTGGACACCCCAAATCCGTCGTTGGTCATTCTCGAGTACGGCAACCGGGCTGTCCTTGGTCGACGCCGTGGCCCGGAAACCGGGTGGAGGCTCGGTGATCGCGTCGAAGTGACTCATCCACACGTCGTGCTCGTCGGGAATATCAGTGTGCAGTACTGACGAATCGGCTGTGCGCGTAAGGTGAGCTCGTCCGTACTCGCCGGCCATGCCGCGCCCGACCGTGCCGCCGAGTTGGGCGGCGATCAGCTGAGCGCCGTAGCAGATGCCGAAGATCGGCACGCCCAGCTCGTAGATTGCCGGGTCGAGCCGAGGTGTGCCTTCGATGTTGACACTGGCGGGACCACCCGACAGGATGATCGCCGAGGGCTGCTTGGCGGCGATTTCGTCAGACGTGATGCTGTGCTTCACGATTTCCGAAAAGACGTGCAGCTCGCGAACTCGGCGGGCGATCAGCTGGGCGTACTGGGCGCCGAAGTCGACGACCAGCACAGTGTCGCGCTGGG
>CALFRK010000056.1 GCA_937919625.1 uncultured Ilumatobacter sp.
CCGGCAAACTGCTACTCGGTCACGACGTTCGCCTCGTCAACGTCACGTATCACACGACGATTCGTCGTGCGACCGTTCTCGCAGCGGAAGGAAAGCGCGTCGTCATCTTCGCCGATTGCCCGTACGGACCACTGCGCGACGACGTTGATTCGAAGGGAACGTTCGTGGCGTACACGGCGCAGGGGTTCTCGTCGGAAGAACAGCGCACGTTGCTCTATCTGCTCGTTCTCGCTGCGAAAGCCGGCGCTCGCGTCGTGATCACGAACGGGACGTTCGAAGGCAACGTCGAAGCGTACAAGCGCGCAGGCTTCGCCGTTCGCATGACGCGCGAGTCGCGCGCAGTGAACTCGGACATCGGTGGACGCGAATCGGTCGAATGCCTGCTCGCGTTCGGTGGGGGCCGCTATGACTGACGCGCCGAGTACAGCTACCGGGCGCGGTGCCGCCGCAGAGAAGCGCCGCGTGCTCGATCCGCAGGGACCACGCCTGACATCGACCGAACAGGACTTCCGCATCCTCTGTGACGCGGATCGATGGAAACCGACCGGACGGCGGCGCACAACGGGCGAGTCGATCCCCGGTGCGGAAGATCGAAAGATCGCGTTCATTGAGGTTCGTGCTCCGCGTGTGAAACCGCGCTGGGTTCGTGAGACGCAGTGGACCGCGCTGCAAAAAGCGGCGCTTCGCATTCGTATGGAAGCCGAGGCGGAAGCCGAAGCGGAAGCCGAATCGAAGTGCGCAGAAAAGATCGACGCAAAACCTGTCAAGGCGTAGACTCGCGGGCGACCATGATCGGCACGAAGCCGATGAACCGCACCGGAGAATCTTCATGCCTCGATCAGCTTTCGTTACTGCCGCAACCGTCTACGACTCCGAAGCGAACGGAACCGCCAAGGTTCATGTTCTCACGCAGGGGTTGCTCAGTGCGGTTCGTCTGCGCTTCGTTCTCCCCCTGACCGCGCGCACCGCCGACGCGAACATCAGCGTGCAGACGCAGCACGCTCCGACCCCGACCGGCCCGTGGCTGAACTACGCTGGCGTCCTCATCAACGACACGTCTGACAACGTGGCGCTGCTCTCGGGCGTTCTCGATACGCGCGGCACGGGCGTTCTGCTCCCGTACGTGCGCTTCACCGTGACCGTCACGGACCGCACTGGACCGAACAACCTCGTGTCGTTCACGGCGATTCCGCTCTTGTCCTGGGAGACGCCCACCGTGGGCTCGACCCTCCAGCGGCCCGTCAACGCTGTCGTTCTCGCTTCGGCGGGCGACGGACTGCCGTTGGCGACGAACTACATCATCGGAAGCGAGTTCGACTCGGCCCAGCTTCGGTGTGCGCTGAACGTAATCGCGCGTGACGCGAACACCGATTTGGTGGTGCAGTTGCAGCACGCCGCTTCCGA
Source organism: uncultured Ilumatobacter sp. (assembly GCA_937919625.1). GTDB lineage: Bacteria > Actinomycetota > Acidimicrobiia > Acidimicrobiales > Ilumatobacteraceae > Ilumatobacter. The sequence continues at coordinate 1,405 of CALFRK010000056.1, forward strand.
TGCCGGTCCGTGGGCCGACGTGGGAAGCGCGCTGATCAACGACGTGTCCGACGCGACGGGTCTGTTCACCGGCTACGTGGATGAGGCTGCGGTCGGACCGATTCTCCCGTTCACGCGATTCGCGATCAGTTGTGCCGACCGGGGCGCGGCTGCTCTGCGGAACGCGACCGTCACGGCGTACGCGATCATGGGCGGGCAGTCGAACATCGAACTGTCCGTCACCGAACTCGCCACTACGGGCGCGACGGTGGACGGTGAAACGGTGCCGGCGGGCGTGCATCAGAATCTCGGCACTCCCCTCGCCGACAGCGCGACGGTGGTTCACGCCGCGTATGCCGGCAACGACGCCGATCCGAACTTCCCGGCGGGGTTCACCGACCCCGACGTTCCCCGGAACGCGACGGTGACGTTCAACGCCTTGTGGGACGGTGGGGACGTGGAAGTGTTCGGTACGAACCAGTACGACATCGCAATCAGCGAAATCGTTACGTCGAATCCCGGCGGAACGAGCGGGACGACGCGGGCGTTCAAGACGGTCACGGCGGCGACGAAGACCCTGGCCGGCGCCAGCGCGACGGGCGCTTCCATCGGCGTCGGGGGCGTGTTCGGTGTCGGTAGCACGACTGGTCCTGATCGACCCCTCGTCAACGTCGGCGGCTCGGGGTTCGGCGCGGGTGTCCTGACGGTGGACGGCGTGTCGGAAGCCGCCACCTACGGCGGGCAGCGATCTACGGTCGCTCCGACGACGGCGGCGAACGGTGCGCGACGGTTCATCGTGTTCTACGCCGCGACCCTGGAACACGACCACACGCTGACCGAAGGCTCGGGGCACCAGCACAGCGGCTAGGCCCCCAATCGTGGGAACACCCCCGCTTGACGGGCTGACGAACTGACCGGGCGGGGCGCGATCTAGGGATTGCGTCCCGCCTTGTCGCATCGAACGGAGTAGACTAGCGCGGCATGGCATGGACCCTTCCCACAGGACTCGACGACGGACCCGCCGCACGTGGCGATCTGGGCGCCGTCTCAGCTTCCGGCAGCGGAGCCTTCGGTTCTGGCCCCCCGTTCGCCGACGCGACGATCACGCTCTCGCAGACGGGCGGAACGTACGGCTTCGCACGCCTGGAAGCGCATGGCGCGGATCCGGGTAACTTTCAGCTTGTGTCCATCGAAGGCGAAGTGCTGCCCGGCGGTCCGTACGATCTGGACGACCCTGCAATCGCTGATCTGCTTGCAATCGGTTGGGAAGGTGCGAGCACGACGTTCAAGTTGAACGTTACGGGCGGCTTGCCTCTCGCAACGTACACGGCTTCGCTCGACATCATCGACGCTTTCGGTACAACCGTCGAGACGGTTGCGCTCTCCGTGACAATCACAGACGCGTTCCTTGCAATTGCACAGGGGCTCGGGGCAATCTCTCTCTATTCGCCTACGAACATCGCGCTCGGCGCGCTTGCGCCAACCGAAGTGTCGTTCAGCGACATGATCGGTGTCGGAGCGGATGCGAAGATCGGCGCGCTCGCAACGGGGCTTTGGGCCACTGCGGTTGTAGCAACACCGCTGACGCCGAACTCCCTCGCAAAGATGGTTTGGAACGCGCCCGGAAACTACGGAACAGATGGTTCGGAGTACGTTCGTGGCTTGTTGCCCGCGCCCGGTGCGTTCGGAACGTGGTTTTTCGTTGTTCGGTCGCCTCAGTGGGCGTCGGACGGCTGGAATGCGCTGGTATATGTCAACAGCGTTACGCAGTGGTTGTATTACCAGAATCGTTACGGACCGGACAACGGGCTGGTCATAAAAAGTCCCGCGACCGCAAGCCCGAAGGGTGCGTACAAGAACGGCGCCATTCAGACCGCCGTAGTTGTGCGCTCTGCCGACGATTACTACACGTTCGCAATCACGCAAGACGCAGCCCGTAACACGAAAATCTACTTCGCGCCGGTCGGGGAACTGACGTATCCGTCGCCCGCAGAGGGGATTGCTACGGAAGCCTTCGGCGGTGCGGCAATCGCGTTCGCCCACAACGCAACCGCCGTGAACATGAAAGGCGCTGGCGTAGTTGCTGCCGTTGGGTTCGATTACGTTCTTAGCGCAGCGCAGCTTGAGACGTTGCATCACGCGGTTACGTGACCGCGATGCGAACGCCGGTATACCGTCCGACCGATCAGACGCGTTTCGGAGCGCCGTTCGGCAACTGCCTGGAAGCGGCGATTGCGACCCTAGTCGGTGTGTCCACCCTGGACGTACCTGACCCGCGCAAGCGGCTCGGCGGAACGGACAGCGCGCTACGCCGACGAATCCCTGCGATGCGCCGCTGGCTGGTCACGGAGTTCGGCCTGACCCTTGAAACGGGTTGGGGCGCGTTCCCTCCGATCATCGCCACGTTGCCGCGCGATGTTCGTCAGGATCAGGGCTGGATCGCCTCTGGGATGACCGCTCGCGGACTGCCCCATGCCGTCGTCTATGCGGGCGTTCCCGGCAGCCTGATCCACGACCCGCATCCCTCCCGAATGGGCGTGCGGGAAGTGACGCGCTGGTATATTCTCGTTCCCGCGCAGCGCACGACAACGCAGGAGTTTTCCCCGTGAGTTATCAAGCCGATTCGAATCTTGTGATCGCTGCAATGGCAATCGCAATCCAGACGCCCGGTCCTGACGGAACGCTCGGATTGCCGATTCTGCTCATGGGCGATCCCGGCGTTGGCAAGACCGCGCGAATCAACATCATCGCGGAGTCGCCCGGCTACGACTTCAAGATCGAAACGATCCTCGCGGCGTTGCGCGGTCCCGAGGATTTCCTGGGAATGCCGCTGCGAACAGGAACGGACGCGGCGCCGTCCACGGTGTACGCGCCGCCGAAGTGGGCGCGCGACTTCGTTGCGCTCAATCCGCAGGACTTGAACTGGTACACGCGCAAGCCGCGCCGTTCGTTCCCTGCCGTTGCGCCCGCTCCGATTGCGCCGCCGCGCATCGTCCCCGGAATGCCCCCGTCCGCTGCCCGCGCGATGGGCGCTGCGCCGCCCGCGCCGCCGATGGACCCGAACAAGATTCAGCGCGGACTCCTGTTCCTTGACGAACTGACCACCGCCGAGGGTCGCGTTATGACCGCGCTCTTGCGCGTGCTTCACGAACGCGTCGTCGGCGATCTGGCGCTTCCGGGGACGACTGCGATGATCGCGGCGGCGAACCCGCCGGATCAGGCTCCCGCCGGCCAGCAGTTGCCCGCGCCCATCGCCAACCGAATGATTCACATTCGCTGGCCGTCCCCGCAGCCGACGGGATGGTCCGAATGGCTCGTCGGCAGCGCGAACAAGCTCGCGGGCGGTGTCGGTGTCGAGAACGATCCCGTCCTCATGCGTGCGCTGCTCGCCGTTCGCATGGACGATTATCAGGGGTTCGTGAACACGTTCCTTTCCGTGACGAAGGACGTTCAAGCGTTCTTCGCTACGGTCGGCAAGGCCGAACACCTGTTCAATCTGCCCGACGACGACGAAGCCCGCGCAGGCGCATGGCCGTCCCCGCGTTCGTGGGAAGTCGGCATCCGAGGGTTCGCGGCGGGAATGGCGCGCGGACACAACGACGCGGCGAAGCTGCTCCTGCGCGGCTCGATTGGCGAAGCGGCAGCCGCCGGGTTCCTGTCGTATCTGAGCGAACGGGGGCGTCCCGACCCGAAGGATCTGCTCGACGCAGTTCTTCGCGGCGGCTCGATTCCCTGGTCGCCGACACGCGTCGATGTCGCGGGGGATGACGCGTACGTGCAGAACGTCATCGCAACGTCGCTCCGATTGGGCGGGCAGTACGAAGACGCGGCGTGGCGCTGGATGCACATGCTCTACAACGCTTCGTATCCGAACGACCGATTGCGCGCCGCTGCAATGAACATGGTCGCCGTGACGGGGAAGATCCATCCGTCGATGACGGGTGTCGTTACGGCGTGGCAACAGCAGTTCGCAAAGGTCAGGGGGCGATAGCTCATGGCACCGAAGAAGAAGACGAAGAAGGCAGCGGGCGCGGAGGGAACGAAGCGGAGCACGCGTGTCGATTCCGTTGACGTGTTCCTTCCCGGCAGGCACGGCGAGACGCGCGAGAACACGCCGGGCTTGATCATGTTGGAAAAGCCGCCGCTTCCGCCGCCCGGTCGCATGGGATTGTTCCGTACGGCGTTCGACGCGCGACGTGCCGGAACGGTACTCAAGGGCGAGGCTGCGCTGGGCGTGAACTTCCGTGGGTACTTCGTCGTGTTCCGCAAAATCTTCCCGCTCGATCAGATTTCGGCGTGGTCGAAGGGAACGGAACGTGGCATCGACGCGCGCTTGCAGGCGGCGGCGATCTACCGTGAACCCTCTGCGCTCGCCAACGCGATTGTTCCCGGGACGGGAACGCTGTTCGAATCTGATCAGGACATCGCAGACATCGAACGTGCGCGCACGCTTCTGCTCGACCGCGTTCTTGACGTGCTGGTTGCGGAAAGGGGATTCAACGAAGCTGCGCTTGTCGGCCCCCCGCAAACGCTCAAGGACGGTTCCGTCGTGTTCGATACGGATCCAGTCGTTGCCGCCGAACTGTTCGCGCGTCGTGCCGCAAAGGCGCTGATCGAAGCTGCGAACGAATCGAGTTCGCGCAACGCTTGACAATCCGCAAGCGGGGTGATACACTCATACCATGACGAACACACCGAACCCGAACGCTCCCCCCGCTGATATGTCTGCCCTGGTGGCGAAGCTGGAAACGGCGCGTGCGCTTGCGCTGGAAGAACAGCCGCATACGGCGTCCGTTGTGCTGAACTTTCAGTACGTGTGGACGAACAGCGAAGAACTGCCGACGCTCGCTGTCGATCCGTCGCTTCGGTTCTACTGGAACACGAACTTCGTACGCGAAGAAACCGAAGAACTGCTCGCGTTCGGAATCCTGCACGAAGCGTGGCATATCTTGAACGAACACGCGCTGCGCGCCCCGCCCGATCCGTCTGCGCACGAAGCCTGGAATTGGGCCGGCGACCGCGAGTCGAACGACGATCTGCGCGCTGTAGGGCGACACACGCATCGCATCTTCGTTCCCGATTGGGCGATGTTCCCCGAACAGGTGACGAACCCGACGACGGGTCAGCCGATGCCCGAAGGCGAACTTGCAGAGGCGTACTTCATCGCCGAGAAGATCGGCGGATCGAAGGCTCCCCCGAAGAAGCCCGGCAAGCCCGGCAAGCCCGGCGAACCCGGAGAAGGCAAGCCCGGCGGCGGGCAGCCCGGCCAGGACGGCGAGCCCGGCAAGCCCGGTCAGGGCGCAGGCAAGCCCGGCGAGGGGAGCGGCAAGCCCGGCGAGGGTTCGGGCGCTGGTTCGGGCGCGGGGAAGCCTGGACAGGGCGGAACGCCCGGCGTCGGCGCGGGTTCGTGCGGCTCTGGCGCAACGGGCGTCGAATCGGCGGGAGAAAAGGCCGCGAAGGAGCAGGCGATCAAGGACGGACGATTGCCGCCCGGCCATTCGCCCGGCGAAGTTCGCCAGTACATTCAGCGCGCCGCCGAACAGGCTGCGAAGGGTCGGGGGCAGGGACACGGCGATTCGCGGTTCGTTGACGAAATCCTCGCCGGTCCGAAAGCGCCGTGGGCGAGCAAGTTCCGTTCGGTCGCTCGCGCGAGCATGGCCGTAGCTGGTCGAGGCGACTACACGTATTCCCGCCCGCGACGAATGGGCGGTCCTGACCGTGGCGTCATCATGGCGGGCATGGAAAAGAAGTCGCCGAACATCGGCATGGTCATGGATACGTCGGGTTCGATGGATCCGTACATGCGCGGGCTGGGACTCGGCCTGATCGATACGGTGCTCAAGGGTTCGGGCATGACGCCGGTTCTCTGGTTCATTCCGACCGATTCCCGCGCTGCGAAGCCTCTCAAAGTCAAGAGCGCGAAAGAGGCGCAGAAGTACATGACGGGCGGCGGCGGAACGGATATGGGCGCGGGGCTCGACGCTGCCGCCGCGCTGCGACCGAAAGCTGCCGTGTTCGTCGTCACCGACGGCGATACGGGCTGGCCCGCGAAGAAGCCCGAGGGTCTGGTCGGCAAGGTTGTGATCTTGATCACTCCGCGCAAGGACGGATCGTTCAGCGCGCAGGGTGTCGCGGACGCAAAAGCCCTGGATTGGGCCGAAGTCGTCGTCGCCCGAACAGGCGCGAATCGCAAGAATCGCTGAGAAGCGGTCCGATTTCACGCGAACGCGCTTGACACGCGAACGCGACCCACCTAGAACAGTGTCACCGTCGCAACGCGACATCAACCGAGGCGACCGTAGTTCCTATCGGGGCGCGGCGCGAGAGGCGAACCCAATGACCGACTCCGACAACAACGCCGACAACGGCATGACTCCCGACGGCTTCGAAGCCTTCGACTACAGCACCGAGCAGCGGGCGTTGCTCGTCACCCTGGGGCTGCACACGGGCGAGGGTGCGATCCCGAACCCGGGTCTGCTTCGCACGATGCTCGACGGCATGACGCGCGCAGAGCAGCAGGCGCAGCGCGATCACGAACTGGACACCGCCGAGGGTTCGATCCACGTCGAGGGAACGTCGGCGTTCTGCGACTCGTTCCTGTCCCGGCTGCGCGGGCAGCGGATCCAGCGGGTCGAGCGTGTCGAGCGCGAGCCGCTGTCCATCCCGGGCATCGGTTCCGTGGACGACGTGTTGCAGGGCATCGTCGGCGTCGTCAGCGAAGCCGAGGGGATCGAGTTCCGCAAGGTGAACGACGGCATCATCCTGATCGGCAGCAAGCCCGAGCACGCGATGATCGTTCTCGTCGCGCCCGTGTCCAGCCTGGGGATCGAGCCCGGCGTGACCATCGACGGGTTGCTCGCGTTGCTCAACCCGCCCCCCGTCGTCGCGCCCACGAAGCGGGGCCGCGCGAACAAGGGCAACCGGACGCCCGAGCAGATCGTCAAGGACGCCGCGCGCATGAAGAAGTACCGGGACGCGAAGAAGGCGAAGGCGGAAGCTGCCGCCGCCGCCGCCGAAGACGCCGGAACCACGACGGACGCGACCGAGGCTGACGCGCCCGCCGCCGACGCCGCGCCGAAGAAGCGCAAGGGGACGAAGGCGACCCCGCCCGCGACCGTCGAGGATGACGCCGCCGCCGAGTCGCTGGGCGCCGGGATCGTCGCGCAGGAAGCCGGCTTCTAGGAACGCGTTCGGGTTGCCCCGCGTCAACGGGGTGCTGCCCCCTGACCGAGCCTCACGGGCTTGACGCCGCGCAGCCGGAACGAGACGAAACGCCCCCTGACTTCGGTTGGGGGGCGTTTTCGCTTATGCGCGACGAACTATGCAGGCAGGAACGTGAACGAAAGCACGGAGCCGATCAGCCCGTGGTCTGTCTCGACGCGAACGCGCTGATCGATTGGAACGAAGTCGGCGAAGATGACCGTTTCCGCTTCCATGTGCGACGTGATCAGTTCAACGTCAACACGCCCACGAACCAGATCGCGGCGGATGCGACGGTGGTCCTTGAGCAAGAGCGTTCGTTCCTTGCGCGGGAGATACGGGAAGACGTGCCGTTCCTCCCAGCGCAGATGCGCGAGTAGCGTCGGCGACTGCGCATCGGGATCGAAGTCGTCAACCTCGTCGGGGTCAACGTCGATCACGTCGTCCGCAGTCTCATCGCCGGGTTCGGTTCCCGGCGCGTACTGCTTGCCGCGCTTCAAGTTCGCCTTTGAGTTCGGGTGAACGGGCATGAGTCACTCCGGGGGCGCGGACGCAGCCTTGCCGACTCGCCTCTCGCATGGTTCTTCCGAACGAAACCCTAGCATGGTAGCCTGCGCGCGTGCTTCCCGTCATCGCCTTCGTTACTGGCTTCGCCGTGCCGACTTTGTTCGGGCACTGGCTGTCGTCACGTTCGCGAGGCACCGCAGACGATCCCAGACCCGTTCCTGGGGGCGCACGCCCGCCCGAATCGTCGTTCGTCAGTGACGAACCGATGGACATCAATCTGACGGAACTGTCGGAGTTGCTACGCGGGTACGAAATCACGGCGCGCGGTGCGCGAACGCTCGTCGCGCATGTTCGCTCAGTTGCACCGAACGGCGCGACCATCAATCACAATCCGATCATGCTCAAGGCACACCGCGATTGGCCTGGGTACTGGACAACGATTGCACGTCAGGTCTATCACGACGGGCGTCGTTCGTGGCGCTGGGTTCCGATCTGCGCGTTCCCTACGCTCGCCGAAGGCGTACAGGCGTGGATGAACGTCCTGGGCGAGCGCGGCATTCGCGCTGCGAACCGGGGTCCGAACGCGTACGCAATGTGGGCGTACAAATCGAAGTCGAGCTATCGAGAGCCGAACGCGTTCGCGGATGCGCTTCGTCGGAACGGGGCATCGTAGTGGCAAAGAACAAGAACATGGGGCCGATTCTCGCAGGCGGGGCACTGCTCATCCTGGGCGCTGCAATGGCCGCGTCGATGTCAGGCGACGACACGGAGCCCGAGCGCGACCCCGAACCCGAACCGCGTCCGAAGCCACGCGTCACGCAGGCTCCCGCGCCCGAGCGTGATCTGCCGCCTATTCGCCGCGTTCGAACGACTCCGAGCGTCGAGAACATGCCGGTGCCGAAGCCCGAACCGCGCCCCGCTCCGCAGCCCGCAGGACAGGTGAACTGGTCGCCCGACGTAGCGGAGAAGATCATCGAAGCGTATCCGCGTTCGCGCGGGATCATCGGACCGATTCTCGCGCTCGCTTCCGAGATTGGCGCGCATCCGGTCTGGGTTGCAAACCTGATTCACTTCGAAACGGGCGGATCGTTCAGCCCGCAGCAGTGGAACGGAAAGCAGCATGACGCGTTGGGGCTCATTCAGTTCCGCGCAACAACGGCTGCCGAGCTTCTAGGGCTGCCCGTTTCGTACCGAACGGACAAGGGCTACCCGCGCTATGACAAGGCAACGCTGCGCGAGGCGATGGAACGCCTAGAGGCGATGACCGCTACCGAACAAATGAAGTACGTTCGGAAGCACCTTGTTCGCATCGCCCGTTCGCGCGGCAAGCTGGACACGAAGCATCGGCTCTACATGGCCGTTTTCCAGCCGAGCGCCGTGAACAAGGGGCCGAACGACTGGCTGTCGAACAACGTGGCTGAACTTGCAGAGATTCGCGCGAAGAACAACGGGATCGACACGCCTGCGAAGTACAGCGCAAAGGTCGAAAAGGGCGCGAAGATCGTAGCGTAGTGCGGGGCGCGGGACGGCCCCGGCGTCCTAGCGAACGCCGATTGCGATTCCGAGCACGATCCCGAGAACGATTCCGCCGCCAACACCGAGCCCAGCCGCAAACGCTTCGCCGTTGCGCTTGAACTGCTGGCGCTTCGCAAAGGTCAGCGCAGCGTTGGCGTTGTCGCGCTCGATCAGCGCAGCGCCGTACATGGTCGCCGCGTAGCTTCGATCCGCCTGACGACTCTCGACGGACTGCGCGAGCAAGCCCAGCAACGATGCGCGCTGCGCAGCGCCGTCCAGGGTGAATTGCAGGCGTTCCGTCGGCACCAGCACGCCGAGACACGGCGCAGTGCCGCCGATGTCCAAGGTGAACGCGTCAGCGCAGCCGCCTATGGGCGGTGGCGCGAGCGTGGGCGCCGCTGGGAGCCTGTAGTCCGCGATGGGCGACTCCCAGAGCACCGGGGGCAGGACGGGCGCTGCCTGGGCGGAATCTGCGCTCGCTATGGACCCCGTGCCGATGACGAAGGCGAACATGATCGCCGCAGCGCGCGTCACTTCGGAACGTCCGCGTTGAATCGGTCAGCAACGTCATCCGGGTCGGGCGCATCGGTATGCGCGGGAACGGCTTTCTTCGCTGCGTCCTGCAATGCGTCAACGACTTCGAACTCGTCTTTGGCTCGCGCGGCTTGATCCTTGCGCGTTCCCGCGATGTTCGGAACGACTTTCAGATCCGGCTTCTTCGGATTGAGCGCACGCGCGATAAGGTCGAACCCGAGCGCGCCGAACAGGACCGCGACGGCAATCAGCGCACCCTTGCGAACCTTCGGGACGAAGATAGCGACACCGATCAGGACGCACGCGAACGCGAGCAGAATCCAATCGGCGAAGTTCACGCTTCGCCCGCGTCAGCATCGGAAGGAACGGAGGGGATCGCCGGAACCTCGCGGGTTGCCCCCGTCCCGTCGGCACTACCGACATCGGGAACAGCAACGGCGTTCACTGTGGTTGTCTCTGCGCCGAGCTTTCGCTTCACGATGCGCGGGATCATGGCAATCGTTCCGATCAACGCGTCGTAGAGCGCCCAGGAAAAGACGCCAACGCCCGCTCCGAGCGCCTTGCAGAGTAGCCGGGATTCCAGCAGTTCAGCCGCGTAGAAGATCGGACCGCCGATGAGAACGCCGAACACGGCAAGCATCGGCGCGAGCATGAGAACCTTTTCCGTTTGCTTCGCCGTCTTCCATGCGCGCAACGGGCGGAACAGCCAGCGTTTCGGCCACTCAGAGAGTGCGACGACGATTCCCGCCGTAACGATGATCCAGAGAACCCAGACGACGTACCACGGAGCGCCGACGGTGTTCGCCGCGTCGTGCGGATGCACTATCCCAGACCTTCGGCGAGGATGATCACGTACGACGTGCTGCACGTTCCGACATCGACGTTCGTGCGTCCAACGAGGCGCCCGATGGGCAAGTCACACACAACGCGACTTTGATCGTTCTGGAACGCAGCAGCGACAAGACTGCCGATATGGTTGACGCTGTTCGCTACGAACGCGAGCGCGTTTCCGATCAGCGGCGCGACAGTCGTTCCGCCGCCCGCGTACGCCGACGTAGCAACGCGCATCGAAACAATCGTGCAGAGCATGAACACGCCGCCGACCTGCCATTGCGTTGCGGGGCCGGCTTCCGTTTCGGTGAACGTCAGGCGTAGGAAGTTTCGCCCGCCGGCTTTGAACGGTGTGATGACGGGGGCTGATTGAGCGTATGCCACGGAAGGAGGATACGCCGAAGGGATTGCGCCGTCGAGTTCTTCCCTGCCCGAAGTGCGCGCGAAGTGTGCATCTAGGAACACGCGCAACGCGCGCCCGCGCGAGAGGGGCGAAAAGCCTTTGTCACGCGCGGACTTAGACGAATAGCGATTAGGGTGCTTGACGAACTACAAGCACCCTTGTACTGTCCTCTGCATGGTCGCACAGCGCACAATCATCCCGGGTTCCTACGGACCCCGAACGGCAGTCTTCGCCACAATTTACGGCGTAGCGAAGACGGGCAAATCGGTTGATCTGGGGAAGTGCGTTGCAGGCGGAAAGATCCTGACTCCCGCGCCGGGCAATCTTGACGGACTGTGGGGCGCAGCAGGAACGCGAGCGGAAGAAATCTACTGCCCGACGTTCACCGCCGCGCGTGACATTATCCGCAAGCTGCCGAAGAAGAAGAACGGAACCGGAATCCTGGGGCTGGACGACGCTTCGGTTATGGCTGAACGCGGGCGTAGCGCAGCCGAAAAGACGGCGAACGACGGTTTGGCGGTGTTCAAGCAGGCGGCTTCGGAACTTGCGCAGCTTCGGGAAGCAGCGATGGAATCGGGATACACGATTATCTCCGTGTTTCATCCGATGGAACCCGGAATCGCGTTCAAGAAGAAGGGCGATTCGTCGCCTGTGAAGTCGTACGTCGGCGGGCCAGCCGTAGCGAGCAAGCCGATGATGCCCGTCTGGGCCGCGATCAGCTACTTCTTGCTCCGCGCCGTCCCCGACAGTTCCGTTTCGTCGCCCTTGTGGCCCGTACGCTATCGGGTTGACCCGATGGAATTGAACCAATGGCTGACGGGCGACCGTTCAAGTGTGTGCGCGCAGAGCAACCCCCCGAACATTCGGGAGATTATTCGGCGAGCCGTTGAAGTCGGACACAAGCTAGGCATTCCTTCCCGCCCTATCGGCCTGGAATGGCTGGACGACGCCGCAGAGTTCGTAGCGACGTATCGCGCGCAGGGTGCGAACATCGTTTCCTGCGCACAGGCACTCGGACAGAGCGCGAACGCAGGAACGGATCCGCGTCATCTTCGCTGGGCGTTGCAGGATGGTTGCGCACGGTTCGAACTGCGCAATTCCGCGTCCTCATGGGACTACCTTTTCAAGAACCAGCAGGCGGCGCCGTAGGTTCCGATTGCTGCACTCGTGGCGAACGTGCCACAAAGCTGATCCGGCGGCTGTTTCAACCCGGAATTAGGAGCAACGAAGACAATGCAGATTCAGGTTCACAACGAAAACGGTGTCTCGCCGCAGGAAGTGTTCGCGGGTGGAGCGCCCCCCGGAGACGCCGCGTTCGCGTGCGCGGTCACTTCGTCCGATGTCGCCGAGGCGAAGGACGGCGAGGGACAGAATTGGGTCGTCAAGGCGACGGTCATGCAGGGTCCGCACGCGGGCTCGCAGTGCCAGAGCTACATGGGGCTCCCCCGTGGCGATTCGAAGGACGGCGGGCGCATCGCCAAGATCGGCGGCATGCTGGTCGCGCTGGGTCTGCGCACCGAGGCGCAGGCGAAGGCGAGCTACGCGTTCGACACGAACGAGGCGCTGGGGAAGAACTGCGTCGTCTACGTGACGGAGAAGGGCACGAACGCGAAGGGCCAGCGTGACACGGAGCAGACGTTCGTGTTCCCGCAGAACCACGCCGCCGCGCTGGCGGGTCAGTGGAACCCGAAGGACGCCGCGCGCAACGCGGGCAAGGCGAACGCCGCCCCCCAGGGCACCCCGCAGGGCTACGCGCCCCCGCCGTCGAACGGTGCGCCCCCGGTCGCTCCGCAGGCTGCCGTTCCGCCCCCCGCCGCCGCTCCCGCCGTCGGGACCGTGATGAACGGGCATACGTGGAACGGCGCCGCCTGGATCCCGAACGCGGCTCCCGCCGCGCCGGCTCCCCCCGCTGGTGGTGGCTTCACGCCGCCCCCCGGGTTCGTTCCCGCCAACTGATCCGCTCCATCGGTGAACGGAAACGAGCGACCCCCCTCTGCGACCGGCGTGGAGGGGGGTTGTTCCGTTTCGGGAGAACGAAGCCATGATCGTATTCGACGCTCCACGGGTTACGCGCGTTCCGGCGCTGCACAATCGCAGCATGCCGTGTTCGCACATGATCAGTACGTTGCTCGGTCCCGACGGAACGCGCGAATTGCTCATGTTCGCTACGGGAATGGGCTTGAAGGGCGCATGGATTCAGAACGTCAGTACACCGACGGAACACTTCGACTTGCTCGGGAAGGGGCGCATCGACGCAGCCCGTGAACAGGGCGCGACCGAAGTGACGATGCGCGTGCTGGGCGAACACATTCGCGCGAAGCGCGTAGCTGCGAAGGGGACGAAGCCGTGACGAAGGGGCCGACGAAGAAGCGTCCGTCGTACAAGCGCACGTTTTCGAAGAATCCGGCGTTCTACGGCGAAGTTGGATGGAAGCTGCGCGCAGCTAGAGAAGCGTGCGGGTTGACGCAAACGGAAGTCGCAGAACGTCTTAGCGTTCCGCAGTCGCAGATCAGCAAGGTCGAGCGCGGCAAGACGGCAATCTCGCTGTGTCTGTTCGCCGAGTGGTGCATGCTGACGAACGCCGACGCGTCAACAGTTTTGAAGTGGTCGATGCGTGCCTGAGATTGCCGTATCACAGTTGCCGCCGCTGTACTCAGCGACGGGATACGATCCGCGTTTGCAGGGCGCCGATTGCGAGAACTGCCCGATGTATCGCTGGGCGCGCATCGCTGGCGAATGGTCGCCCGTTGCCCCCGTGCGCAGCCGTCAGCCGAAGTTGGCGATCATCGGGGACGCGCCGTTCTTCGCAGAGGTAGCGGATCGAACGCCGTTCAGCCCAAACGGAAAAGCGGGCAAGGAACTGAATCGCGCGTTGAAGGTCGCGGGCATTCCGCGAAGCGACTGCGACATCGACAACGTGATCGCGTGCCGCCCGCCGCGTGACGAATACTCCCTGATCCAGCTTCGGCTATCGAAGGACCGACGCAACGGTGTCGCAGGCGAAAACGAACGGCATCCAGCGGAACACTGCGCTCCGCGTTTGTGGGACGGAATCAAGCGCACGACGAACGTGATCACGATGAGTGGCGTTGCGCTGTCGAGCATGCTGAACCGGAAGGTCGCGCTCGATCCCCGACGCGGCGGGATTATGCAAGTCCTACCCACGGGGCTTCCGTTCCGAACGACGTGGATCAATCCGCACGTTCCGCATGCGCTTCGCGTACTTCCGACGTTCCATCCGTTTCGCGTATCGAAGTCTCGCCGGCATCGCTACACCCTGGACGCAGACTTCGGTCGGGCGAAACGCTACTTCTTCGGGAAACTGCGCTGGGCCGATGCGCCGATCACCGTCGTAACACAGCCCGAACAGATCATCGCGTTCCTTGCGAAGCCTTCGCCCTACTGGACCTATGACACGGAGACAACGCGCGACGGCGCGCATCGTTCGATTCTCAAGTCGGTTCAGATTGCGCGCGGAACGCCCGCAGCGATACCGGGGGAACCTGACGACGTTGAAGCAATCGTCATTCCGTTCGTCAACGTCGAGACAGGAGAGAAGTGGTTCGACCCTGGGATCTTCTGGGTCGTTTGGGAGATTATTCGTAATGCGTTCGTTGACGGGCGCGAATGGTTCGGGTGGAACTCAGGCTTCTTTGACCGGCTGATCGTAGAACGGCACTTCGGCGTTACGCCCGCGCCGCACACCGACGGGATCATGGTTCACCATCGCGCATGGTCGGAACTCCCGCACGGGCTCGATTATGCGGCGTCAACCTGCTCAGACTCGCCGTCGTGGAAGGTCGATCACACCGACGCAAAGGGCGCCGAATCGGAATCAATGGAGGACTGGTGCTTTTACGGCGGCATGGATGCAGTCGTTACGCACCGAATCCGACCGCCCATCGAAGCCGAATGCGAAGCGAAGAAACAGAACGCGCCGTGTCCTGCGCGCCCATCGATCACGCTGCGTCAGCTTGACGATCACGTACAGCACGCGTGCGTATCAATGTCGCGCGTCGGGCTTCCGATTGATCAGGATATGCGCGTCGTTATGGAAGCGAAGCTGAGTAAGCTACGCGAACGACGGCGCAAGGACGCGATGCGCGTTGCCGAAGCGGCAGGCTATCGGGGCAAACTCACGTCATCGGGTCGCGGAGCCGCAAAGGTTCACTGGCACGACGCGTTCAATCCCGGGTCGGTCGATCAGGTCAAGCGGTTGCTGTTCGACATTCTGAATCTGTCTCCGATTGGCGAGACAGACACGGGCGAGCCGTCCACGGACGCAAAGACGCTGCGCGCGTACCTCATGGATCCGTCCATCGAAATGCGCGTGAAGAACATTATCCGGCCCCTGCGTGCGTTCCGCGAGACGGACAAGCAGTTGAACACGTTCGTTCGCCCGCTTGCGCTTCGCAGGAATGGCGGTGTCGTTGACGACGACGGGCGCCTGCGCGTCACGATGTCAGCGCATACGCCGGTCACAGGGCGAATCGCAACGTCCGATCCAATGAACGTGCAGAATTGGCCGAAGTTCCTGCGTGCGCTCGTTAAGGCTGCGCAGGGACATATCATGGTCGGCGCGGATCAGGACGCGCTTGAGGGTCGAATCGCATCCGCGCATTGGATGATGGAAAAGTATCGGCTCGCGTTCAACACGAAGGGCGTCGATGTTCACCAGATCACGATGCACCTTGCATACAACGATCTGATTTGGACGTTGCAGGGAGCGCCGCCGCCGTGGGCGCAGTACAGAAAGGAATGGACGAACCCCGATGGTTCGACGGGCTCGATTGAAGGAACGAAGTTCGATGAGCTTCGAACGCTCTGCAAGCGGTACTTCTACGGCAAAATCTACGGTGCCGGCGATCCCACGGTGTACGAACTCCTGCGCGAAGCGGAGGACGACAACGGAAACTTCCTGTACGCCGACTTGACGCTCGCAAAGGTCGAAGCGTTGTCACGCGACTTCCTTGAGGCGCTTCCCGAACTTGAGCGCGGCTGGGATAGCGAACTGACCGCGTACCGAACGCAGGGCTTCACCGAAGAAAGAATCACCGGGCGCCGCCGCTACTTCCTTGACGGTGAAGGCGACGGAAACGAGGTTCGGAACTTCTTCGATCAGGGCGCAGCTTCGGGGTTGATGAACCTGTCGATGATGGACTTCGTGTCGCAGTATCCGGCGTTCTTCGGTGGCCCCGGAACGGGCCTGATTCAGCAGGGGCACGATTCGCTGCTCGCCGAAGTTCCCATCGAACGCGGACCCGAAGTCATGGACGCGATGCGCGAGTGCATGAGCCACGAGTACCGACATATCTACGACGTTCCGTTCTACGGCAAACCACGCCAGGGCGAGACGTGGAAGATGGTCGCCTAACGACGCGGGGCGCGTCGTCGTTGTGTGCTTGACGATTCGGAAGCGTCTGCTAGAATCGTTCCTATGACTGCCCTTCGAATCGCCAGCCTGGAACGCGTCAAAGTCGGAAAGACCCCGACTGCGAAGCTGATCGCGGCGGAAGCAAACCGGCGCGGGGGCAATCTGGGCGACGTTCTTCGGGACATCGGAAAGCTGGTCGGACTGTCCGAATGGACCGTCTACGCGTGGCTCCGAGGTTCACGCGAGCCGCACGGGCTTGTGCTGGACGGGCTTCGCGCCCGGCTCGCAGAGGCGAGCACGGAAGCGTCCAACGACGCCGCGCCCGGTGCTGCATCCGCCGAGTCGTCCCCCGCCGCATAGCTGCCGGTGCTTGACAGTCCGCAAGCGGGCTGATACGGTACGCGCATGATCATCGACGGCAATCTCAAGGGTGCTCCCGGTCCAGTCACGATTGGTCAGCGAACGCTGATCGCGGGGCGCACGGGTAGTGGTAAGTCAACCGTCATCGAGCGCGCAAAGTTCGCCCTGACCGGCGCGCTTTCGATTCACGGTCGAACCTCTGTGAAGGGGAAGTCGTTCCTGCAAACGCTTCTACCCCCAGGGGAAAAAACCCTGTGGGCGACCGTCACGACGGGCGACGGTACGATCTTCCGGGGCGAACTCGGGCGCGGAGCAAAGGTCAAGCTGACCGTGCAGCGACCCGGCGAAGACCCGATGCTGCTCTCGCCCGACGCAAAGAGCCCGTTCGCCGTCGCTGACGTGCAGAGCGCGCTTACTTCGTCCGGTGCGAACGCGATTCGTTGGCTGTCCGAACGCGTCGGATTGTCGATGGATGACGTGAGCGTACTTGCGGCAAAGCCTGACGACACTGGACTGCCGCCGTCCGCGATGATGCTTGAGTACCTGTCGATCTTCGGCGAGGGGGCCGCAACGCCTGACGACGCGATCAGCGCCGCCGAAAGCACGTTGAAGAACTGCGAGTCGGCGCGGGATCGAGCAATCGCGGAGCACGCCGAACTCTCGGCGAACGCCGCGCCCGTTCCGAGTCTCGCTGATCTGGAACGCGCGAAGAACGCCGTCGGGCAGGCTGACGCGTCCGCGCAGGCGTGGGAACTTCACGACGCGAACGCAGCGAAGTACAGGGCGCTTCTGACGGAGTACGCCGCGTGCAACGCTACGGTCAAGGCTGCCGCTGGGCTGCCGCCCGCGATGCCCCTGGAACTGCGCGCGTTCTGGAACAGCGCAGCCGACATCGCCGAGGCGTCAACTGCGATGGGGAACAGCTTTTGCCCGTGCTGCGGGACAAACGACGTTGGCGATCTGCGCGCTCGCGCGAACGGGCTGCGCGAATGGATCGCGCCGTACGAATCGAGCGCAATCGCATCCGACGCGGCGCTTGTGGCGTCGGCGCGCATGGGAGCGATCACAGCGGAAGCGGGCGAACTCTCAAAGACGCTCGATTCGTCGCGCATGGACGCAATCGTGCAGGGTGCGTATCAGCCCATTGGACCGGCGGCGAGAGAACACGCGCAGACGGTTCGCGCGTACGAAGCGGATTTGCAGGCTGCCGTCGTCACAGCGAACGCGCCCGACATCGCACGCGAAGCAAAGGTCGGAGCAATCGCGCGGTACGACGCCGCGAATGAAGCGACGGATCGGCTGCGCAAGGCGATTGCCGAAGTCACCGGAACGAAGCTGCTCGCGTTCGAAGACGCCGTGCAAGCGTACCTGCCGCCGGGCTGGGATCGATTCACGATCAAGCTGCGCCCCGCCGTGATGATCGGGTTCACGCGCGGGGACGGACACTTCGTCGTGCTGTCCGACGGACAGGAAGCAGTCGTGCTCGCAGCAATCGCGCTCGCCACGGCGAACGCGCCCGTCATCGTTTCGCTGCCCGACCGGCAGATCGACGGCGTGACGTTCGATCAGGTACTTCGGCAGTTCGGCGCTGCGAAGCTGCCGTCGCGCGCTGCGCTCATCGCCATGACGACGCACCCGTACAAGCCGACGGACGTGATCGACGGATGGGACGTGATCGAGCCGCGTTCGTCCATCGGCGGTCCTGGGGACGGCGGAAGCGATACGCCCGCGCCCGTGAAGAAGCGCCGGAAGCGCCGCACGTCGGAAGAAGTCGAAGCGGACAAGGCGGCGAAGGCGGAAGCGCGAGAGGCGGCGAAGGCTGAGAAGGCGGCTGAGAAGGCGGCTGAGAAGGAAGCTGCGTCCGCGCCGTCCGTCGCCCCTGTGCCCGTCGTCCCTGCTGGCCCGCCGCCGCATCCCAGCCGTGACGAACTGCTGCGCGCGACCATCGAAGCCGTCGCCGAGAAGCGGACGCCAACCGACAGGTTCGTCCCGTTCACCGAAGTTGCAGCGTACGTCGAGAACGATTGCGACGTGGACGTTGAGGATCCGACGAAGCCGGGCGTGTACCTCGATCTTCGGAAGGAACTGAGCAAGCGTATCAACGGCTACGCTGGCGCGGGTTGGCTGACGATTCACCCCGTCGCAGTCGGCGGAATGACGCTGACCGTCGTCGGACTCGGCGATCAGGGCGAATACTACGCAATGAGCGAGAATCTGGGCGGCGATATGACGACGCCTGCGGAAGAAGCCGCACGCGCCATGCGCGAAGCAGAAGAAGCCGGCCAGCGTTCGTTGCTGGCGAATGCAGAAGAACTCATGCCGTTCACGAACGATCAGGACATTCCGTTCTAGGCTCCGATGTCGAACGAACTAGCAAGGATCGGCGCGCTCCCCGTAGAGGTTCAAACCCTCATCGGGAAGTCACGCGCGGACTCCACGCTGCGCGCATACGCCTCTGCGATCCGCACGTTCGTAGCCTGGGGCGGCACGCTCCCGACGACGCCGACCGAAGCCTGCGAGTACATCGCTGAACTCGTACGACGTGAACGGCGCCCGCCGTCGGTGCGCTCATTCGTCGCTGCCGTGTCGTGGTGGTACAGCCTGACAGGGCAGCCTGATCCGATGATGGATCCCGTCGTCAAGGCGACTGTAGCGGGCGCTGTGCGAACGCTCGGTGACGCTGAGTCGCAAGCTGCCGCGATGACGAAGGACGAGCTACGAACGATCACGCGCTGGCTGTATGCTGCGGACGACGCGACAACGGCGACTGCCGTGCTGGTCGGGTTTGTCTCTGGCCGACGTGGCTCCGAAGTCGTCGGGTTCACTGTCGGCGACGTGGCGTTCGCAAACGAGGGTGCGACATTGCGACTCGGCGTAACGAAAGGCGATCAGACCGGAAAGGGAAGCGTAGTCGCGCTGCCCTATTCGTCCGATCCTGCGCTTTGCCCCGTTCGTGCGCTGCGTGCGCGTCTCATCGAAATCAACGCGCGGGGGCGGCTTGCCGAACGAACGCGCCTGTTCCCGATGACGCGGGCGACGTTCAACCGAAAGCTGAAAGCGGCTGCGCACGACGCCGGCTTGCCGCGTGCCGATAGGCTGTCGTCGCATTCGCTTCGCGCGGGGTTTATCACGCGAGCGGCCAAAGCGGGCGCCCCCGAATGGGCGATTGCTGCACAAACGGGACACCGTTCAATCGCAGTGTTGCGGAAGTACATTCGTAGCGCACGGCTGTTCGAAGATTCCGCTGCAATGAAGCTGGGGCTGTGATGCTCGATATGCTCCTGGCACTGCTGGAAGGCGCAACCGGCGTTCAGTTGATCGTGAACGAAGCCGGGAATCTGCAAGACGCACGATCCGCCGCAGCGGCGCGAGCCAACGCGCAAGCCGGCATTGGCATGGACTGGACGATCCAGGGGTTCAAGGACTACTCCGACGCCGAAATCGACACGTTGCTAGACGCGCTCGGCGAACAATGCACGCTCGCGTGTGACAACCCGGGCGTCATTGGCGTCGTGATCGACTGTCGCAACGACGAAGGCACGGGAAGTGAAGCGTTCGTGATCGGCTGCGAGCGTCACCGGGCAAAGGTCGAACAGATCATCGCCGAGGGTGAGAAGGTTGACCGAATCGACGCGGAGAACAGATTGCTCGGCGACGACCCGAACGTGATCGACGCCGATTGGACAGAGGGTTAGCACCGTGGCAAAGCAAACCGACAAGAACGGTTTCCCGGTTCTAGGGCGCTGCCCGAAGCGAAAGCGCGAGAACGCCGAAGGTCGCTGGACGACGTGTGGCGTGTGCAACGGCTCTGGCGAAGAATGCGTCGAAACCGGATTCAGCTATCACTACGAAACGTGTTCGAAGTGTCGCGGAACGAAACGCGTTTGGCGTGTAGCGGGGGCGGGGCGATGAGTCTTCCCCGCCATTATGGCGCGACAAGCGCGCTTGTGACGCTGCTACTTACCGCGCCGCACGTCGCCAACGGCATTCCGTCCGATCTGTACGCGCAGGTTCCCGAACCGAGGCGCCAACTGGCGTCTGACCGACGCAAGCTGCGCAAGAAGCGCAGGATCGCGTCAAAGGCCGCGAAGCGCGCACGGCGCAGGAAAGGACAACGACCATGACCGCTCTCGATTTCAAACTCTCTGCGAACCTGACGTGGGGCGAGGCGACGGACAGTTCGTCCAAACCCGAACTCGTCGCCATGAATCGCATCGAAGCTGAACGCTTCAAGAAGCAGATGCAGCATTCGGCGACGACGCTCTTTCAGCCCGTGCGCGACAAGTTCGGCGCACTGACTTGCACGTCGGGCTTTCGGGGTTCGAAGCTGAACCCGGCAATCGGCGGGTCGAAGCGTTCCCAGCACATGAAGGGCGGCGCGTTCGACTTCGTTCCGAGGCACGCCGGTCTGCAAGAAGTCTGGGAGTGGATCGTCTACGAATCGGGGATTCCGTTCGGCCAATGCCTGTTGGAAGGCTACGGCGCGAACAAGAAGCCGCGATGGATTCATATCTCGACGCAAGTCGGGCGCGATCCGACGTACTGCGATCAGGTCGGCTACGGGCCGGCGCATGCGCTCGCGTTCGTCTCGCACGAAAACATCGCAGCGGAGCGCGCGAAGCGGGGCGTGTGGCCCGGTCTGGGCGACGGGGAATCGGTCGCATGAAACAGGCTGGCATCGAATGGACCGTCGTCGGGCTGAACCGGCAAGCCGCGCGAGGGATGATCAGCAACGCGCACGCGCTTGCCTGTGGCATGACGGGGCTCCCCCGCCCCTGCGTGGGGCGACCCGTCGTCGGCATCCTCGCGCGCATGGACGAAGACAAGCCCGACTTGATCGTGCTGATCGCCTGCACGGCGCACCGGGGCGAGATTGACGCGAAGATCAGGATGCTCCGCGAAGTGACGGCTGCGAATGCAGAGGCAGCCCTGGTCGGCAACGACATCGAAGGCGCGAACGACGCACCCGCCGAAGGACCGGCGCCGCCCCGTGTTTCGTAACCCGGCGCCGATCACGCTCAAGTGTGCCGAGCCGCGATGCGAAACGTGCATCGAACCGAACGCGCCGATGGGCGATTGGTTCGTCGCCGAACTCGCAGGCAACGACCGCAACATGGCTGACGGCTGGATCGTCGGCTGCCCGGAGCATGCGAATCGCGTTCATCGAACGGCACTGCAAGTCGCGCGATGGAAGAACACGCCCGTCATCGACGTGACGCGGCGAACCGGAATCAAGCCCAATGTCTTTTCTTGAGAGCCTGGGCTACGCTACGCTCGTTCTCGCGTTTGGCATGATGCTGTTCGCAAAGGACTGCCGAACGACGTTCGAAGACTGCGACAAGGTGTGCGGCAGCGGCAACGTCGTGCGCGTCGAAATCACGTCGAATCACGCGACGTGCGAGTGTGCGCCTGCTACCGAAGGACCGAACGAATGACTCTGACCACGTTCACCGTCACGATAGACGGCCCGCTCGCCAGCAACGAAGACGCGCTCGATAACACCGAAGACGCGTGCAACATGCTTGCCGAAGTGATCCACGACGCAATCGCTGACGCCGTTGTGGAGGCGACTGGCAT
>CALFRK010000057.1 GCA_937919625.1 uncultured Ilumatobacter sp.
CAAGCAACATCAGGCCAAGCAACATCAGGCCAAGCAACATCAGGCCAAGCAACATCAGGCCAAGGCACACCAGGCCAAAGCGTGCGCTACTACGTCGCTCTCGCGCGAGGAGGCGGTTTCGATGGACGACAACCTGAGTGGACAACGTGCGATCGTCGTCGGCGCCGCACAGGGCATCGGACGCCGCTGTGCATTTGCGCTGGCGAACGTGGGCGCGATCGTCACTGTTGCCGACATCGATGGTGATCTTGCAGCCGCAACGGCGGCGGAGATCTGTGCCGCCGGAAACGTAGCCAGGGCAGCAGCGGTTGACGTTGTCGATCCGGCCCAGTGTGCCGAGCTCGTTGCCGGCGCTGCCGACGCGGGAGCAGCGCCGGACCTGCTCGTCAACTGCGCCACCTTGTACCGCGAAGCACCCGCGCTCACACAAGACCCGAACGAGTGGGCACAGGTGATTCATGTCGGCCTCAATGGCGCCTTCTTCTTGTCCCAGGCATTCGCTCAGGCCGTCAAGGCGTCTGGCGGAACCGGTCGGATCGTGTACCTCAGCAGCGTTTCGGCCACCCACAGCATGCACAACAAGGCGGCCTATGGGGCGGCCAAAGCGGGGCTCGACGCGATGACGAAGGCGCTCGCTCTCGAGTGGGGGCCGCACGGCATCCGTGTCAACGCTGTCGCGCCCAGCCACGTCGCCACCGAAACCATCAATCAGCTGGCGGCGAGTGGTGCCCTGGCACTCGACCAGATTGTGCAGCGTATTCCACTTGGTCGCATCGCCGATCCGGACGAGATCGCCGACGCTGTTCTGTTCTTGGCATCGGACAGTGCTCGGTTCATCACCGGGCAGATCCTCGCCGTCGACGGCGGTTACACGGCCAACGGGGATTGGGCCGTGTCTCCGGCATGACCAATGGTGCCGATACAGGTCTGAGCTCGGGACTGGCGCTCGGGCTTCAGATCGTTCCGACGATGCCGGCTGCCGAGATCATCGAGACGATTCGAGTCGCCGAAGCATTGGGTTATCAGTATTGCATGATCGCCGACGAGGGTTTCATGCAGGACATCTATGTCTGTCTCGGAGCCGCCGCTGGTGTCACCGAATCGATTCGTCTCGGTGTCGTGACCAACGGGTACACCCGCCACCCAGCCGTCACCGCAGCGGCACTGGCAACGGTCAACGAGTTGAGTCATGGTCGCGCCTTCGTCACCCTCGTGGCCGGCGGAACCATGGTGCTGCAACCGATGGGGATCGAACGCGCCAGACCGCTGGCGGTCGTCGACGACACCATCGCTGTGCTCCGCGCCCTGTGGCGAGGCGAGCCGGTCGACTGGCAGGGCAAGCAGCTGCGGCTCGAGGGCGCTCAGTTGAGTCACGGCTTGCAGTCGATTCCGATCTGGGTTGCGGCGCGCGGCGAGCAGATCCTCGAACTGGCGGGGCAACAGGCAGACGGGCTTGTTCTGATGGCCAAAGCCGACCTCGCCGATGCAATCGAAGTTGCGGGACGCTCGGGGAGAGAACTCACCCACATCTACCTCGATCGCCTGGCATT
>CALFRK010000058.1 GCA_937919625.1 uncultured Ilumatobacter sp.
TCAGCCACAACATCGCCGAGTTCACCGAGGCCGCCGACATCGAGGCGGGCGCCAACGTTCTGCTGCAAGTGCTGCTCGATCGGGCCTTGACGCGCTGACGGGCCAGAAGACAGGTGCCGGGCCGACCCTGTCTTCTAACATACGGTGGTGCAGAGCAAGTCGAGTCCGGGCACCCGCGATCATCGAGTTGTGTGCGGCAAGCCGAACATCGTTCGGCGCCGATGGAAGTGACGATCACGATCTCCGATCCCGACGATCCTCGGGTCGCCGACTACCGGCAGCTCAACGATCAGGCCGCCCGGCGAGCGATCGAGGGCGACGAGTACTTCCTAGCCGAAGGGTGGATCACGATCGAGCGCGTGATCGATTCGGGCCACGAATTCAGGTCGGTGTTGTTGTCGCCCTCTCGGGTCAATCGTTTCCTGCCGTACCTTGCGGTGCCGCAACTGCTGGGTGTCCCGGTGTTGGTGGCTGAAGCGGAGGTGATGAGCCGGATAGTCGGGTTCGACCTCCCGCGTGGGGTGCTCGTATCGGCGTTTCGTCAGCCACTCACGACCGTACAAAGTCTAGCGAAATCATCGAGGCGGCTGATCGTGCTCGAGGCGCTGAACGACAACGAGAACGTCGGCGCTATCGCGCGCGCAGCGAGGGCGTTCGGTATCGATGGAATCATCCTGAGTCCGACCTGCACCGATCCGTATTATCGACGCACGGTGCGTGTCAGCATGGGCGAGATCCTGCACATGCGGGTTGCCCGTGCGACGCCTGGGGAGTGGCCTGCAGTGCTCGAGATATTGCACGCTGCAGGCTTCGAGTCGTGGGCGATGACACCTGCGGCCGATGCCGACGATCTCTGGAGCGTAACGGTGCCAGAACGGCTGGCGATCATGCTGGGCGCCGAGGGGCCCGGGCTGACCGATTTGGCGTTGTCTGTCGCGACCCGGCGTATCCGGATCCCGATCAGCCGCGATGTGGACTCGCTAAACGTCGGTCACGCGGCGGCGATCACCTTCGCCGCCATCGCTCGCCCATAGCGCGATGGGTGCTACTCGGCCGGGCGGCCGAGTGTCTCTGCGAGCGGGATCGTGTTGATGTCGGTGCTGCCATCGACGATGTAGTTGCCGGCGATAATGGTCTGGAGCTCCCCGGCCTGGTCGAAGCGCACACCGGCAGGGTCGAGTCCGTCGACCACTCTGCGAACCTGGTCTTTGAACTGTCTGCGCACCATCGACACACCACGGTCGCTCGAACACAGGTGCTCCTGCGTGTGGAGCGTGATCGGACCCTGACCTGTTTGGGTTTCGTAGTCGCCGGGGTACAGCTGGTGCTCGTCGTCGGTGAGGTCGAACCAGCTCTTGCCGCCGCCGTAGACGGGCAGCCCCTGTGGAGGGCGATCCTTGGGTTTGCGCACCATCGCGTACACCCGCGTGTTGGTGTCGTCGATCGGTAGCGCCCACGACAGATTGTTAGTCTTGCCCAGCACCGACAGCGTCGGCGTCGGGATCACCCGCATCGTCGGTAGGCGGGTCTCGGTGACACGGTGCAGGGTCGTGCCATCGGGCAAGTCGCGATCCTGTGTCGCTGTCACGCCGAGTTCGCTGCGCTGCCAGTCGATGCGCGGCCAGATCTCGAGCTTCGGGTCGAACTGGGGGCCGCTGATGGCGTTGTGGAGAATGAACACGTGGTACGGATCCATCGCGTTCTCGTGGGTCTGAAACCAGTTGCACTCGGCTTGGGTTGGTCCGCCGAAAGCAAAGTGGTCGATGATCACGATCTCCTCGGTGTCGGGATCGAGACCCTCGAAGATGTCGTATCGCGGAAATACGGGTTGCTTGTCGGCCGGCCCGAGGTAAGCGAAGACCAGGCCGTTGTACTCGACGACGGGGTACCACGGTTGGCGGTAAGACTCGCGGTTGCGACCGCGACCAGGCTCGCACGGCTGATCAAGGCAGCGTCCGTCCTCGGCGAACAGCCATCCGTGGTACGGGCACCTGATGCCCTGGTCTTCGACCTTGCCGAAGTACAGCGTGGTGCCGCGGTGGCAGCACTTCGGCAACATCAGGCCGGGCGCACCCTGCAGATTGCGGTACAGCACGAGGTCTTCGCCGAGTGCGCGCACATTGCGGGGCCGTGAGGTCGCCTCTTCCGAGCGAGCGACCGGATGCCAGTATCTGCGCAGCAACTCGCCCGCCGGCGTACCCGCCCCGACCTCGGTCAGCTCGGGATCCGAGCTGCCAGGCTGATGCCCGTACGCTCGCCCGCCGTCATTCGCCGTGCTCACCATCTTTGTGGTTTGCCAAACCCGGTTGGCGGCGGATGAGTCAGCGCCGAATCGGATTTCTTCTCAGCCCAGCCGGGTACCCAGCGGTCTGCGTCGACGACCGGCACGTGGTGCGAGGCGAGGGCGCCATCGCTGAACCTGTGGAGTGCCACGGCCGCGGGTTCGTTCGTGTACCGGGGCTGACCGTCACGGAAGTCAAGCACCAACTGCGCTGCGGTGCTCGACCATGAACTTGCCACCGTGCCTGCGAACCGGCGATGCATCGAGCGATGGAGATGGCCACAGATGATCGCCTCGACGTGACCATATCGACGCACCACGTCAGCCTCCAGTTGGGCGCCCGTAAATCCGCAGTCGCGATCCATCCATGGGATCCCCGATGGGAAAGGAGGGTGATGCTGCACGATCACGGTGGGGCGGTCGGGGTCGGCAGCAAGCTGGTGGTCGAGCCAGGCCATCTGGTCGGCCGTGACCTGTCCGTCAGGGCGACCAGGGATTGTGGTGTCGAGGCAGATCAACCTGAGTTCGTAGTCGTCCACGACGAAATCGATCCGATCGTCGGGGTCGCCCACCGGCAGTCGCGGGAAGCATCTGCGGATCTCGCTGCGGTCGTCGTGATTACCGGGGATCGGCAACAGCGGTGCGGCGATGGCGTCGAGTATCGCGGTGAGATTGTCGTACTGCGCCGATGAGCCGTCGTTGACGAGGTCTCCCGTTGCCAGCACCAGGTCGGGTTGCGGGTCGAGAGCATTGATCAGTGCGATCGCCCGGCGTAGGCCGACAGCGGGGTCGACTCGGTCGGCCATCAGGCCGCCAGGTTCGACAATGTGGCAGTCGGTAATCTGAGCGATCAGCATCGCTCGGGAGACTAGCGGCCAGGTCATCGCGGGTGGGCGAGAGCGGATACCCGTCTCGGTTCTCGACACGCGTCGGCGATCGCCGAGGCGTTTCGTGGGCGCCGGATGACATAAGTTTCGGCCGATGGTGATTGAGTTCTTGACGTTCACTGTGCCGGTCGACGAACTCGAGCTGTGGCTCGAGATCGAAAGACAACATTGGACCCGTTTTCTCGAGCGGCAGACCGGGTTTGTGCGCAAGGAGATGTGGCGGTCGCAGGATGATCCGCAGGTGGTGCACGCCGTGATCTGGTGGGCCTCGACGGCAGATTGGAAGTCGATCTCGCAGACCGAGCTGGATCAAATCGTCGCCGAAATGGGAGTGCACGAGCGCACAGCAAGTTGTGTGGCCTTCGACGTGGTGCGCCAGAGCTAAGCGGTTGGCGGGTCACAAATTGTGTGCCAAAGCGGCCCGGAACAGCCGCACCCCTCGATCGAGGCGCGCTCAGCGTCGCCCGGCGAACGAACACACTCCACGCCTGACGTCCTGAAGGCCGCTCGGCACATGCGTTGAGGGCCCAGGTTTCCTACAGTGCCACCATGCGTACTGGGATTTTCTTGTTCGGTGGTGTCGAGATGCCGGATGCCGGCGCCGGCCCGCCCGCTCCGAGCGAGCGTCGATACGACAAGCACGAGATGTGGCGGGCAACCGAACAGATCCTCGACATGGGCGTGCTTGCCGACAAGCTGGGATTCGATTCGTTCTGGCTGACCGAGCACCACTTCCAGTTCGAGGGCTACGAGGTGATCCCGAATGGCCTATTGATCGGCTCGATCCTGGCCGAACGTACCCAACAAATCCGGATCGGCATGGCGTTCAATATCGTGCCGCAATGGCATCCGCTCAAGCTGGCCGAAGACTTCGCCACGCTGCACAACATCTCGGGCGGTCGCGGCATTCTGGGTGTCGGTCGCGGCACAGTGCCACGCGAGGCCGAACCATTGGGCACCAAAATCGGCAGCTTTGACAACCCTGATCAAATCGCCGCCGACGAACTCAATCGCAAGATGTTCGACGAGGCAATGGAGGTGATCAAGCTCTCGCTCGACAACGAATCGTTCTCGTATCACGGCGACATCTACGACTTTCCACCACCTGGCATTCCGGATCGCGGTGGTTTCGTCGAGGCGCTCACGCTGGTACCTCAGCCGTTGTATCCGTACGAGACCTGGCAGGCGATCACATCACCGCCATCGCTCGAGCAAGTCCCCCGGGCCGGCTGGGGTGGCGTGTTCTGGAACAGTCACCACTCGTTCATCAAGATCCGCTGGAAGCGCTTCGCCGAGGTGTACGAGCAGACCCATGGACGTGCGTTGGAACGCGGCGAAAAACGGATGCTGGTGCTGAACACGTGCATCGAGGACACCCGCCGGCAAGCGATCGATTCGGTGCGAAACGGCCACGACGAGTTTTGGAAGTTCCTCGGACCGTACGGGTGGAGCAAGGGTTACATGGGTGACGACGGCATGCCGGCGGCCCCCGGGTTGATCCCGACCCTTGACGACTCGATCGAACGTCAGCGCACGTGGGTGGTTGGCTCACCCGATGAGGTGGCCGAGACGATCGCCTGGTACCGCGACGAACTCGGGCTCGAAAACCTGATGATCTTCCCTGCGATGCCCGGCGACCCGTACAGCAAGGTCGAGACCCAGCTCCACCGACTGTCAGAAGAGGTGCTTCCGCAGATCGGCTGACCTGTACGCGATAGGGCTTTAGCGGCCGAAGTCGAAGGTGGCGATCTCTGACATCTGGGCGCCGAGGTGGGCGACATTGGCCTCGAACAACTGCTTTCCGAGGTCGGTATTGGCACCTGTCGGGTCGCCGATGTAGCCGGCTGCATCGAAATCATTCGAAAGCCAGCCGAACATCACCGGCCCGCCGAACTTCACGAACTGATTGTCGGCGAGCGCTTCTGGCACCTTGCGCTCGGCCTTCGAGAGGTCGACCAAGTCCGGGCGCAGATGCATGAACACCGAGGTCTCGTTCAATCCACCATGAATCCCCATGCCCAGTTCACTCGCGTTGGAGACCCCGCCATAAGCGGGCGGAACCGAGGGATGTACGAGAAACGTCTTGAGACCGAACTCGAGCCGCAGCTCGCGCAGAGCGGTATTGAGCAATGTCGTGTTGCCACCATGTCCGTTGAGCAGTACCAGGCGTTCGGCGCCGGTGCTAGCGACAGCGCGCCCCAGGTCTCGCAGAATCGACATCATCGTGGCGGCCGAGAACCAGAGCGTGCCGGGCGACCACGCATGCTCGTTCGACTTACTGATCGACAATGTTGGCAGCAGCCACACGTCGAGTTCTTCCCCGACCGATTCGACTACTGCTGTTGCCGTCTCGTGGGCGATGATGTGATCGACGGCGAGCGGCAGGTGTGGCCCGTGTTGCTCGACCGCCCCGATCGGAAGCAGCAATGTCGACGATCCACAGATCCGATCTAGAATTTCTGGTCCGGTCAGTTCCTCGTAGCGACGATTCATGCGCAAGAGGTTAGTGACACCTACGCTGCGTGACGATGCGCACTGTGATTACAAATGCTCGCCTGA
>CALFRK010000059.1 GCA_937919625.1 uncultured Ilumatobacter sp.
ACTCGGCCTAGCGACCTTGGCTGTGTTGTACAGTTCGTCCCCACCGACCCACCGTCGGTCGCGCTGGCGTCGAACGATGGCCGTCAGAGGGCGCCGGCCGGGCGGTTGCAAGGCGCCCAGAAAGAAAACTGACAATGGCAGCGACCGATCCAGTTGCCCTCGTAGGCACCATGGGGGCCGCCTACCTCGAGTCGCGATGTCTGCACGTCGTGGCCGACCTGGGCGTCGCAGACGCCCTAGGGGATGGGCCGCGCACGCTCGCATCCCTGGCGGGTGAGCTGGGAGTGGACGAGGTCGCCGTCGGGCGCATCATCCGCCATCTCGCGTCCCTCGGCGTCTTCGACTTCCAAGACGGTACGGTCCACCCGAATGCCGCCTCGCAGCTGCTCCGGTCCGACGACCCGAGCGGCATGCTTGCCTTGACTCGGATGTTTGCACTCCCGATCATGTGGGACTCGCTGCGATCACTTGAGGGGTCGGTCCGGACTGGGCGTCCAGGGGCCAGTTTCAGCGACCCCGACGGGTTCTTCGCATACCTCGATCGCCATCCGGAAGAGTCACTCATCTACGACGAAGGGATGACGTCGATGACTCTGCGTCGGATCGACCGCATCGTCCGAACTATGACTTCTCCGGATTCGGCGTCATCGCCGATGTCGGTGGCGGGCGAGGCCACCTCCTTCGAGCGATCCTCGACCGGACGCCGGACGCAACGGGTATTTTGTTCGATCGGGCGCAGGTCCTCGACGGTCTCGACCCCGGGAACCGGATGACCGTCCAGGCGGGCAGCTTCCTCGACGAACGCTTACCCACCGCCGACGCCTACCTACTCTCGAACATCATCCACGACTGGGACGATGACTCCGCCATGGCCATCCTCGCAGCCATCCGGTCGGCCGCCAAGACCACCTCGAGACTGCTGCTCTTCGAATTCATCGTGCCAGACGACGCTGGACCATTCGATGCCAGCGACATCGACGTGTGGATGCTCGCTCTGGTCGGCGGTCGAGAGCGGCGTTTGGCCGAGTATCGGGACCTGCTCGATCGGGCCGGCTGGAGCCTGCTTCGTTCGATCCCCACCGAGAGCCAGACCATCCTGGAGGCTGCGACGGCCTGAAACGGGCCGCGACGCCACACTTGGGATGGCGTTAGCCTTTTTGAGCTTCGTACGCAGGCGACCAGCGCTCGCAAAGTCGGCCGAAAAGACGTCATCGTGCATGTAGTGGTTCAATCCCGAAAGACGTCCACAGCAATGTTGATCAGTATCGACGAGTCAGAGGGATCCGAGGAACGCGGCCAGGGCGGCATCCAAGATGTCGGACGCTTCCTGTTGTACCCAACGACCGGCGACATCGACGATCGTGTCGGCGGCGATCTCTTTGCCGACCCCGGCACGGTAGCGGTTGACGCTGCCGACGAACCCAGTGCGCTCGAACGTCTCAGCACGCGCATCCACCTCGTCGTAGCTGAGGAATTCGAGCGGACCGTCCGGTGAGTCCGGCAGCAGCGACAGGGAACAGTGAGTGTCGCCGTCAATGACCTTGTCGGCGCCGTGGTCAACCCGCAAGATTCTCCAAGAGGCGCACGGCATGATCGATAGTCGGCAGTTCGTTCGCTGCCGCGCGTAACTGCACGATGTTCTCCTTCGATGTCGAGTCGTCGATGAGGTGGCGCACAGCCGCCCGCAGCGTCGCTGGCGTGAGCTCGCTCTCGTCGACGACCTCGCCGATACCCAGCCTTTCCACACTGCGAGCGTTGAGGTGCTGATCTGCGCCGTACGGCACCGCGACGAGAGGAACCGCGTGTTCGATCGCTGCGAGCAGCGTGCCGTGACCAGCGTGGCACACGATTACAGCGCAGCGCGACTTTGCGGCATGTACCGATGCACGTGCGCGTTCGGACGTGCTGGCCCCAATTCGCTCGGGTCGACGTTCGGCCCAACCGTGATAACCACATCAACGGCCTCCTCTTCGAGACCGGTCATCACGGCAGGAAAAAGCGGAAGTTCGAACGCTGGGTTGTTGAAGACTGTCCCAAGCGTTGCGTAGACGAGCGGACGCTCGACGCCGAGGCCGCGGGCCCAGTCCGGAAGTTGTGCGTCCTGCGCACGATCGAGCGCACTCGGCCGCAACGACACCAGGTTCGAGGGCAGCGGGATCGCAAGGTCGTGAAGCTGCGGTGGCGACGAAGAAAACACCAACTGCGTTTCCAGTACCGCAAGGTCACCGTCAGGGCCGAGGGAAAGCTCGGCACGAGCACGGTTGTAGGCAGGCTCGATGCTGCTGAGCTGCGCCGGTGTGAACCGGTTGGATGAGCCCACCTGGACGGCGGCCGCGGGAACGCCCAGGGCGGCAGCGCCGATCGCGCCGCCGAACTCGGTGCGTTCCCGAACGATCAGATCCGGAGACCACACCCCGCCAAGCAACACCACATCGCGTGCCAACGACGCTGCGGTCGCGGTTACGAACTGCTGCGTGAAGTAATCCTCGCTCTTGCAGTCCGGCGATGGCCTCAGATGCTGCGGCATCCCGGACTTGTCAGCCTCAAGCCAGTCCAAGCCCGCCGCATCACAGTGGAAGCCCGCGGCGCGTACAACGTCGCAGAAACGGGCTCCTGTTGCGAACCGGACGTCGTGACCGGCCTTGCGTAGCTCTGTAGCGAGGGGAAGCATCGGGTGAAAGTGACCGTACGCCGGCTGACTTGTGAGCAACACTCGCATAGCACCTCCTAGTGACCAGCACATGTTCGGGGCGACCCCCCAAGGATCATTCCGGTTCCCCGTGAGCAGATCGCGGCAAATCAACACCGCCGATTCACGAGATCTTAGATGTGAGCGCGCTCGCAAGCGGCTTGACACGCAACACAGCGACTTCGCAAGGCGCGACGAGGAACGGCGCTGCCGAGGGCTCCACTTCGGCCAGCGAACGCCGCTTGACCTCGAGACAGCCGAGTGACTGGTACCAACATGACAACGCGGGCCAACATCGATGCGCGTCGCGTCGGTCGCCGGGTTCGACCAGATCCAATCCCAAGGAACAGCCTGAGCCAATGCCGCATGCACGACACCGCGTATCCGACCCACCGTCGCCGAGGACGACGATGACCTGCCAAGCTCGCAAAGCATCTGATTAATCTGCGCCGTGGTGATCGCGCCGACCGGTACCTGACCAACAAGAGGCCGGACATGATGACCAACAATCGACTTGGTCTCGCGCAACGTGCTTTTCGACCACCCAGGCTCCTTGGCGGCGATCCACGCCTCAAGCAACGTCGCGAACGGAGCCTGAGCACCAAACGCCGGACCGGCCTGCGCCGAGGCAACCAACTCCCGCAACGCCTTGGCGGCCTCCGTTTTCGAAGCTCGCACCGTGCGTGTCCGGTAACGGACCTTGCCCGTCAACGCGTCGACCCCGCCATAGGCGCGCAGCTCCCACGAACCAGGCGTCCTTTGCCGCATCGAACCAGCCAATTGAATCGCTCGCCCACGTTTTCCGATACCAAAACATCGGGCAAGCATTTCAACACCTTGAACGACGACTTTCGGCACGTCGGCCATGGGCACGCAATGGGCATCTCATGGGCACGAACCACCGAAAACGCGAGCCAGCGGCCCTTGTAGGGCCGCTGACTTGGTGTTTCTTGGAGCGGACGACGAGATTCGAACTCGCGACCCTCACCTTGGCAAGGTGATGCTCTACCAGCTGAGCCACGTCCGCAGAGGTCCACAGAATATCAAGCTTCGGGCCGGACCGGACACCACCAGCGTGGCGAACGGGTCAGCCACGCTGGTCGGGCGGACGCAGGTCGATGCGAAGAGTCAACACGCCCTCTTCGATCGTCGCTTTGGCGTCGCCGATGATCGCGTAGTCCTGATAATCGGTCTTGGCTTGATTGATGAACTGTTGCCGTTCGTCACCGGCTACGGGCGGTAGCGGGCGCTGTTTGACCGCCAGCGCACGTTCGTGGAATCGGGAAATCATCGCCTCAGGGTCGAGCGTTGCCATGCGCTGATCGTACCGGCCGGCAGCCGCCGCCCAGAACGCCAGGCTAGAGCTTCACGGACGATCGTGGCCGAGCCCGACATCGAGCTCGGCGTCGAGCTGGGCCATCGCCGCCGCCAGGATGTCGGGGTCGACCTCGCCGTCGGGAAACTCGTCTGACGAGGGTCGTTTGAGCCCGGGTGGGGTGTCAGTCTCGACACCGCGACCGCTGGCTGACCTGGGCACGATGCCACCGGCCGTTTCCTCTGAGGAGATTCCCACTCCGTGAAAGTCGTCGAAACCGGTAGCGGAAGGCCCCTCGTCGAACGCCTTGTCGATCGCCGGTGGGGCAATGCTGGGTTGCATCGGGACGGCGCCCCGCGGCCTGATCTCGTCGAGTCGACGTCGTTGCCACACCGGGTCGGCGCGCCTCCACTTGTGTTCGCCCATCACCTCGAGTGGTGCCAGTAGCTCGGGATCGGGCCGGGTAACTCGGTGCAACCAGACGGCAACCATCACCAGAGCCAGTCCCAGTGCAACGAGCAACGCAATGATCGACGACACGGTTCGCGTGCCATCGGGGTCTCCAACAGAACCGACTACGACGAACGCCACAGATGCCGTTCGCACCGAGCCCGCCATAGCGGTGCCCGACCACATCGGGAGAGTTGGATTGTTCGTCGCCACGCTGCCCATAGTCTGCCACGCCGCAATGTTCGAACTGTCGAGTCAGAGCACTCGGTCAAGAAAGCGAGCGATCAGCTCTCCGACCTCGTCGAAGTGGATCAGGAATGCGTCGTGTCCGTGCGGCGACGAGATCTCCACGTATTCGTTCGGTACGCCGGTCTGGCTCAGCAGCCGGCTCATGTGGCGCTGTTGGTACGACGGGTACAACATGTCGCTATCGATGCCGATCGTGAGGTTGGGCACCGTGATCAGCGACATCGCCTGCTCGAGGCTGCTTCGGCCGCGGGCCACATCGTGCAGGTCCATCGCCTTGCCGATGATCAGGTAGCTGTTGGCATCGAACCGGCGCACCAGCTTGTCGCCGTGGTATTGCAGGTATCGCTCAACCTCGAATTCCTGCCACAGCCCAAATGTGTCGCCGATCCGCGAGCGATCGGTGAGATTGCGCCCAAACCGCTCGGTGAAGGCGTTGTCGCTGCGAAATGTGACCTGGGCGACTTGGCGGGCGATCGCCAGCCCCTGTGTTGGACCCTCGCCGCGTCCGGCGTCGTAGTAGTCACCACCCAGCCAATGCGGGTCGAGGCGAATCGCGCGGCGCCCGATCACTCCCCACGCGATCTGTTGGGCGCTGGCTTGCATGCACGTGGCGATCGGAATGATCGAGCGCACGTGCTTGCGGTAAGTGATCGCCCATTCGAGTACCTGCATGCCGCCCATCGAGCCACCGATCACCGATGCCCATTGATCGATCCCCAGGTGGCGCATCAGGCGAGCCTGTGCTCGCACCATGTCGCGGATCGTCACGACTGGGAAACCTGAGCCATAGGGCATGCCATCGTCAGGATGCGGCGACGCCGGTCCGGTCGAGCCCTGACACCCACCGAGCACATTAGGGCACACCACAAACCAGTGGTCGGTGTCGATGTACTTGCCGGGCCCAACAACGTCGTCCCACCATCCCGGCCCATGGTGGCCGGGGCCGGCGCGACCTGCTGCGTGGGAATCACCGGTCCAGGCGTGGCAGACCAGGATCGCATTCGATGCGTCGGTGTTCAGAGTTCCCCAGGTTTCGTAAGCGACCGTGACATCGCTTAGCACCTGCCCGCTTTCGACCGCGAATGGGTGATCGGACGCGAACCGGAAGAACTGCCGAGCGCCGGGCGGATCGGCGGGGGTCCAGGCGCCGGACACAGGCAGCGGATTGCTGGTCATCTCGCTCCTTTCCTCCGCATCGTCGGTTGCCATCTGTGACATCGCGAGCGGCCCGAATCGCCGGTTTGTCGGACGAGCCGACCGCATGTCTCGCCACTGGCCGAAGCCAGTGCCGAGGGAGGCACCTTGGAGGCGTTACCCAGGTTGCCGGGCCCGGTCGAAACCAAGCCGCTCTTGATGCACCTCGGCAGATTACCAGGGGGAACGCCCACCGCAACGACGAAATCAGAGTGATCAGAGTGATCAGAGTGATCGGAGCGAGTGCTGAACGGTTAGCGTTTCCATATGCGAGTTCTCGTGGTCGGTTCTGGTGGCGTCGGTTCTGCGTTCGTGGCGATCGCCTCGCACCGCGAGGCGTACCGACACATCACGGTCGCCGACATCGACATCGCCAAGGCCGAAGCAGCGGTTGCCACCGCGGTAAACACCGAGAACGGCCGGATCGAGGCGGCGACGGTCGATGCCTCCGACGAAAACTCGGTCGCCTCTTTGGCACGCGCCTGCCGGGCCGACGTGATCTTGAATGCCTGCGATCCGCGTCTCAACCCACCGATCTTCCAGGGAGCCTTCGGCGCCGGATGCCACTACGTCGATATGGCGATGCACATGTCATCACCGCATCCGACACATCCCTACCAGAAGACCGGCCGTCGGCTGGGAGACGCCCAGTTCGCCCAGAGCCCATTATGGAAAAACCGCAACCTGATGGCGCTCGTCGGGATGGGCGTCGAGCCCGGATTTTCCGATGTCGCCGCCCGTTACGCGGCCGACCGCCTGTTCAGCAAGATCGACGAAATCGGCGTCCGCGATGGCGCTGACCTGGTTGTTGACGGATACGACTTCGCTCCGACGTTCTCGATCTGGACCACGATCGAGGAATGCTTGAACCCCCCGGTGATCTACGAGCGCGAACGCGGATGGTTCACCACCGAGCCATTCAGCGAGCCCGAAATCTTCACGTTTCCAGAAGGCATCGGCGCCCTGCAATGCGTCAATGTCGAGCATGAAGAGGTGATCTTGATCCCGCGCTGGATCGATGTCGAGCGGGTCACGTTCAAGTACGGGCTCGGCGATGATTTCATCAATGTTCTCAAGACACTTAAAAAGCTCGATCTGGTCTCGACCGACCCGGTCGAGGTACGTGGCGTCAAGGTGTCGCCACGCGATGTGGTGGCGGCGGCACTTCCCGACCCGGCCGATCTTGGCGACAAGATGAGCGGCCGTACATGCGCCGGCACCTGGGTTAAGGGGCTCGGCCTCGATGGAGAGCCACGCGAGGTGTACCTCTATCACATCGTCGACAACGCCTGGTCGATGAAAGAGTTCGGTCATCAGGCGGTCGTATGGCAGACAGCGGTGATGCCCGCTGTGGCGATCGAGCTGATGGCTACGGGCCAATGGAGCGGCCGCGGCGTACTCGGGCCCGAGGCGCTTCCGTCCGAACCGTTCCTCGAACTGCTCGATCAGCACGGCGTGGAGTGGGAGTGGGCCGAGTACCGCGACAAGGCCCCGAGCCCCGAAACTCAGCAACAACCCGACTGATCCCGTTCAAGCCACGTTGTATCAGACACAACGTGGTCGCCGGGGTCGCCATGATCGGAACGTACCGCTCAGGTGTTCGGCAGCTTGCAGGCGGGCGTTCCACCCGGCAGCCGATGGCGGTACTTGGCTACGACTCGATACACCAGGCCGGCGAGGTGCCGAATCCCTGGCAAGTTCATGACCCGCCCGATGAGACCCCACGCTCCCCCGGCGTGGCGTAGGGCGGCGATCACCGCGCGTTCAGCAGCGAACACAGCGCCGGCCTGATCGATCCACTGCACTGCCTTCAGGCACTGTTGCTCGGTGACGCCGAGCGGCTCGAGTTCGATGAACTGCCACGGCTCGACGTGGTCGAGATGCAGCCAGCGTTGCCACGCCCGCGCCGATGTCGTGCAGAACGCACAATCGCCGTCGAAGACCAAGAGCGGACGCCCGGGGTTCGCAGAGGCGGTCATCACCCCACGGCCCCGATCACGGGCTGTGCCAGCCGCATGCGCCGTTCGAATCCGGTCTCGTAGGGCATGAATCCATTGCGGTCGGGGTAGTACATCTGCACCATTGAAAATTCGGTGCCGCGGTACCAAGCCGCCGCCGTGCCGAACAACGCACCGAACTCGAGTGTGTCGATCGGGGCGAACATGCACCTCAAGTCGTTGTCGAGCAATCCCAGCAGCTCGACCCCCAGCGGTATTTCGGTCGCTCCGCGAAGCGCGTCGACAACGAGCCCGATCAAACCGTTCGCCGCTGCCGGCTTCAGCCCGAATACGGCGACGTCCGAAAACCCCACCAATGCCGGCACACCAATCGTGTAGCTGTAGGCCGGCGTGGGCGGGTCGGTGTCGGATCGGGGCGACACAGGCTCCAACGCCCAACCGCTGGTCTCGATCATCCACTCGATCTTCTCCGCGTGCGGAATGTGAAAATCGGGCAACTCCATCGGTCCATCCTGCCGGTTCGAACCCAGATTCGACACCTCTCCCGGCGCCCCTCGGGGTCGCGACCCCGATACCGTCTTCGATCGCATGTACCGGTTCCTGTTGCGGCCGAAGTGGATCGGCTTCCACCTACTCGTGATCGCCGCGATCGCGACCATGATCAATCTCGGATTCTGGCAGCTGCATCGACTCGACGAGCGTCAGGCTTTCAACGCCTTGATCGAGGAGCGTTACGACGCCCCTGCCGTGGCGCTGGATGATCTGCTCGCTCCCGAGACCGAACTCGGCGGCATCGAATGGCGCCCGGTGTCTGCCTCCGGCACCTACCTGCCCGACGAACCGATCCTGATTGCCAACCGGTCACAGGGTGGCCGCGCTGGGCTTGATGTGGTGGCGCCGATGCGGCTGATCGACGGTCGGATCCTGCTGGTGAACCGCGGCTTCATCCCGCTGGCCCAAGAGACCCCGCCGCGGTTGCCGGCGCTCGAGGTCGAGATCGTTGCCCGCCTGCGCCTGTCACAGGAAAAGCGGCTCGGTCAGCTCTCCGACGCCGCCGAAGGAGATCTCGAGGTCGCTCAGCGGATCGACATCGATCGTCTGGCGCGACAGCTGCCTGGCGAGGTTGTTCCGATGTACGTCGATCTGATCGAGTCGAACCCGGCGGAGGTGGGCGGTTTGCCCGAACCGGTTGCAGCCCCCGTACTGGGCGAGCGCAACCACCTGTCGTATGCCGTGCAATGGTTCATCTTCTCGACCGCCGTCGCCGTCGGATGGGTCCTTGCCGTGCGGCGTTCGATCGGCGTCCGCCGCTCGGAGGCCGCCGAGCGGTGACAGACGAGCCTGGTTCTGATCCAGGCAGCGCCGGTTCTTCGGGCGACGACTCTGCCCCTGATCGCCGACGCGGATACCGGATACGGAAACCCTGTCGACGTGATGCGAACCGTTAGTGATTTCGAACGAGCCGGTGTGGCCGCAATCGAGCTGGAGGATCGGTCGGCGCCCAAACGGTGCGGCCATATCAGCGACAAGCATGCGATCCCATCAAACGAGATGGTTGCCAAGTTGAGCGCCGCGGTCGAGGCTCGCTGGGAGCTGTTGATCATCGCCCGTACCGACACGCGCGCAAGAAGTCGCGAGACGCGTCACAAGCGCGAGGCTCCGAACTAGAAGCGGTCGTTTGTGCGCTTCTTGGGGGGCGCTTTGAACGGGGCCTCGACCAGAATCTCGAAGCGGGCGTCGTCTGGCTGGTTGGGATCGTTCAGCTGGCGGAGGTATGTCTTGAGAGCGGCGCGCCCAGAAATGACGTGCTCGCCCTTCATGCCAACCGAACGAGCCAGGGCATCCTTGGCTTTGCCAACACGTTCTTTGCGGAGCGCCTTTTCTTCGTCGGAACGATTAACGGAGACCTTGTTGGCCCTCGCCTTCTCCCGAGCGATCCGCTGCGCCTCCTGCTCTTGGAGAGGTGTCAGTTTGCCGGGCGTTGCCATATTCATGTTCCTTCTCGAGTTGGTATAGACAGACGATACCCGCCGACCTTGAAATCACTATGTACAAGTCGTGCAACTCGGCGCGCCAAGATGATGACATGAGCCGAGCATCGAACGACCCCGACGCGAGGTTCTCGGACCGATACCAAGCCTCGAGCGCTGCCGCCTTACTCGAGGCCGAACTAGAGGTGCTCGGCGGCGACTACCAGGCGAACGGATACACGACGCTTTCGCAGGCCGAGCAGATCGGCTTCGCGCTCAGACTTCAGCCGGGTGATCGACTACTTGATCTCGGCTCGGGTTGTGGATTTCCCGGCCTGTACCTGGCCGATCGTTTCGGATGCAGTGTGATCACAATCGACCCGGTTTCCAGCGGAGCCACAACCGCGTCCGCCCGCGCCGATCGTGACAGTCTGGCCGATCACCATCTGGCTGTGATCGGCATGGGTGCCGCTTTGCCGTTTCGCGAGCGCTGTTTCGACGCGATCGTGCACGCCGACGTGATGTGTTGAATTCGGTCGAAGCTCTCCGTGCTGAGAGCCTGCCGACGTGCCCTCCGGCCTGGAGGCCGCATGATCTTCACCACGATCGAGGCGGCGCCCGAACTCTCCCCCGCAGCCCGCCGCCGAGTTGCGCACTCCGGCCCATCCGCTGTGCTGACACGAACCAGCTACCCCAGCTTGGTCGCCTCGGCCGGCTTCACCCAGATCGAGCGCACCGACATGACCGCCGAGTATCGATCAACGCTGCAGGCGTGGAGCGAGGCGATGCGCCGCCGCTCGGCGGCGTTCGGCGCAGCGATGGGACAGAAGGGTTTCGAACAACGGCTCGCTGACCGGGCAGCCGCCCTCGCCGCGATCGATGCCGGTCTGCTCTTGCGAGCCCAATACGCGGCGATCGGCGTCTGAGCTCGAGCGACCAACAACCAACATCCAACATCCAACATCGCGCCACTGGACAGCTGGGCATCGCTCGACGGATGATGGACCTTGAAGATGATGGACCTTGAATACGTGAGGCGAGATCAATGAACATTGTCGTGTTCGGAAGCTTTGGCAAATGAGGACTTCCCAAGGGATGGACCAAAGAGACGACGATCGCCCTGTTGGGCAGCGGCGATTTCGACCTGACCGGAATCGAGCCCGGAGATAACCCACGCCTGACCGCCGGGGCGATTTTAGGCAGTATCAACATCGTCGCTGACGAAGGCACCAACTTTGGCATGAGCGGTTTCAGCCTGTTCGGGTCGCGAAACGTCAAGGTCACGGGCGGCGACGGGCCGACGATCCGCCTACGCGGCGTCGTCATTTTCGGCAGCATCAACGTCAAGCCACCGAAGCAAACCTGAGCAGTTCGTCAGGACCGACCGTGGCGCTCGGCCAATTGGCGAATCGACGCCGCCAACTCGGGATCCAAAACTCCTTGCGGCATACGCCAACTCCAGTTGCCGGTCGTCGTCGAGGGCACGTTCATGCGCGAGTGCCGATCGAGCACGAGCAGGTCCTGAACGGGGATCACGGCGGCGACAGCTTTCGATCCGATCGCCGTCTCGATCAGCTTCCACACGACGCTCTCAACATCGGTTTCGTCACCGATATCAAGCTCCTCGACGACAATCGCCCGCGTGTCGGCGTCGAGCTCGTTCCACCAGCCGGCGGTGGTGTTGTTGTCGTGGGTGCCGGTATACGCAACACATGCCTCGACGATCGCCTCAGGGCAATGCGGGTTGCCCGGGTCGCCGTTGAATCCGAACTGCAGGACGCGCATCCCGGGCAGGTCGTTGGCATCGCGGAGCTCGTAGACGGGTTCGTCTAGATCGCCAAGATCTTCGGCCACGAACGGCATATCGGGGAACGCCTGCTTGATGGCATCGAGAAACGATTGTCCCGGTCCCTCGACCCATCGTCCGCCGATCGCAGTTTTGGCATCGCCTGGCACCTCCCAGTAGGCACTCAGAGCCCGGAAGTGATCGATCCGAACGATGTCGCTCATCTCGAGGCAACGCCGTAGGCGCGACAACCACCATGAGTAACCGTCGGCCTGCATGATGTCCCATCGGTACAGCGGGTTGCCCCACAGTTGGCCGTTCTCGCTGAAGTAGTCGGGGGGAACCCCTGACTGGAAGATCAGCCCGCCTGCTTGATCGAGTTGAAACTGCTCCTGATCGAGCCACACATCTGCCGAGTCGGGGGCGACGTAGATCGGGATATCTCCGAGGATGCGAATTCCACGTTCGGCCGCATCGGCTCGCACGGCGCTCCACTGGACCTCGAAGAAGTAAAGCATCGCCGACCATCGGACGATCGCTTCATCCAGCGAGCGGCGCGATTGTTCGACAGCCTCGCTTTCGCAGCGCCGAATCGACTCGGGCCAGTCCCACCATGGAATGTCGCCATGTAGATCCTTGAGGGCCAGGAAGTGGCAGGTTGGTGTGAGCCAGTCGCTGTCGCGGGCGAAGGCGTCGAAGCCGGGGCGCCAGGCGTGATCGGGCGTGTCCAAAAATCGGTCGGCCGCCGCCAAGAGGAACGGCTGCTTGGAGTGACGCATGCGATCGAAGTCGATCGGCCCGTGCGAGACGTGATCGGGCAGCCCGGTTTCGTCGAGCAGGCCGTGCCGAACGAGGTCGTCGAGGTCGACGAGCCAAGGATTACCGGCGAATGCCGACGAACTGAAGTATGGCGAGTCGTCCTTGCCGTTGATCGACAGCGGCAGGATCTGCCAGATCGCGGCACCGGTCGTCGCCAACCAGGCCACGAAGTCGTGCGCATCGGCGCCGAGTGTGCCGATGCGATCACAGCCGGGCAACGACGACGGGTGCAACAGCACCCCCAACTCGCGAGACGGAAATGGCCCCAGGTCGGTCATGGCCAAAGCGTGCCAGCCGCCGCCGACAGTTTCCACATCCGCCCGACCAACGCGTGAACAGTTTGTGCCTTGCTGCGCAACCTGTTCACGCGTTCACTGACCGGGGTGGGGGCGCGAGCGTGAGTCTCAGGTGTTGCAGGAGTGGCGGAAGGTGTTGTCGAGGTCGAGTGGAAGAACGAGGGTCTGGAACCCCTCACCCGCTGAAACCTTGCACAGCGCATCTCGGACGGCTGGATCGTTCGCATAGCGCTCGGCGTACTCCGCGTTGAGGACCGGCTTGCCGACGGCGACGAACGCCCGGTACGGGTCGCATTCATCGAAATCGTGGCACTCTTCATTGACGGAGAAGTCGAACTCGCCAATCAGATCTGGGATCAGCTCGGCTGCATTCTTGAGGCCGACCGCCAAACCTCGATCGTGAGCGCCAAAGGCCAGCGCCGCGTTGTAGGCGAGTTGGTCATCGATCGTCAGGTCGAAACCAGTGTCGCTGGCGTACGCCTGAAGATTGTCGGGTTCGACGCCGTCGCATCCCTTGCGCGCTGCAAGATCGAGCCGTCTGATCATGATGTCGATCACCGAGTCAGCTCGAATGTCGAGCCAACGCTCCCCCTCCCAACCATCGAGCGCTTCGCCCTGAACATCGGCGGCGAACTGACCAAAATCCTCGCGCCAGTTCTCAGAAGAACCCGCCGAGAAGTAACAAACTACGCGCCGTCCGTCGGCGCGAAGAGCAGCGATCAAAGATTCTGGAGCGTCGAAAAGGTCGATGTCGTACACATCGACGTCGTAGCTGGTGTCGATCGCGCCGGACAGTTGCCACTGCCACGACACATCCACCGGCGGACGCCACCAGTCGTCCGCAGCGCCGACAGGCCGCTCGACAGTCGACGGGTCCTCGCCGTCGCGCAAACGAGCAGGTTGTTCGTCGATGCTGTCGTCGATGCTGTCGTCGTCGTTGCCACCGCACGACCAGGCCGCGACCGCCAACAAGAGGGCAAGCATCCCGATCGAAACGAAACGCTTCCCGAGGTCGGGCAACCGAACGGGTCCGCGAGGGTGTCGACTCATCGGGCAGCACATCATCCAGGAACGTACCAATCACTCCGATCGCTTCGGTGCCGCGCCCACGACCACGAGGGCCGGTGTAGCAGCGCGTCGCGCAGTGCGTCCGGAAGCGCCCGACCGGTTCGGCCGCCAGCACGCCACTGAAGAACTGATCGCCAGGTGATGTACCCGTTGCCGCTGACCCCCGAATTTCCGTCCATCGATCGTCTCCTCGGTGATGCGGCCGCGCCGTGCGTCCGGAAGCGCCGACCGGGTTCAGGCTGACAGTCGACTCAGGTGGTTGTCGAGTCGCGCCAATCCGCTGACAGCTGTTCGGCGAGGGTGATCACCGACATGTACGGGTTGATCGGCGGCACCCCATCGAACAGTGAAGCGTCGCCGACGTACAGGCCGGAGTAGCCATTGACCGAACCCCGCTCGTCGGTGACAACCCCCCGGCGACATGAGCCGGCGACGTGGTGGTACCCGGTGAGGTGGGTCAACATCCAGCTCCGAACGGCCGCCCGGTCACCTCGCAGCGACTCGGCCAGCGTGCCCTGGTCGTCGACAAATGCGCTCGGCGCCACGGCTCTGACGGCAGCGTGTGCCGACAGCTCGATGGCGGCGATCGAGACATCGGTGAGTCGCTCGATGTCGGCCTCGGTCGCCAACTGATTGAGCTCGACGACCGGCGAACCACTTCCGCTGTCAAGCGTGACACGGCCAACGCTGGTCGGTGTCATCAGCGCCGCGATCAGCGCCCCGTACTGCGGCGCACCCGGCAGGTGATTCGTCGCCAAAATCTGTGTGCCAGATCGGT
Organism: uncultured Ilumatobacter sp.; assembly: GCA_937919625.1. GTDB lineage: Bacteria > Actinomycetota > Acidimicrobiia > Acidimicrobiales > Ilumatobacteraceae > Ilumatobacter. The sequence goes on from CALFRK010000059.1 coordinate 14,573, forward strand.
CGATCGCAACCACGATGTTGGGCGAAAGCGGGTCGATCGCCTGCGGCGCCAGTTCCAACGTGATCGCCAAGGCGGGATGGTCCTGCAGCCCTTCTCCGACTCCGGGTGTGTCGATGCCACTGGCCAGCAGCAGCGCTGGTGTTCGGATCGCGCCGGCACACACCACCACTCGGTCGGCCAGGTGTTCGGCGCCGGCCTCGGTAACCACCCCACGAATCGACCGCCCGACAACCAGCAAACGTGTCGCGGTCGAATCGCCGACCACCAACAGATTTTGGCGATCGAGAAACGGTCGCAGGTACGCATCGGCGGCAGACACCCGGCGGCCGTCCCGTCGTGCAAGAAGAACGCTCTGTGCGTCAGGGGCGGCGTTCATCACGGCTTGGCCCACTGTTCCGAGGGTCAACGGAGACTCGATCGGAAGCAGCTGGGTTACGCCGGCATCGTTCGGATTCGGAACCATCACAGGGCCGTTGAGCAACGACGACCCTCCAAGGCCTCGGCCCTGCCAGTAATGCTCGGCGACGGCTCCAGGCCGTCGAACGACTGTCGAGTCGTCGTGCCAGCGGTCAGAGTCGTCCAAGAACAGCCCGACGTCGGTGGCCGCATGATCCGGCCCATGGTCGGGGCCCGCCTCGAGCAACGTCACGTGATTCGACGGATCTTCGGAGAGGCGCGAGGCGACGACGCAGCCGGCGGCCCCACCGCCGATGATCAGCCAGCGCGTCATCTGTCGGCCAGCCATAGGTCAGTCACCGCTGACCCGCGGTGTCTCCTTGGGGAGACCCTCGAGGTGGGCGGCATCGTTGTACCGTTGCAACCTCCAGCGGCCGGGCCGCGTCAACACGAACTCGGTCAATGAAGTGTTCGACGTGTGCAGCTCGAAGGCGCCCGTGGCAGGTGCCCGCAGCACGGTGCGCATGAGGCCATCGATGACGCCCCCGTGGCACACGATCACGACCAGACCGCCGGCGTGTTCACGCACCACCCGCGAAAACGCGGCACCGACCCGCAGATCGAACTCGGCGATCGTCTCGCCACCGGGGAAGGTGATGCCGTGCGGGTCGGTTTCCCAGTCGGGCATGCCGAAGCGCTCGACGAAGTCTTTGAAACTGAGACCATCGCAGTCGGGTCCTGGGTCGTGCTCGCCGAACGACGGCTCGGTCTCGATCGGTAACGAAAGCGCAGGAGCGATGATGTCTGCGGTCTGGCGGGCCCTCGGATATGCGCTGGAGTACAGAACCGTTGCCTCGATCTCACCGGTTCTGGCGAGACGATCTCGCAACCGCTCGGCCTGCTGCACCCCCAGTTGCGACAATCCGGTACAGCTACGCGGGCCACCGATCACGCGGCGAACGGTCACCTGCGACTCGCCGTGCCGAATCGCAACGACCCGCGTGGGCCGAAACTCGTCACTCACGAGTCAACCTTTTCGTCGGCATACGAAACGATGACCTCAAACTCCTCATCGGTCAACGGCATCACCGACAAGCGGTTGCCCCTCGCCAGCAGGCGGCAATCGGCGAGCTCGGAGACCATCTTCAGCTCGTCGATCGATACGAAGTTGAGCTTGCGGTCGGGGGCCACGGTGACCCAGTCCCAGCGAGGATCGTCGGGGTTCGACTTGGCGTCGTAGTACTTGCTGCAGGGATCGAATTGGGTCGGATCAGGCTCTGCCCCTTTGACGATCTTGCAGATCCCGGCGACACCCGGTGGCTTGGCGTTGGAGTGGTAAAAGATCGCTCGGTCGCCGCGCTTCATGTCGCGCATGAAGTTGCGGGCCTGGTAATTGCGCACGCCATCCCACCCCTCGCGCTTGTTGCGCACCAAGTCGTCGTACCCGAATACGTCGGGCTCGGATTTCAAGAGCCATTTCGCCACGAGCGTGACGGTACCTCTTGAGCCACATCCGAGCAGCCCCGGACCGTGATTCCGCCACCGCATCCGACTTTCGAAGGAGAAATCCGGCGTCCGAAGGAGAGATCTGGTGTTCGAAGGAGAAATCTGGCGTTCGAAGGAGAAATCGCAACTTTTGATTGACTTTCGAACATTTGTTCGATAGGATGAAATCTCCGACTTCCCCGATCAGTGAACCAGCAACCGATCGGAGAGATGATGACGAAACCAACTCGCATTGATGCCGTGTTCTCGGTATTGAGCGGGGCCGACCCCGACGTGATGGACGCCGACGAGCTCGAGCGTCTCACGGTGCAGATCGCCCGCCTGAAGGGCTGGTGCGACTCGCTCCAGGTGCGCGCAACACGCCGTCAACGGTCACTTGCTGCCGAGGGACGCGCCACGGCGCCTCGAGACACACTGTCCAACCATGGGCGCAACTCGTCCAAGAATGCCAAAGCGATCGACGACCGCGAGACGATCTGTTCGGCGCTGCCGCGCTTTGAGGATGCGCTCACCAACGGCGCCGTATCTGCCGGGCACGTCGACGCCATCGCCAACGCCACCCGTAGCCTCGACGAGCCAACGTTCGCCGAGTTTCTGGCATGCCAGGATGACCTGCTGGCCGATGCCGAACGTCAGCGTGTCGACAGCTTCGAACGCTCGTGCCGCGACCTCGCCCGCCACCTGGTCGCCCAGCAGCCGTCGAATCGAGATGCCGACGAGCTCGACGAGCAGCGCAAGCGCTCAAACGTCAAGCGCTGGGTCGACAAGTCGACCGGCATGTGCCACACCCACCTCGAACTCGACCCGGTCCGTGATCGGGCGCTCTGGGCCGCGATCGACCATCGGCGAGCACAGCTCCGGCAGCGTGACGGAAACCGTCGCACTCCATGGGCGCAGCTCCAAGTCGATGCGGTGATCGAGGCAGTCAGCAGCGGCGATCGCGCCGATCGGATTCCTGAGATCACCGTACTGGTCGATCACGGCACGCTCACCAGCGGGCTACACGAGCACTCGATCTGCGAGACCGATCATGGCACTCCACTGCCCGTCTCAACCGTTCGACGCCTGTGTTGCGAAGCAGAGATCCTCCCGGTGGTGCTCAGCGGCGACGGCCGTGCCCTCGACGTTGGACGCGCTTCGCGCACCGCCACCCGCGATCAACGACGAGCGCTGAGGGCGATGCACCGTTCCTGCATCCATCCTGACTGCACCGTCACGTTCGAGGCATGCCGTATCCACCACGTCACCCCGTGGGGCGCGAACGGGCTGACCGACCTCGATGACCTGGCCCCGGTCTGCGAAACCCACCATCACCTCGTCCACGAAGGTGGCTGGCGACTCACGCTGGCTTCCGGGCGAATCGCCACGTGGACACGACCCGATGGCGTTGTCTTCCACTCCGGCCCAACAGTCGACCGGGCCCCCAAGGGTCTCGTCGATTCTTCCCAAAGTCAGTTGACCACGGTCTAAGCAAGAACGCCCAAACCCAGTCAAAACGATTCACGGCATCGAGACCCCGCCCGACTGAATCAGAATTTGCACAAATCTGGCACTGACATTTCGTTCAAAGGACATGCGTTGGGCGCGCGATCTCCTAAGTTCGGGCCAGTGGCCCCCCGGCACCGCCTGACTATCCGATCGATCGATGCCGACCCGCGTGCCTCCGCGATTTCGACCGCCGCGCACCAGATCGGCCTTCCCCTCGATTCGCGTGCTCGGGTGGCGGTCGCCGACCTGATCTTTATCGAGGGCGAGCTCGACCAGGATGCCCTCAACAAGCTGCACGGATTTCTGGTTGACCCCTTGCTGCAGAAGGGCTCGTGGAACAATCCGACCGCGACCGGCACTGAGGTCACCTATCTTCCTGGTGTCACCGACAACGCGGCGGCAACCTTGCTGCACGCCGCCGACCAGCTCGGTCTTGCGATCACCGCAGCTGCGACTGGCCGGCGGGTCGAATTCGGCGAAGCCATCGATTCGGAACACGCCGAGCAGCTGATCCGGCGGATCGTTGCCAACCCCGTGATCGAACGCTGGGAAGCAGGCTGTATCGAGCCCACTTTTCATGCGGCCGGCAAAAGCACCGGAATCGCTGAGAACGTCCCGATCACAGGGCGCAGCCTGGATCAACTCATACAGCTTGGCCACGACCGCAAGCTCGCCCTCGATCCGGACGAACTGCTGGTAATCCAACGCCACTTCGACGAAGTCGGTCGTGCCCCGACCGATGTCGAGCTGGAAACGCTGGCCCAAACCTGGAGCGAACATTGCGCCCACAAAACGTTCCGCGCCAACATCACCACCGACGACGGTGAGGATCGGCCCGCATTGATGGCGATGCTGCGGCACTGCACCGACACGATCGACGCAGCATTCGTGAAGTCAGCGTTCGTCGGCAATGCCGGCATCGTCGGCTTTAACGACGACGTCACGCTGGCACTCAAGGCCGAAACCCACAATCACCCCTCGGCGGTCGAGCCGTTTGGTGGCGCCAACACAGGCGTCGGCGGTGTCATACGAGACGTGCTCGGCATCGCCCACAAGCCGGTCGCAATCACCAACATCTTGTGTTTTGGGCCGCCCGATACTGCGCTCACATCGGTGCCAGACGGAGCGCTTCACCCTCGCCGTATCCGAGAGGGCGTGATCAACGGTGTCGCCGACTACGGCAACAAGATCGGGCTCCCTACCGTCGCTGGCGCGATCCTTTACGACCCGGGCTACACCACCAACCCCTTGGTGTTCGCCGGCTGTATCGGCGCCACTCGCGGATGGACCCAGCACGATGGCCCGTTCCCAGGCGACCGAGTGATCGTGCTCGGCGGCCGCACCGGCCGCGATGGCATCCGTGGCGCCACGTTCTCGTCGCTCACGATGGACGCCACAACGGGCCAGGTCGCCGGGGCGAGCGTCCAGATCGGCGACCCGATCGTCGAGAAGCTGCTGATCGATGTTCTGGTCGGGGCTGAAGATCTCTACACGGCGATCACCGACTGTGGTGCCGGCGGCCTGTCGTCGGCCGTAGGCGAGATGGCCGAGGGGGTTGGTGCCGATGTCGAACTCGACCAGGTTCCACTCAAGTACCCCGGCCTCGAGCCATGGGAAGTGTGGTTGTCGGAGGCACAAGAACGAATGGTGATCGCCGTCAACCCGTCCAAACTGGCCGAGCTCGAGGACCGCTGCGGCTACTACGGGGTCGAAATGGCCGACCTCGGGAACTTCACCGGCGACAACATTCTCACGGTTCGCAGCGCCGGCACGCCGGTACTCGAGCTGCCGACCGAGTTCCTACACGACGGCCGCCCGCAACGTCAGATGACCGCCACCATGCCGCGACCTGTACGCGGCCAATACGCCAGCCGTAAAGTCGACGATCCGCGAGATGCCTTGCTCAGACTGCTGTCTCATCGCAATATCGCCTCCAAAGCCGACACCATCCATCGATACGACCACGAAATTCTTGGGGCGACGGCTGTCCGTCCGCTAATCGGCCGTCTGTCCGACGCTCCAGCCGATGGCGTTGTGATTGCCGACCCCACCGATACAGCAGGGTTCGCGATCGGGATTGGCGTCAACCCCTGGTGGGGCCTCCGCGACCCGGAGGCAATGGCTTATGGGTCCGTCGACGAGGCGATCCGCAACGTCGTCGCCGTCGGCGCCGACCCCGACCAGGTCGCACTACTCGACAACTTCTCCTGGGGAGACCCGCGTCGCCAGTCAACCCTCGGCGAACTCATCGCCGCCGTCGACGGTTGTTGCGCCGCCTCGATGGCTTACCGGGCACCTTTCGTGTCTGGCAAAGACTCACTCAACAACGAGTACACCGGTTCCGACGGCGAACGTCATTCGGTTCCGCCGACACTCGTCATCACGGCGATTGCCTACGTACCCGACGCCAATCGGTTGTTCACCCCCGAACTCGCCAAGCCCGGGAATGCGTTGGTGCTGCTCGGCACGACCAGCCGCGAGTTCGCCGGTAGTCACATCGACCTGGTGTACGGCGAACCGACCAATCCCGCAGATGTGGGCTGCGTGCCGGCACCCGATCCCGATGCCCCGGTCCGGTATCGACACCTTCACCAGGCAATGCAAGATGGTCTGGTGTGGTCGTGCCACGACGTCAGCGAAGGCGGACTCGCTGTAGCGTTGGCCGAGATGTGCATCGCCGGACGGCTCGGTGTCGAGGTCACCGAGCTCCCCCACGACGATCTTCCCGCGGCGCTGTTCAGCGAGTCGCAGAGCAGGCTGGTCGTCGAGGTGTCACAGAGCGACATCGGCCGGTTCAGCGATGTGATGCACGGGAAGATCCAGGTCATCGGTACCGTCACCGACGGCGAGCATCTCATCTTCCCAGGTGTCGAACCGATCGACATCGAGGACCTCTCCGACGCCTTCAGTCGACTGGTCATACCGTCGCCGATCGAGGCCAACGGGCCAGCTACGGCAGGCAAATCAGCCGACGAGCGTGATCCTTCGTGAGAGCTCCTCCAGCCGTCGTGATCGCCGGCCCCGGCACCAACCGCGACAAGGACCTTGCTCTGGCGCTCGAGATGGCCGGCGCCGACGCCACGATCGTGCTGGCCACCGAACTGGCCGCTCACCCCGAGGTGCTGCGAAACGCCCGATTGGTCGGTGTCGCCGGAGGTTTCTCCTATGGCGACTCACTCGGGGCAGGACGCATGCTGGCGCTCGATCTGATGGTCGGAATCGGCGAACAATTGCGAGACTTTGTCGCCACTGGTCGCCCGGTGATCGGCATTTGCAATGGGTTCCAGGTGCTGACCCGCACCAACTTGCTCCCTGGTTCGCTCGGTCATAACGCCCATGGCCGCTTTGAGTGCCGGTGGGTTGTGCTCGAGCCGCAGGCCACCTCGCGTTGCCTCTGGACGAAGGGGATCCAACACCCGATCCACTGCCCGATCGCCCACGGCGAAGGCCGCTATGTCCACCCCGACCCCGACTCACTCGCCAAAGCGGGTCAGATCCCATTGCGCTACAGCAGCACCAACCCAAATGGATCGGTTGCCGACATCGCCGCTGTTTGCAACCCGGCCGGCAACGTTCTGGGGCTGATGCCGCACCCCGAAAACTTCATAGTCGAGCGACAACACCCGCACCATTCGCGAAGCCGAAAGTCCGACAATCTCGGGCTCCGGCTGTTCGAAAATGGTGTGGCGGCAGCGGCGGAGATGTAGCACCGATGCGCACCAGCTTGTTCGAACCTTTTGTTGAGGTGGAGCTCCCGCTTTCCGACCGGCGCGATGGCAAGGTGCGCGCCTCGTGGTCGTGCGGCAAAGAGCAACGCCTCATAGTCACCACCGATCGTCTGTCGGCATTCGATCGTGTGTTGGCCGGCGTGCCATACAAGGGTCAAGTGCTCAACCAACTGGCGGCATGGTGGTTCGAGCAGGTTGGCGATCTCGTCGATCATCACGTCGTCTCTGTTCCCGATCCCAACGCGCTGCTTGCCCGCCAGGCCCGCCCATTACCCGTCGAGGTCGTCGTGCGGGGCCACATCACCGGCGTCACCGACACTTCGTTGTGGGGTATGTACGCCGACGGTGTCCGCTCGATGTACGGCTACTCGTTCCCCGATGGGCTCAAAAAGAACACTGCGCTCCCAACCCACATCGTCACACCCACCACGAAAGCCCAACACGGTGGTCACGACGAACCGTTGTCGTGCGCCGATGTCGTCGAGCGCGGCCTGCTGCCCGCCCAGCTATGGGAACAGGTGATGGCCGCCGCGCTCGCCGTGTTCGACCGCGGCGTGCAGGTTGGGGCGGGCGCCGGACTGATCCTGGCCGACACAAAATACGAGTTCGGTATCACGGCCGATGATCAGCTGATCCTGATCGACGAGGTGCACACGCCCGATTCGTCGCGCTGGTGGATAGCCGACAGTTACGAGCGCCGTTTGATCGACGGCGAAGAACCTGAAAGTCTCGACAAAGAAGTCGTCCGCCGGGCGTACGCCGACATCGGCTACAAGGGTGACGGCCCCGTTCCGGCGATTCCCGATGAGGTGTGGTCGGCGACCACCGCCCGTTACATCATCGCCTATGAACGTTTGACCGCAACGCCATTCGAACCGGGTGCATACCCGGTGCAAGCGCGACTCATCGAGAATCTCACGAAAGCAGGCCTGCTGTGACCACCGTGCCGGTCAGTCTCCGCCCTCGAAACGACAACGACTCTCCCAAGGACGAGTGCGGCGTGATGGGCATTTCGACACCTCATGGCGAGGGGGTCGCAGAGCTCACGTTCTTTGGATTGTTCGCCTTGCAACACCGGGGCCAGGAGGCCGCCGGTATCGCCGTCAGCGACGGCCAGCGGGCACGCCTCCACAAAGACGCCGGATTGGTCGCCAACGTGTTCACGCCAGAGGCGATGGCGCCGCTCACCGGCTACCACTCGATCGGGCACACCCGCTACTCGACCACCGGCTCGAACGCCCAGCGCAACATCCAACCGTTCCTGGTCGAAACGATGCACGGCCCGCTTGCCGTCGCCCACAACGGCAACATCGTCAACGCCGCCACGCTCCGTGAAGAACTTCTCAACCGCGGCTTCGGGCTGACCGCGACCAGCGACACCGAAGTCATTGCACTGATGCTTGCGGCCGCCGGCGGCCGCACCTGGCAAGAGCGTGTCGAGCGCACATTGCCGGCCTGGAAAGGGGCGTTCTCGCTGGTCATCCTTGCTGCCGACGAGGTGATCGCCGTGCGTGACCCTTGGGGTTTCCGCCCGCTGTCGCTCGGCCGACTGCCACACGGCGGTCATGCGGTCGCCAGCGAAACCTGTGCGCTCGCCACACTCGGCTGCACAGATATCGACGAGGTTCAGCCGGGTGAGGTGGTCACCCTGCGAGGGGCTGAAGTGCACCGCCATCAGGCGCTGGCACCTGCAACTCAAAGCGCCCGCTGCACATTTGAGTTCGTGTACTTCTCTCGCCCAGACTCGGTCTGGCACGGAAACAATGTGCATCACGTTCGCCAGCGACTCGGCATGGAACTGGCTCGTCAGTCGTTTGTCGAGGCCGACGTGGTGATCCCAGTGCCCGATTCATCGATCCCCGCCGCAATCGGCTACTCAAATGAGTCCGGAATTCCCCACAACGACGGGCTGATCAAAAACCGCTACATCGGGCGCACCTTCATCGAACCGACCCAGGCGATGCGCGAACGTGGCGTTGCCCTCAAGTTCAATGCTCTCACCGAGAACCTGACGGGCAAGCGGGTGGTCATGATCGACGATTCGCTCGTTCGTGGCACCACTGCCGGCCCGCTGGTCAAGCTCGTCCGCGACGCCGGTGCCACCGAAGTGCACGTTCGAATAACCTGTCCACCGATCACCCACGCCTGCCATTTCGGCGTCGACATGGGTCACGATGGCGACCTGATGGCCGGCCACAAGACCGTCGAGGAAATCCGGTCTCACATCGGTGCCGACAGTCTTGCGTTCCTGTCGCTCGACGGCATGATGCGCGCCGTCGGCGCGTCTGACGGCTACTGCAATGCCTGCTTTACTGGCGAATACCCAATTCCAGTCGACGAGGCCCAAGCCAAGTTGTCGTTCGAGGGAGCGATCGCCTGATGCGGGTGCTCGTCGTCGGCGGTGGTGGCCGCGAGCACGCCATTGCCTGGGCGTGCGAACAGCACGGCCACACCGTGTCGATCATGCCTGAGCTCGGCGACGTCACCGCCGATGACATCGACCTCGTGATCCCCGGCCCCGAATCGGCACTGGTCGCCGGACTCGCCGACGAGTGTGCATTCCGGAAGATTCCCTGCTTTGGTCCCACCTCCAAGCAGGCGCGGATCGAATCCTCGAAGGGGTATAGCCGCCAGCTGGCAGCCTCGCTCGGGGTGCCGGGTCCGGTTTACGAACGCTTCGAAGAGAACGACCACGTCGGCGCACTGGCTTGGTGGCGCGATTTCGGTAAACCGGTCGTGGTCAAGCTCGATGGGCTCGCCGCAGGCAAGGGCGTGATCGTGCCGAGCAATGATGCCGAGACCGAGGCGGCGATCAGGTCGACGGCGATCCTCGGCCCATTCGTGCTCGAACAACATCTGACTGGCCCCGAATGCTCGCTACTGGCGCTGTGCGACGGCGTTACCGCTGTTGCGTTACCACTCGCCCAGGACCACAAGCGGATCGGCGAGGGTGACACAGGCCCCAACACCGGCGGCATGGGTGCGTTTGCTCCTGCACCCGTCACATATGACGCCGACGTGTTGCTGCGCACCTTCGTGCAACCGATCATCGACTACTTTGCGTCCGCCGCAACGCCGTATGTGGGCGTGCTGTATGCCGGCCTGATGCTCACGGCCGATGGCCCACGCCTGATCGAGTACAACTGTCGTTTTGGTGATCCCGAAGCACAGGCAGTGTTGCCACTTCTCGAGAGCGACCTGGCCGAGCTCGCCCTGGCCTGTACCGCGGGCACAGTTGGCGAACACACCGTCAAGGTGCGCAGCGGTGCCTCGTGCACCGTGGTTGCCGCCTCACCCGGCTATCCGCGAGACCCTCACACCGGGGCCACGATCGCACTCGACGGCTTCTCCACCACCGAATGGGCCAATGTTTCAACGATCGTGCCCGAGGCGATCCTCTTCCCGGCTGGTGTCGTCGGCGGCAAGACAGCGGGAGGTCGGGTGCTCGCCGTCACCGGCCTCGGCGACGACCTGACCGCCGCTCGTTCGGCCGCCTACCGCGGCATGGACGGCGTGAAGTTCGCCAACATGCAGGTACGGCGAGACATCGGCTGGCGGGCCCCCGGTGCCCTGCTCACCTCGTACGCCTCGACCGGGGTCGACATCGACGAAGGCAACCGTGCGGTCGAACGTATGAAGGGCTCGATCGAGCGCACGCTCGGCCCCGACGTATTGCGCGGTGTCGGCAGCTTCGGTGGTGTGATGTCGGCCCGCCGAATTCTCGAGCTCAACGACCCGGTACTGGTCGCCTCCGCCGACGGTGTCGGCACCAAGGTCGAGTTGGCGGCCCGGTTGGGCAAGGTGCGCGGGGTCGGAACCGACATTGTCAATCACTGCATCGACGATGTGCTCGTACAGTCGGCGCGCCCGCTGTTTTTCCTCGACTACATCGCCGCTAGCAAGCTCGACTCCGACCTAGTCGCCGAGGTCGTCACCGGCATGGCCGAGGCATGCGAGGCATCTGGCTGCGTGCTGCTCGGCGGCGAGACAGCAGAGATGCCCGGCGTCTACGCGCCGGGTGCGTTCGATGTTGCCGGCACGCTTGTCGGCATTGCCGAACGAGGCGAGCTGCTTCCCCGCAACGATGTCACGCCCGGCGACGTGTTGATCGGGGTCGCCTCCAGTGGGCCACACACCAACGGATTCTCATTCCTGCGAAAACTATTCGAATTCGCTCCGATGGACGTGGTGCCGGCCGGCTTCGAGGTGTCGCTGGGCGACGCATTGCTCCAGCCCCACCGCTCGTACCTCAACGTGCTCGACGGCGCATTGGCCAGTCGCAAGGTCAAAGCGCTCGCCCACATAACCGGCGGCGGACTGCCCGAAAACCTGCCGCGGGTGCTGCCCGATGGGGTCGATGCCGAAATCGAGTTGGGTTCGTGGCCGCGTGGTCCATTGTTCGAACTGATCGCCGAACTCGCCACCGGTGTCGACATCCACGAGCTGCATCGCATGCTCAATATGGGGATCGGCATGGTCGTGGTTGTCTCCCCCGATGATGTCGCAGAAGTACAGGCCACGATCGCCGAGGAAACGTGGCAGATCGGCACCCTTGTCGCTGGACAGTCCGGCTCACGCACTGTCCATCTCGTTTAACAAACGAACCACGCCAGAGTTGTGCCAAACGCCGCTCGCGCGTTTGATCAAACCTTGACTGCTCAGCCGCCGCTGCCGACGGTTTGGATCTCGTAGACCTCGTAGGGCAGTACCGCCGTCACCACGATGTTGGCTTCGCTGCCTGTCGTGGCGTCGGAAAGGGTCCATGTAACCGTCCACGTTGACGTGATCGTGATGTCGATCGGTTTGCCATTGGTGTCAGCGCTGTACGTGTACCCGCATGGCCCTTGCTCGATCGAGTCTTTCTTATTGTTGGGTATCGGCGTGCCGTGGCCCGCACAGACGATCGGCGCCTCACCTGTTCCGAGATCAAAGCTGGTCGTCAGCATCGTGGCCGTGGTCTCTGCCCACAGCGGGCCAAGTTCGGCGCGCACGCTGATCGGCCCCGCCGCTTGAACCGCAAGCCACATCCCCAAGTTGACCGGAGCACGACTTGCTGGGCTCAGCGTTGGTGTCGGAGTCGTGATCGGTTTGGTTGCCTGCTCGGTGGTGCCGGTCAGCAGGATTGCCGGGCTCGGCGGCGCGACCGCTCTCCAGCGTGTGTCGCCAGAGGTGACTGTGCCCGGATCGGTCGCCTTCGAACAGTCGGCAAACTGATGCCTCTCGAACTGACCGCCAACATCGTTCCAGCGATGGAGACGACCGTCCTCTGAGAAGAAGGTGAGCGTGATGCGGATCGGGTCACCTGTGATCGAGCCGATGATTCCAACGATCTGCCCGAAGACGTCGTTCAACTTGTCGGCGTATCCGCCAGTCGCCGTGGACCCGAACCATGCACACGGAATCGGCACGGTCACCGGCGGAGTCGCCGGTTGCTGAGTCCCGGGATCCACCACAACAGCAGTAATCACCGGACTATCCAGCACCGTCGTCG
>CALFRK010000060.1 GCA_937919625.1 uncultured Ilumatobacter sp.
GCGCCGGTGCGGTTGTCGGTGGTGATGTAGTCACCGAGATGGTGGTGGCCGGGATCGTGGCGGAAATCGTGGTCGGCGGAATGGTGTTGTCGATGGTCGTCGGCGACGTTGTTGCTGTATCGGTGGCGCTGGTCGACACCGATGTGGTCGTGGAGAGACTCGAACTGCTCGTGATCTCTTCGTCGCGACTGCCGATCCACACGGCAAACCCGATGAGCAAAACCAGCATCGCGGCTCCGCCGATGGCCGTGAGAATCCAGGGGGAGCCTCGACCCTGAGGCGGCCCCATCGCACCGGGTGCTTCCATGTCCTGCCGACTCATGGCAACCTCCTCAACTCTCCGCAAGCGCGGCCCGATCAACCTGCAACCTAGTAGGTCGTCGACGAATACATTTCGGTTCCGGCGGCTGAACCCGTATCATGGTGCGTTCTTCGGGCCAACGTCGTCCCGGACTCCCACAAGCCAACCCCCGACTTTCGTGGAAGTGCACATGTTGACGACTCCTGAGCCTACGGGCCTATATAACCCGCGTTTCGAACACGACTCCTGTGGAGTGTCGTTCGTGGCGCACATGAAGGGCCGTCGCTCCCACGAGCTTGTCCAAACCGGTCTACTGGCGCTGACCAATCTCGAGCACCGCGGCGCGACGGGCGCAGAGTCCGACACCGGCGATGGTGCCGGCATTCTGCTTCAGGTGCCAGATCGGCTGTTGCGCGGTTCGGTCGACTTCGAGCTGCCTGCCGAGGGAAAGTACGCGGTCGGGATCGTGTTCCTGCCCGCCGACGATGCCACCCGCGAAAAGGCCGAGGCTCAAATCCAGTCGATAATGACCGAAGAGGGTCTGACCGTGTTGGGCTGGCGTGACGTGCCGGTCAATCCCGATTGCCTCGGCAAGACGTCGCGGGCGGCGATGCCGGCGTTCGGCCAACTGTTCGTGTCGTCGCCGGGGGGCGAGGCAGGGCTCGAACTCGATAAGCGCACTTATGTGGCCCGCAAGCGCACCGAGCACGAACTGATCGGCGAGCTCGAGTCGTACTTCTCGTCGCTGTCGTCACGCACGATTGTCTACAAGGGCATGCTCACCACGCCGCAGCTGAGCCAGTTCTTTCCCGATCTCACCGACGAGCGGATCGAGAGTGCTCTGTTGCTCGTGCACTCCCGATTCTCGACCAACACTTTCCCATCATGGCCCCTGGCACATCCGTACCGGTACGTCGCCCACAACGGCGAAATCAACACCGTGCAGGGCAACCAGAACTGGATGCGAGCCCGCGAGGCAATGGCCACCAGCGACGAGCTGCCGGGTCTCGAACAGGCTTTTCCGATCTGCACACCGGGCGCCTCCGATACAGCAAGGTTCGACGAGGTGCTCGAACTGTTGCACCTCGGCGGCCGTCCGCTTCACCACGCCATGTTGATGATGATTCCCGAGGCGTGGGAAAACAACGACGAAATGGACGCCGACCGGCGCGCCTTCTATCAGTTCCACGCCAGCGTGATGGAGCCCTGGGACGGCCCCGCCAGCGTCACCTTCACCGATGGCGACGTGATCGGTGCCGTGCTCGACCGCAACGGCCTGCGCCCCAGCCGGTACTGGGTCACCGACGACGACCTCGTGATCATGGCGTCAGAGGTCGGCGTGCTCGAGATCGATCCGGCCAAGGTGGTCAGCAAGGGCCGATTACAGCCGGGCAAGATGTTCCTGATCGACACCCGTGAGGGTCGCATCATCGACGACGAGGAGATCAAGAAACAGCTCGCCTCCGAGCACCCCTACGCAACATGGCTGGCCGACGGGATGGTGCACCTCGATGACCTGCCCGATCGTGAGCACACCGTTTTCAGTCACGACAGCGTGCTGCGCCGACAGCAGATGTTCGGGTATACACACGAGGAACTCAAGATCATCTTGATACCGATGGCCCGAGACGGCAAGGAGCCACTTGGCTCGATGGGTACCGACACACCGATCGCCGTGTTGTCGAAGCGCCCACGCCTGTTGTTCGACTACTTCGCCCAGCTATTCGCCCAGGTCACGAACCCGCCGCTCGATGCCATTCGGGAAGAGGTTGTCACGGCTGTCGCCTCGTCGATCGGGCCCGAGGCGAATGTGCTCAAGCCAGGTCCCGAGAGCTGCCGCCAGTTGGAGCTGCCGTTCCCGATCCTCGACAACGACGAGCTCGCCAAGATCATCCACGCCAACGACGACGGCCAGTTCCCAGGCCTCGCTGCCCACGTGGTGAAGGGGCTGTACCGGGTCGCCGGCGGCGGTGATTCGCTGCGCACCTCGCTCGATGCGATCTTCGAAGAGGTCACGTCGGCGATCGAACGTGGTGCTCGCGTGATTGTGTTGAGTGACCGCAACGCCGACACGGTCGACGCCCCGATTCCGTCATTGCTGCTTACGTCAGCGGTGCACCACCACCTGGTGCGCACCAAGCAGCGCACCATGGTCGGCCTGGTCGTCGAATGTGGCGACGCCCGTGAAGTGCATCACATGGCGTTACTGATCGGGTACGGAGCGGGCGCGATCAACCCGTATCTGGCGTTCGAGTCGATCGAGGACATCATCGATCGCGGTCTGCACGGCATGGCTGCGATGGATCCGCACAAGGCCGTCAAGAACTACATCAAGTCGTGTGGCGCGGGTGTGCTCAAGGTGATGTCGAAGATGGGAGTTTCGACGGTGGCGTCGTACACCGGCGCCCAGATCTTCGAAGCGATCGGACTCGGCGACGACCTCGTCGAGCGGTACTTCACGGGCACCGTGAGCCGGCTCGGTGGGATCGGCCTCGACGAGATCGCGGCGGCGATCCGGATGCGCCATTCAGTCGCCAACCCGCGTCGCCCCGAAGAGCGCGCCCATCGCAAGCTCGAGCTCGGCGGTGAGTATCAGTGGCGGCGTGAGGGCGAGTATCACTTGTTCAACCCCGAGACGGTGTTCAAGTTGCAGCACGCCACGCGCGCCAAGCGCTACGACGTCTTCAAGGAATACACCGGTCTCGTCGACGATCAATCGAAGAACCTCGCCACATTGCGCGGGCTGTTCAAGTTCGCCGAGGGCCGCCAGCCGATTCCGATCGACGACGTCGAGCCGATCAGCGAGATCGTCAAAAGGTTCTCGACCGGCGCCATGTCGTATGGGTCGATCTCGGCCGAGGCGCACGAGACAATGGCGATCGCCATGAACCAGCTTGGCGCCAAGTCGAACACGGGCGAAGGCGGCGAGGACTCAGACCGTCTCTACGACCCGACCCGGCGCTCGTCGATCAAGCAGGTCGCTTCAGGGCGGTTTGGAGTGACTTCTGAATACCTCACCAACGCCGACGACATCCAGATCAAGATGGCGCAGGGGGCCAAGCCTGGTGAGGGCGGTCAGCTGCCTGGCCACAAGGTCTATCCGTGGATCGCCAAAACCCGTCACTCCACGCCGGGTGTCGGCTTGATCAGCCCGCCTCCGCATCACGACATCTATTCGATCGAGGATCTCAAGCAGTTGATCCACGATTTGAAAAACGCCAATCCGGATGCCCGAATCCATGTCAAGCTCGTGGCAGAGATGGGAGTCGGCACCGTCGCAGCCGGCGTGTCAAAGGCGAAGGCCGACGTGGTGCTGATCTCGGGCCACGATGGTGGCACCGGGGCGTCACCGCTGACATCGCTCAAGCACGCAGGTGGTCCGTGGGAGCTCGGCCTTGCCGAAACCCAGCAGACCCTGCTGCTCAACGGGCTGCGAGATCGGATCGTCGTGCAGGCCGACGGCCAGCTCAAGACCGGTCGTGACGTCGTGGTCGCCGCCTTGCTCGGCGCCGAAGAGTACGGATTCGCGACGGCACCGTTGGTCGTGTCGGGCTGCGTGATGATGCGTGTGTGTCATCTCGACACCTGCCCGGTCGGTATCGCCACGCAGAATCCCGAGCTGCGCCAGCGGTTCACCGGCAAGCCCGAGTTCGTCGTGAGCTTCTTCGAATACATCGCCGAGGAGATCCGTGAGCACATGGCTGAGCTCGGCTTCCGCACGATGGCCGAGATGATCGGCCATGTCGAGGCGTTGGACATCAATCCGGCGGTCGACCACTGGAAGGCGCGAGGGCTCGACATCAGCCCGATCCTGCAGGTCGTCGACAACCCGTACGACCAGACGTTCTTGTGCTCCAGCAAGCAAGACCACGGACTCGCCGAGGCCCTCGATCAGGAGTTGATCCGGCTGGCCCAACCGGCGATCACGAATGCTGAGCCGGTGACGATCGACATGCCGATCCGTAACGTCAATCGTACGGTCGGCACGCTGCTCGGGCACGAGGTCACCAAGGTCTGGAAGGGTGCCGGTCTGCCCGATGGCACGATCGACATCCGCTTCACCGGTTCAGCCGGTCAGAGCTTTGGCGCGTTCCTGCCGTCTGGCATCACGATGCGGCTGGTTGGCGACGCCAACGACTATCTCGGCAAGGGCTTGTCGGGGGGTCGCCTGATCGTGCGCCCTCCTGAGGAGTCGCGATTTGTGGCAGAGGATCAGGTGATCGCCGGCAACGTGATCGGCTACGGCGCCACCGCCGGGGAGATCTTCCTGCGCGGCATGGTCGGCGAGCGCTTCTGTGTTCGCAACTCGGGCGCCACGGCAGTGGTCGAGGGCGTCGGCGACCACGGTTGCGAGTACATGACAGGTGGCCGGGTGATCGTGCTTGGGGCGACAGGCCGCAACTTTGGAGCCGGCATGTCCGGTGGCATCGCCTATGTGTACGACCGCCACAACGACTTCGATCGCAAGGTGAACTACGACATGGTCGAGGTCGAACAACTCGACGCCACCGACCGTGACTTCCTGCGGACGACGATCGAGGCCCATTTCACCAACACCGATTCGGCCGTCGCCAGCCGGATGCTGGCGGCGTGGAGTGTAGAGGTCAGCCGGTTCCGAAAGGTGATGCCCGTCGACTACAAGCGTGTGCTGGCGGTGATCGCGCAGGCCGAATCGGAAGGCCTCGATCAGGCTGAAACCGTGAACAGAATCATGGAGTCAGGGCGCGGATGATGGGCCACTTCGAACCCAGGAGTCAGGCGCCGAGGCCAGCGCCAGCGCCGACCATCAGTGTGGGAGGAAATCGATATGGGTGAGGCAAATGGATTTCTGAAGTGGGAGCGTGAATTGCCGCAGTATCGACCGGTGGCGGTGCGGTTACGGGATTGGAAAGAGGTCTACGAAGACTTTCCTGAAGACAAGCTGCAGACCCAAGCCGGGCGTTGCATGGACTGCGGCATCCCCTTCTGTAACAACGGCTGCCCGCTTGGCAACCTGATTCCCGACTGGAACGACTTCGTCTACCGCGACCATTGGCACGATGCCATCGATCGACTTCACGCCACGAATAACTTCCCTGAATTCACCGGACGGTTGTGCCCGGCGCCATGTGAGTCGGCGTGTGTACTCGCCATCAACCAGCCGGCCGTTGCGATCAAGCAGGTCGAGGTGGAGATCATCGACAAGGCGTTCGATGAGGGTTGGGTAGTTCCGCAGGTACCGACCGTGCGGACTGGTAAGAGGGTCGCCGTGATCGGTTCGGGCCCGGCCGGCTTGGCCGCAGCACAGCAGCTGACCCGCGCCGGTCATGACGTGATCGTGCTCGAGCGCGCCGACCGTATTGGAGGCCTGCTGCGGTATGGCATTCCTGAGTTCAAGATGGAGAAGCGTCATATCGACCGCCGGCTGGCGCAGATGACGGCCGAGGGAACCGAGTTTCGCGTGAATGCCGTGGTTGGCGACAACGTCGACATCACTGTCTTGCATGCCTCATACGACGCGATCGTGCTGGCGTGCGGCTCGACACAGTGGCGAGATCTGCCGGTTCCCGGGCGCCAACTGAACAACATCTACCAGGCGATGGAGTACTTGCCATTCGCCAACCGGGTGCAGATGGGCGATATCGAAAAGTCGCCGATCGATGTCAACGGCAAGCATGTTGTCATCATCGGCGGCGGTGACACGGGAGCCGACTGCCTAGGTACGTCGCATCGGCAAGGTGCAGCGTCGGTCACACAGCTCGAGATCATGCCTCGGCCGCCCGAGCAACGCGCCGGAAGTAACCCGTGGCCGCAGTTCGCCTTCGTCTACAAGGTCACCTCTGCCCACGCCGAGGGGGGCGAGCGGATCTACTCGGTCAATACCGAGCGATTCATTGGTGACGATGCCGGCAACGTGAAGGCGTTGGCCATCCATGAAGTCGAGATGATCGACGGCAAGTTCGTGAAGGTCGAGGGGACCGACCGCCAGCTTGTGGCCGACTTTGTGTTCTTTGCGCTTGGCTTCACAGGGCCCGAGAAGGGTTCGTGGCTGGACGCCTTGGGCGTTGATTCTGATTCGCGTGGCAATCTTGCCCGCGACCGAAACTTCATGAGCAACGTGCACGGAGTGTTCGTTGCCGGCGACATGGGTCGCGGTCAGAGCTTGATCGTCTGGGCGATCGCCGAGGGGCGCTCAGCGGCGGCCGGGGTCGACCGGTATCTGATGGGCGACACCAAGCTGCCCGAACCCATCGAACCGACCACGCGACCATTGATGTGAGCGTCGTACAGGTTGCATGACGCCCGCCGCGTCGTTCCGCGTCGTACGCTAGGGCCGATGCAGGTCAAGTCGAGCGCTTTCGTGTTGGCTGCCTTCGGTGTCGGCCCACTTTTACTGGCAGCCGGATGCGGTGGCTCCACCGGCGATGGTGCGCGCTCCACGATCTCGCCGATTCAGGCGTCGAGTTATGTCACGATCCAGCCGGCCACGACAACCACGACTACGACGATATTTTTCGATCCGAATGTGCCGCCGGAGAATCAGATCTCTCCCATCGAGCAGATCTATACCGTCGTGCCGAACGACTCGCTTTCGAAGATCGCCTCGTTGTACGACATCAGCGTCGATGTGTTGATCGCTTACAACGGCTGGACCGACGGCATCGGCCACCTGCTGCTGGCCGGCGACGAGATTCTGATCCCGCCCGAAACGCCGATCCCCAGTGCCGATGGCCCTGCTGCCGGCGACCCCGGTTCTACCGACTCGGCCGATCCAGCCGACGAACCGGCCTGCAGGCACATCATCGTCGCCGGGGAGAACCCGACCAAGGTCGCCCGCAAGTACGGTCTCACATTCGACGAGTTGCAGCTCGCCAATCCGTTCATGGACTTCAGGACAACCTTCGTGGTCGGCGACACATTGAACATCCCGCCAGAAGGCACCTGCTAACCGTTACCAAAGGTGCCTGGCACCTGCGGTAACGGATGCATTCGTTAGCCGAGGTCTGGCCAGCGGCGTTGTTGACGGCGGCGCAGGCCGGCGGCGCCGAGCTTGCGGTGTTCTCCGAGTTCCCACTGGCGGCGCCACCCGTTGTATTCGGGGCCGGTCAGTTTCGGGCTGCGACCCTGGGCGGCTCGCTTGGTGGCCGTCCAATAGTCGGTCAAGGCCTCGTCGCCGAGCCGGGTGACGGCGGCCTCGATGCGCGAGTTGAAACGACGGGTGTTCTCGCCTTCGAGCGGTCGCAACGGTGCGCCGAACACAACCTTGGTGCGTCCCGGCTTGGGTCGCTTCATGCCTTTGCCGAAGATTGCACCAGATCCGTCGATGAAGACCGGCACAACCGGGGCGCCGGTGCGCGATGACAGATACGCAGCGCCGCCCTTGAACTCTTGGCCCCAACCGTCGGGTGACCGCCCGCCCTCGGGGTAGATCAGCAGGCTGTGGCCATCGGCGACGAGGTCGCGGAACTGATCGCTTGACTTGCGGCCGGTGACCTCTCGATCGATCGGGATGGCGTTGAGCGCCAGCGCCGACAGGGTCGCCTTCCACTGCTTGTCGAAGAAGTAATCGGCGGCGGCGGCGACCACCAGCCGGCGGCGCCAACAGAGCGGTATCGAGCGGATCATCAGGGTCGTGTCGACATGGCTGTGGTGGTTGGGGGCAAAGATGACGGGCGGCGATTCGTCGAGGCGGAGCAGATCGTCTAGTCGGTCGAGCCCGACGACCTCGGGGTTGGCGATGCCCTTGACGAGCAGCCGTAGTGGGCCCTCTGCGATCAGGCCGCGGGCGGCACTAGCGATCGGGGTGCGAGCCCATTCGGTGTCATAGTTGGCTCCCAGCCTCGACGGCAGTTTGGGTACCACGACGCCTTTGGGCACGCTCGGCGGGCGGTACGGAAAGCCGTACGAGCGCAGTGGCCTGGCGGCTGAGCGCACGACCCGCTCGGCTTTGCCGGCGACTCGCTGTGCAGAACGGAGATACCGATTTGCCATCGTCAACTCGCTCACACGACATCGGCCACGAGCACGCCGGGCACGTGGAGGTGGGAAATGGTGGGCGAGCGGCCAACGACATCGCTGGCGATCTCGAAGGCGTCGTCGAGCGTGCTGGCCGGGGTGAACCCGAGTCGGCGGACGGCGGTCGGGTCGCCGCCGACGATGATCACCTTGCCGGCCCATTGCTGGCCGTGGGCACCCCAGTACCAGGCGTAGAAAGGATGCACGCCGTGGTAGGCGTTACCGGTGCGGTACAGGTGGCGGTACCACTCGTCCTCGGCGTACTTCTTCTCCCATTTCTCCGACATCACGACAGGGTCGGTGGTGTCGGCCAGCACCTCGTCGTAGAAGTCGATGTAGCTGGGGTGGTGGACCGGGTTGAACTCGCGGTAGGTCGGGTGGGTCATGATCACCACGCCGCCCTCGCGCACCAGCGGCTTGTTGCGGTACATGTTGAACAGGTAGCCGAGGCCCATACACATCACGAGAATCGGGTTCATGATGCCCTCTGGGTTGTACGGGCTGATGAACGGGATCCCCATCGTGAGGATGTCGGTCTGCCCCTCGACTGGCACGATGTGCTGGTCGTAAACGTGCTTGAGTGTGATCTCGTGCACCGATGGCGTGAACCCGGCCTGCACGCTGGTGGTGGCGTACGGCGATTCGATGCCGTGGAAGATCTTGCGGGCCAGCCGGTTGGGTGTGCGGTTGAGCGACTTTTGGGTGGCTAGATAGATGGCGCGGTCTTTGGCGTTCCACTCCCATTCGCGCTTCGATAGGAAGTCGAAAGGCGACGGGAAGGCATCGGTGTTGATCGTGGTTTCGACCGTGAAGATCTTGGGGCCGTGATCCTCGAGCACTTTGCCGAGCCGCCAGACACTCTTGTGGAGGTCGCTGTTGTGGCGGTCCATCAGGCTGCGCGTGTTTTGCAGCGTGACAGGGTTGTGGTGGTAGCTGAGGCAGCGGTACGAGGCGACGCCGGTGGTGATCGACTTCCAGCCGCCGTCCATGGCGACCTGGTTGACGTTGGCGTAGACAACGAGATCGCTCTCGGCGACACGCTTGTTGATTTCGAGCACCTCACCGTGGTCGGTCTCGCCGATCACGGTCAGGTTGTCGTAGTCCTCGGCGTCGTGCTGGTATAGCATGCCGCGCGGGTGGAAGGCGTCGAAGATCCGGTCGCCGAGCACATGGCGCAGCTCGTACTCGTGCATGCGGCGGTGCAAGCCGAGGGCGGCGATCAAGTGGATGTCGTCGACACCCGCCGCGGCCGCTAGGTCGAGCACGGCCTCGATGATCCGCTGGCGTGTGTCGGGCTTGCGCATTTTCGGCAGCGACAGGCTGGCGTCGTCGAAGCAGATCGTGAGCTTCATATCTGGCTTCAATAGCGCCGGCAGCGGGTCCATGTCGACCGGATTCAAAAGGGCGTTGCGAATGTGGCCGTCGACATCGTCGAGTCCGGCCAGAGGCTCGGCCGGATAGATCACCCGACTGCGGTCGGCGGGCAGCCTCTCGAGGCTGAACCCCTCGCCGCGCCAGAACAAGATGGGTGGCGTCGACTTGTCAACTTCGAGGACGAATCCGGGGCGAGGCATGGCTCAGCGACCTGACCTTTCGAGAGAAACGTGGGTACGTGTCGAGGGAAGCGCCAGCGACCAGGCACACAGGCCGAGTAGCCGAAGCGGAGCGGAGGTGATCGAGGCCATCAGCGCAGATCGAAGGCGATCTTGACGGCGCCGCGGCGACCTGCGGCGGCGGCATGGGCGATGGCGCCGACGTGGTCGTCGAGCGGATAGGTGGCCGACAATAGGCGCTCGGCCTCGATCTGGTTGGCGGTGTCGATCGCCAGCTCGAAAGTGCGTTCGGTGGCGCCGTCCGGCATCGTTTCAGTGCCGTAGGTGTAGGCACCCTTCAACTCTGTCTCGCGGTGCCACAAGCCGGTCAGGTCGAGCTTGACTTCGGCCGGCATTCCCATCAGCACCACCCGGCCACGCGGGCGGGTGATCCGAAGGCAATCGGTGATCGATTCGCTGGTGCCGACGGCGTCGATCGTGGCGTGGGCGCCGGAGCTGAGCGTGTCGCCGATCAGGTGGCAGCCGGCTTCACGCCGAACGGCCCGATCGAGCTTGGCGGCCTGAACGACGAGGTCGGCCCCAAATGCGGTGGCGAGCGCGATCTGATGTGGGTAGCGGGCGCCGACGACAACTCGCACACCCGGCACATAGCGCTTGAGGCCGGCGATCGCGGCGAGCCCCATCGTGCCGGCCCCGAGCACGGCCACGAGCGGTTGTTCGACCCCTGCCACCGTTGGCGCTGTGAGCAAGGCGGCATGGATGCCGCCGGCCAGTGGTTCGACCAGCACGGCGCGCTCGTCTGGCATGTCGTCGCTGATGCGGTGCAGCTGTGAGTCGTGGGCCCAGAACCAGGGTGCCCAGCCTCCGCCCGTCGAGCAGCAGAATCCGGTTTGGATGCCAGGCCCGATGCCGCCGTTGACGGAGGAGATCGCCAGGTGGGCGTAGTCGTCGCCGTCGCCGGGTGCGGCGCCGGGAAATGGTGGAGCGGCGCCGCGGGCTTCGTGTCCCAGCACGGGTTCGAGGATGACGCGGGTTCCGTCGTCGAGCTCGCCGATCACCTCGTGCCCGGGCACGAACGGGAAGCTGACATATTCGTCGAAATATGTTGAGGCATGGCCTTCGACCAGCGACAGATCGGATCCGCAGATTCCGGCCAGGCGTGTGCGAACGCGGTGCCAACCGTCGCCTGGGCACTCGGGGTCGTCGATCGTGCGCAGTTCGAGCGGGCCAAGTTTGGCGGCTGTGGCCGGTGCCACCGCTGAGGCGATGCGGGCGATGCCGAACTTGCCGGCGCTGCGACGGATCTGAAGCGCCTTCATGAGAACACCCTTCGGCGTTCGCGCTCGACCATCATCTTGCCGATCGGCAACAGTGGCTTGGGGGCGCCATTGGCCCGCGACCAGTTCTCGACCAGCCATCCGCGTTTGCGGGCGATCGCTGCCAGACGCGTTTCGGGGTTGACCGCAACCGGGAAGCCGACCGCCTCGAACAGTGGCAGATCACTCGACGAGTCGGCATAAGCGACACACTCGTCGAGGCGGAAGCCTTCGGCGTCGCAATAATCTGAGAGGATCTGGGCCCTCGCCTCTCCGGTGGGCGGCACGGTCTTCATCTCGCCCGAATAGGTGCCGTCGGGTCGCACGCTCATCTCCGCCGCGACGATCTCGTCGAACAGCGGCTTGAGCCCGGCGACAGCAAATTCCAGCGCACCCGTGATCAGGATCGTTCGGTGACCGAGCGCCCGATGCTGGCGCACGCGGCGCAGACCTTCCGGGAAGCTTTTGGTCATGATCAGCTGATGCATCATGGCCGTTGCGTCTTCTTCGATCTGCTCGATCGGAGCGTCCTCATAGCGGCGGTAGAAGTGGCGCAGGAAGTCAGTTCGGTCGCGCTTGTCCATCTTCAGCAGGGCGGGCGCTTCGGCAAGGGTGCGGATCACGTAGCGGGCGCGTTCGGGGCCGTTGAGGCGTCTAGTCGCCAGAAACGAGTAGCTCTCGACGACGTTCGAGGAGATCAACGTGTTCTCGAGGTCGAACGCCACCACGTGTCGTTTGGGATCGAGCACCTGCGTGCGAAGACGAACCATCCGGTCCGCGCTGCGCGACTTGCCGGGTGTGGTTTTGACGCGGGCGTGCTGGACGATCGACGGCAGGTGGACCTGGGTGATGTAGTGCTCCCAGTCGACCACCCGGGGGTCGAAGTTGAACTCGGCCTGGTCGTGGGCATCGAGCGTGTCCCACAGTCCGATCAGATTGTCGACCTGGTAGATCGCCTCGCATTCGGTGTAGAGGCCGTACAGCTCGACGTACTGAAGTGCCGACTCGATCTCGGTGCGGCGGCTGTCGAGCGTTGCCGTGAACTCGGCCTGGCGGCCACGCAAGGGCAGTGCCTGGAGCGTCTTCTCGGTGCGTGACAACATATTCCTGGCGCGCGTCAACTGGCCTTCGACCTTGCCGCGCCCGGGGAAGTTCCACTCGGGCACCAGGATCGGCTGCCCTTCGGGGTCGTACAGCGGGTGCTCGGTGAACCAGCCGCTGATGTAGTCGATCATCGCCCGGTACTTGAGTGGGTTGACGCCGCCGGAGGCGACCTGCGTGATTGCTGGAGCCTTGTCGGGGCCGGCGGCGGCGACGCCGATCAGGGCGGCGACCACGATGTCGACGGGGATCACATCGACGGTGCCTTCTGGAACGCCTGGAAACTCTTTCAGGAGACCACGTGCGTAGGAGATGATCACCGGCTCGGCCATGCGGAAACCGCGAATCCAACCCGGCTTGGGCTCGGCCCAGGCCGACTCGATGATCGACGGCCGCACGATCGACACTGGCACGTTGCCCTTGGTGTCGGTCAACGCCTGCTCGCCGAGCGCCTTGGTGTAGGCGTAGGCGTCTGGCCAACCGACGCTGGCAGCACGGGCGCGGCCGGCTTCGACGAGTTGATCCTTGACCCAGCGCTCACGGAGCTGCTCGGTTTTGCCGGCCAGGGCAGGGGCGCCCGCCGCGCCGAGCTCGGCGCGGGCATCCTTACGGAACTGTACGAGCCGTTCGGGCAGGCGGCTGAGGGCTTCGGTATCGCCCTGCAGGCGGCGGGCGGCGGCGACCTCGGCCTTCCACGACAGCCCGATGTCGAACGGCCCGGCGCTGACGAGTTCTTCTGGCGCATTGCCGCGTCGGTTGCCGGCCACATAGCACGTGCTGACGGCGACGAGGTGTGGTGTCACGCCGAGCTCTTGGCAGAGGGCGGCGATCCGGGTGGGTCCGAGCAGGTTGATCTCGACCGCCCGATCGAGCGGCGAGTCGAAGGAGACAGAGGCGGCCGAGTGGATGATGAGGTTGGCCGTGCTCCACGTGAGACGGTCATCGTCGCTCAGGCCGAGTCCGTCGCTGCTGACGTCGCCGGCGACGGTAGTGATTCGACGCGCTGTCATCTGCTTGAACGTTTCGGTGCTGTCGGGCGCGGCGTGCTGTTCGCGCAGCCGATCGAAGGCGTCGTTTTTGAGCAACTCCCGCTCGACCCTTTGAGGTGCAGGTGTACGGCGACCGTCGCGCACGAGCAGGACCAGCTCGCAGTCCGGCACGCTGCGAAGCAACCGCTCGACGAGGGCGGTGCCGACGAATCCGGTCGAGCCGGTGATGGCGATGCGCTTGCCAGCGAGCGATTCTGCTATCACAATGGGTATGTCTACCAAATGGTAGACAGATCCGCCACCCCTGGATCCGAACCATGCCTCAGCGAGAGACCCCGACCCGACAGCGCATCCTTGATGCGGCGCTCGACCTATTTGGCGCGCGCGGCGTCGATGCCGTCTCGCTAGACGAGATCGCACGCGAGGTTGGCGTGCGCAAACAGACGGTCCTGTACTGGTTCGCCTCGAAGGACGAGTTGGTCGACGCCGTGCTCGAAACGGTTGCTGCCGAGTTGGTCGTGGTGATCGATGCGGCTGTGCGGTCGGCCAGTGATGATCCTCTCGAACGCATCGATCGTGTCGTGAGGGCGGTTTTTCGGCCCGCCGTACGGCGCCCGGCGATGCTGGGCCTGGTGCGAGAAATGAACCGTCTTCCCGGTCCACAGGCCGACCGGTTGCGACTCAATGTTCAGCCGCTGGTCGAGCGGTGCGTCGAGTATTTCCAACTCGAGATGGACAAAGGTCGACTGCGCCGGGCCGACCCGGGCCTGATCGCAGCGCTCGCCTATGCCACTGTTACGGGCATCGCCACCGAGCCGGAGGCGTTGCGGTCTGTCGGCTGGCAACCGACCGCGGTCGGCTTGCGCCACCTGCGAGACGAATTGCGCAGCTTCCTTCGGGCTGCTCTCACCCCCTGACATGCTCCGAACGGTCAGCCGGTGATCTCGACGGTGGTGTCGCTGACGGCGAACCGGAAATCGCAGTGGTCGGCCCCGGCCATGATGGTTTGGGTGCGGGTGAACTCGATGTTCGGGTTGAACCCTTCGATCAACGAGCCGTCTCGATTGCACGACATCGTGGCACCCAGTTCGGGGATCCCAAGTGCCCGATACATCTCTGCATAGCGGCAGCGATGTACATCGAAACCGAACGTCGTTTCGGTGAGTTCGATTACCTCGCTTTCGAGTGCTCCGTCCGCAGAGAAGTCAGCGAGTCCCATCGCGAACGCCGGCAGCGAGTTGTCGCCCGTGTGTTCAGCCATCGCGGTCCCGGCCGCTCGGGCAATGTCGACGATGACGTCACGGGCTATGTCGTACACGCCCTCGCCATACTCGGCGGCGAGCTGCTCGAGCAGCGGGGCGACGATCCGGGCTTCGATCTCGCGACGCTTGAGCAGGCCGACGTCGTTAAGGGTGTCAGGAAGTTGGCTGTCGGGCATGATTCGACCGTACTGGCCGGCCGCCGAACGCGTCGATCTGTCGGTGGTCAGTGTTTGGTGTTGCGGCGCCGCCGGCTGTGGCGTTCGAGCGCTAGCTCGACGAGGCGGTCGATGATGTCGCTGTACGACATGCCGCTGGCGATCAGCATCTTCGGGAACATCGAGATCGGCGTGAAGCCCGGCATTGTGTTGACCTCGTTGCACATGAAGCCGCGCGCTTGGCCGTGCTCTTCGAAAAAGAAGTCGCAGCGCGCCAATCCCTCGCAGCGCAGTGCTTGGTAGACAGCGAGTGCTTGCGTTCGCACGTCGGCCGTCTGCTCGGGTGTTAGTGGAGCGGGGACCAAGCTTGTGCTGGCGCCGTTTATGTACTTGTCGTCATAGCTGTAGAACTCGTCGCCCGGCACGATCTCGCCGGGCACGGACACAAACGGCTGATTGTTGCCGATCACAGCGATTTCAATCTCGCGGCCGACGATCGCCTCTTCGACCACGACCCATTCGTCATAGGTGAGGGCGAAACTGATTGCATCTCGCAGTTCTTCGATCGTGTGGGCCTTGGTGACCCCCACCGATGAACCCATGTTGGCCGGCTTGACGAAGCACGGCAGGCCAAGTTCGTCGGCCAGTTCTGTTGGCAGGTCGAGCGTGATCTGGTGCTCGGCGAAGGCCCGGTAGCGGGCCTGGGGGACGCAAGCGGCCGTGAGCACCTGCTTGGCCATCGCCTTGTCCATCGCCACCGCCGAGCCGAGCACACCAGAGCCGGCATAGGCGACGTTGGCGAGTTCGAGCAGCCCTTGGATCGTGCCGTCTTCACCCATCGGGCCATGCAGCAACGGCAGTACGACCGTGCGTTCAGGTTGATCCACGGCCTCGCCCAGCATGACCGACGGCGACAGACGCTCGCCACTCGGGTCGAGCCGTGGGGGCAGCTCAGCCGGGCCGCGTGCGAGCGCTTCGGTGGCTTCGGTGGCAATCGCCCACTCGCCCTCGGTGGAGATGCCGATCGGGGTGACTCGGTACTTCTGGGGGTCAGCGGCGGCGAGGACGTGGGAGGCCGTTGTGCAGCTCACCTCGTGTTCGGCGGATTGGCCGCCGAACAACACCACGAGATGGATGCGTTCGCTGCTCACGTCTACGACGGTACTGTTCGACACCATGCGGTTGTTGGCATCCCAGGTGGCCGAGGCGATCGGCGCGACGCTGGTCGGCCCCGACGTCGAGATCGACGGTGCCTCGTTCGACTCACGAACCACGTCGGCGGGCGAGTTGTTCGTGCCGCTCGTTGCAGATCGCGACGGGCATGAGTTCATCGCCGACGCCCTCGGGCGGGGCGCCGCGGCGTACTTCACCAGCGGACCAGTAATCGGCGGTTCGGCGATCGTGGTCGACGATACGGCTATGGCCCTGATGGCTTTGGCAGCATGGGCCAGACGCCGGCTCAATATTCCGGTGGTCGGGGTGACCGGCAGCGTCGGCAAGACCAGCACGAAGGATCTGATCGCCGCCGCCCTTGCCGCGACTCGAACGGTCACCGCCAACATTCGCAGCTTTAACAACGAGCAGGGTTTGCCGGTCACGATCCTCGGAGCGCCCGACGGGGTCGAGGCGTTGGTCGTCGAGATGGGAATGCGTGGCTTTGGTGAGATAGCACGCCTGTGCGAGGTTGCGCTGCCGACAATTGGGGTCGTCACGTCGGTGGGGTTCTCACACACTGAACTGGTTGGCGGCATCGACGGCGTGGCTCTCGCCAAACGTGAACTGATCGAGTCGCTTAGCGAAGACGGGGTGGCGATCTTGAATGGCGATGACGAGCGCGTGGTGGCGATGGGTCGTCACGCTCGCGCCTCGGTCGTAACCTACGGCCTGGGCGGAGATGTTCGGATCACAGAGATCGAACTCGATGACTTGGCGCGACCGGCGTTTCATGTCGACTCTCCGTGGGGAAGCGGCGATCTGCAGTTGGCGGTCAGCGGCGCACACATGGCCGCCAATGCTGCGGCGGCGATCGCTGTAGCGGGTGTGGTCGAGGGCCGGATCGATGCAGCGCTGGCGGCGCTGACCTCAGCGACGGTGTCGGGGATGCGGATGGAGGTAGCTCGGGCGTCCAGCGGTGCCGTCATCATCAACGATGCCTACAACGCCAACCCCGACTCGATGCGCGCCGCCCTCGAGGCACTCAGCAAGATCCGCGCCGAACGCCGGATCGCCGTGCTTGGTGTGATGGCCGAACTCGACGATCCGGCTGCCGGACACCAACGTGTGCTGCATGACGCCATCGAGCGAGGGATCGAGGTGATCGCCGTCGGAACCGATCTGTATGGCATTCGTCCGGTCGGTGATCCGATCGCTGCGCTCGGCGCGTTAGGTGAGGGCGACGCGGTTCTGGTCAAGGCCAGCCGAGTCGGCGGCCTCGAGCGCGTCGCCATGACCCTGCTCGAAAGCTGAGTGTCGCGAATCAGAACAGGCGGTTGGCGTTGACGGGTTTGAACGGCTCGCCGCCAGAGTGCACCGGCAGAAAGTCGTGCTGTTCGAGCCTGCCGAGATCGGCCCACCATGCCAAGAACACTGCAAACGCGGCCCCGAACCCGAGTACCCAGCGGGCGCCGATCGCATCCATGATAGGGCCGGCGATCAGGTTGCCAATCGGGATCGTGCCGCCGAATGCCATGAACCACAATGGCATCGCCGAGGCACGTTCGTTGTCGGCAAGGTTCTGCTGCATCACAGAGGCCAGCGCGGTTGCCGACATGAAGTAGACAAATCCGAGCGCAGCGGCGAACGGCAATGCCGCCACCACTGATGACATCAGCGAGAAGATGCCGAGGAAGACGGCGAACGACAGCATCCCGATCGGTATCAGGCGGCGCTTGTCGAAGTTGGACAACCATGTGCCGACGGCGAGTGCGCCGAAGAAGGCCCCGAGGCCCCACACGATGTACAGCAACTTGTAACTACCGCCGGTTGCCTCGATCCCGAAATTGAGTCGGGCGACGGAGGGGAACAGGCCGATGTAGGGCAGGCACACCAGCGAGAACATGAACATCGTCAGCAGCGTGCGGCTCAGCACGCGGCGCCGCCGTACGACATTGATACCGCTCATGACCTTGCGCCAGCCCTGCTCGGGCAGCCCGCCGCTGGCTTGCGGGAGCTTGACGAAGAACAACGGCACGATCAGGAACAGATAGGTCGCCGAGTTGACCACGAACAGTTGGGCGATCGAGAATCCGATCGCCGCCAGCATGGCGGCGATCGCTGGGCCGAGGATGCGGGTTGCGTTGATCATCGCCGAGTTGAGGCTGATCGCGCCGGCGAGGTCGTGGCGTTCGACCAGCATTGGGATGCTGGCGCTGAACGCCGGAGCATTGACAGTGTTGGCGATCCCGAGCGCCAGCTGAGCGGCGAACAGCATCCACAGCGGAGCGTCGCGCCACACCAACGCGGCGAGCACGATCGCCAGCACCATCATGACCGACTGCATGGCGATCACCAGGCGGGTGCGGTTCAATCGATCGGCCAGCAGGCCGGCGGGGATCGACAGCAGGAGCAGCGGCCCGAGCTGCACGAACACCAGCAAGCCGACCAATGTGGCCGAGCCGGTACGGCTGTCGACGTAGGCCGGCAGGGTGAAGTTCTGCATCCACGTGCCGACGCTCGACAAGGCGGTGCCGACGAAAAGGATTCGGAAACTGCGGTACGACAGTGCCGCCCGGGCGGTGCCCGGTTTGTGGTGGCGGGGGAGTGCGTTCTCGGTGGAGGCGGTCGTAGTCATGGCAGCAAGGGATTGACCAGCGGGTCAAGATACAGCGGGGTCCACGCTCCGCGTACGCGGGTCGTGCGAAACTCGTGGTCGCATGTCACAGAGCGAAACGAATACATCCCTTTCGGCTCAGCCATCACAATGCCGATCGCCGATGGGCACATATCCGGAGTGTCCGTTGTGTGGAGCAGATCTGTTCCCCGAGCACGCCCACTTCAAGTGTTCTGGATGTGGGTGGCGCGACAGCTGCTGCGACTGATGTACTAACCAGATGGAATACACCCCGGTCAGCGCCGACGAGTTCGATCAGACCGATGGCATCGGCGACTGGAGGTTCGTGCTCGGGGCGATACGAGCCGACTTCGTAGCTTTGTCGTTCCCGGCCGCAGCGGAGTTGGTCGTCGCCATCACCGAAGCGGCGGAGCGACTCGTTCATCATCCGGACGTCGACGTGCGCTACCCCGGTCGGGTGCGGGTGTTGCTGACGACGCACGCCACCGGCGGGCTGACGACGCTCGATGTCGAACTCGCTCGGGAGATCTCACAGCTCGCAGCGGCGAGCAATGCCACTCCAATGACCGCCGACGTGCAGGGCATCGAGGTTGCGATCGACACGATGGACGCCGACCGGATCCGCCCGTTCTGGGCTGCGGTGCTCGGCTACGGCGAAGACCGTGGCGTGCTGGTCGATCCGTTCCGTAGCGGCCCGGCGTTCTGGTTCCAGCAGATGGACGAGCCGCGCCCCGAGCGCAATCGGTTCCACGTCGACGTGTCGGTGCCGCACGACGTCGCCGAACAACGAATCGCTGCGGCGCTCGCCGCTGGCGGCACGCTTGTCAGCGACCGGCGCGCCAACGCGTTCTGGGTACTCGCTGACGCCGACGGCAACGAGGCGTGTATCTGTACATGGCAGGACCGCGGCTGAGCCCGACTGCAGCCTGGTTCAGCCGTTGATCAGCTCGGCCAGCATCTCCAGCTGGTCGGCCCTGCCATTCAGTAGCACGGTGGTCAGGCAGGTTTGCTTCCAGCGCGCCAGGTCGTCGCGAATCTTGTCGACCGGGCCGACGAGGGCGATGTCTTCGACCATCGCCAGCGGGATCGAGGCGGCAGCCTCCTGCTTCTTGCCCTCGAGGTAGAGCGCTTGAACCTTGAGGGCGACCTCTTCCCAACCCATCCGGGCAAACACGTCGAAGTGGAAGTTGGCGTCTTTGGCGCCCATCCCACCGGCGTACAGAGCGACCATCGGGCGCATCATGTCGGCACACTTTTCGACGTCGTCGCCGGGGATGATGGTGAGCATCGAGGCGACCTCGAATCGATCGGCCTTGGCGGCCTCGCCGCTGGCCTCGAACCCGATCCGCAGCCGCTCGCGGTACCAGCCGTCGTCCTTGGGGGAGAAGAACAGCGGTAGCCAGCCGTCGCAGATCTCGGCGGCGAGCGAGACGTTCTTGGGGCCCTCTGCGCCGAGGTAGATCGGGATCTCGGTGCGCAAGGGGTGCACGGTGGCCTTGAGCGCCTTGCCGAGCCCCAATCCGTCGGCACCGGTGTAGGGCATGTCGTAGTGCTTGCCATGGAACTCTGTCGGTCCCTCGCGGCGGACGATATCGCGAACGATGCGCACGTACTCGCGGGTGCGCTCGAGCGGGCGCGGGTAAGGCTTGCCATACCAGCCCTCGACGACCTGTGGTCCTGAGGCGCCCAACCCAAGGATGAAACGGCCACCCGACAGATGGTCCATCGTGAGCGCCGACATGGCGGTCGTTGCCGGGGTGCGGGCAGACATCTGCACGATCGATGTGCCGAGCTTGATGTTCTTGGTGTGGCTGCCCCACCAGGCGAGCGGAGTCAGGCTGTCGCTGCCGTACGCCTCGGCGGTCCAAAACGAATCGAAGTCGAGTCGGTCAGCCTCCTGGATCGCTTCGAGCGCGCCTGGGGGAGGACCCGACGACCAGTAGCCGGTTGAGTAGCCGAGTTTGAGGTCTGACATGCCATAGATCGTGGCAGGCTGGCGACATGAACGACGATTTGATCGTCACCCGATCGGTGAGTATTCCGCGCCACGAGTTACATATGTCGTTCAGCGCGTCCGGTGGTCCGGGTGGCCAACACGCCAACAAGACTGCCAGTCGCGTCGAGCTGCGGTTCGATATCGCCAACTCGTCGGCCTTGGGACCAGTGCAACGGCAGCGCTTGGTCGAGCGACTGGGTGACGAAGTTCGGATCGTGGTCGACGACGAGCGCAGTCAACTCCGCAACCGCGCGTTGGCCGAGGAACGGCTGGCTGCAAGGCTGCAATCGGCTCTGCACGTCGAGCGCCCACGGCGCCCGACGCGACCGACAAAGGGATCAAAGAACCGTCGTCTCAAGGCCAAGCAGCAACGTGGCCAGATCAAACAGCAACGCCGTCGCCCAAACAGCGACGACTGATACCACCCGCATATGGCCGGGCCGAGTGCCCGATCGGCACAGCCGGTACATACCGCACGGTCGATCGCCGGTGTTCCGGGATGCCCGCATAGGTCGGACCTCGTGATCTGATCGGAAGGTGCTCGACTGGCGGTTGCAAACTGTAGACGCAACGGGTCGTAGAGGCATTTGGACTGATAGAACGGACCTCATGAAACGACAGGTCATTCGCATCGCTCGTGTGCTGGCAGCGGGCGTGATCGCGGTCGTTGTCGTCGGTGGTCAAGGTTTCACGACGAGTGCTCATGACGATATAGGTTCATCCGATCCGGCGTCCGGGTCGAAAATCGACGAACCGATCAGCGAGGTCACACTGGTGTTTCTGTCCGAGATCGCCGATGACATCGATCTGGCTCTGCTCGACCCTGACGAGAACCTCGTCGGCTCGGTCACCACCAAGCTCTCCCCGACGGTCGCCAAGGTCGAGTTCGAGCTGCTCGATCGTAAGGGGACCTACATCGTCAGGTATATCGCCACGACCGTCTCCGACGGCCATCTCACGACGGGCGCGATCTCGTTCAAGTACGGCTCGACAGGTTCGGGAATGTCGCTTGCGGTGTGGGCACTGTTCGGTATTGTTTCCGCCGGCATCCTCGCTGTCGGCGTCCACTACAGTGTTCGAAATCATCGCCAGCTCGTCGCCGATGCGTCAGGCGTTGAGTAGCAGCCACAGGCCGAGGGTGCTGTAGAGCACCATCACCACAAGCATGACGGCTTGCGTGATGAAGGCGTTCGCCCCGCGGTAGCGCTCGACCGAGCGGTCGTGAGCCACGGTGATGCCCCCGACGTGGCCGGCGAGGATGGCGATGACCTGGATCCAGGCTGTGAGCGTAGGGCTGACCAGGGTGAGGTCGGTGTGGCCACCTGCACCACCAAACAGGTCCCACCCCTGTCCGCCGGGGTCGGACAGTCTGATGATGAACGTTTGCGTTTCATCGATCAAGAGTTGGGCATAGTGGGCGATGGCGTAGCCGAAAACGATCGGTACGAGGGTCGGCGCAAAGTCGTCGGCCGTGGTTCGCCACGGGGTTTCGGTCTTGCGAGCAATCCACGCTGTGCCGGCCGCGAACAGCATGGTCACGAGGGCGATCGACACGAGGACACCCGAGAGCAACACGATGCTGCCGCCCCAACCGGTTGGCCGCCCGAGCACAGACCGACCCATCTCGGATTCGGCGAACCCGTCGAACGTCGTACCGCCGAGCACCACCAACAATGTGGCGGCGGTGCCCGAAACCACCGGCATCGTCGCCAGCCCAGCCATCGGTGCCCGGATTGTGATGCCGTCAGCGCTGACGCGGACTGGCGCCATCGCCGCGATCATGTTCGACAGAGCGCCGAAGGGTTCGTGCTCGACCAGCCATGCAATGCCCCATCGTGCCGCCATGGCGAGCGACACGACGGCGTGTGTCAGCAGCACCCAGCCGAGCAGTCTCGGTGACGAACGCGATGGGTGGGCGAGCTCGAGGAACAGAAACACCAACAGGCCAGATGCCGCCGGCCACATTCCGAGCCACGGCGGTGCAACGGCGCGTTCACGGATGGATTGAAGCCCGAACCGACCCCTTAGCCACTCGGCACCGCGTGCGATCGTGACCACTGGGTTGACCACATGCCAGACATTGCCCATGATGCCGCTGAGCAACTGCGCCCCCACCCAGGCGACGACGTAAAACGAGACGGGCACGATGCTGACGCTGTCGTCGTCGGCGCCGAACAGCCCGGCGAGCACGCTCATCAGAAACAGTGTCAACAAGATGATGCGGCCTGTCACTGCGAGGGTTCTCGTGAGGGGTCGGCCGATGCCGAATGTGTGGCCGGGCGCGAGCGCTGCCAGCCGGGGGCGTTTCCACAGCGCGCCTAGTGCAACGAACGAGACGAAGAGGGCTATCGCAGCGCCCCAAACGAACATCCAACCCGGCAGCGGTAGGTCGCCGCGTGACCCGACGCCGTGGGCGATCAGCATCAGCTGATCTCGACTTCGACGAGCAGCAGATCGTTATCCTCGAGCTCGACCTCGAACACGCCTGAGATATCGGCCGTGAACGTGATGACCGCTGCCGACGTCGGTGTGACGTCGCCGTGTAGTTCGTAGCCGTGCACGTGGACCTCGTCATCGACGTCGGCGGTTACGGAGAGCTCGATGGTGGCGCCCAGCGGGACAGCGACTCGGTCGTCGTCGGTTGCCACGGCACCAGCCGAGACTGTGACCGCCACGCGCACGATCCCGTCGTCAATGTGGGTGCTCACGACCTCTTCGCCGGCGCTCGCCTTCGTCGCCGGCGGGGCGCTGGTTGTGCCCGGCGATCCTGCATCGCCCCCGCTGCTGCAAGCACTAAACGCAAGGGCGATCACCGACGCCGCCGCGAGCTTCCGGAGGTCAGTCGGGGATTGCTGCATCGGAAAGACGGTACTTGGAAAACGATCTGAGAGAGAGAGGCCTTACCACGTGGGTTGGGAGATGTGGGTTGGGAGACGCGCGTTGGGAGATGTGCCTGGGATCTCAGCGGATAGGTCGCTCCGCTCTGTTCGAATGCGCACCGATCCCCCATCACGATTGGTCGCAGTTCGCCTATCGGCTCACGATCCTGGCGCAACTGCCAACTCAGGTGGGGGTGAAGCGGACCGGAAGGTTGTTGGGGCCGAAGATGCCGACCGACGATGGTTTCCAGGTGATCTCGCCAGCCAGCTCGAGGTTGGGCAGGCGTTGGGCCATCAACACCAACGCCTCTTGCTGCTCGGCTCGGGCGAGAGCCGCCCCGAGGCAGTAGTGAATGCCCGAACCGAATGTGAGCTGTGGCTTGTTGGAGGGTTGGCGGGTGATATCGAAGTCGTTCGGGTTGTCGAAGATCTCGGGATCACGGTTGGCCAAGGCGAGCGACGGGCCGATGAACGAGCCCTTCGGGAACAGCACGTCGCGGTATTCGATGTCTTCGCTGGCGAACCGTGCGGTGTAGCGCACGGCGCCGAAGTAGCGCATAGTCTCCTCGACGGCGCGTGGGGCGAGTTCGGGTTGATCGGCCAAAAGGCGCCACTGGTCGGGGTGATTGGCAAACAACGATACCGAGCAGCCGAGTTGGTTACGGGTGGTGTCGGTGCCGGCCATCAACACCGCCACGCACAGCATCACGAGCTCGTCGTGCGACAACCGGTCGCCGTCGGACTCGGCGGCGATCAATGACGAGATCAGGTCGTCGGACGGCGTCGAGCGGCGTTGTTCGATGATCTCGCTGACATACGCATCGAGCTCGTCCTGTGCTCGGAAGATGGTTGGCATGTCTTCTTGCAGGTTGCCGTTGAAGATCCGGAAGATGTCGGTGGCCCAGTTCGAGAACAGCTGCCAGTCTTGTTTCGGGGCCCCGAACAGTTCACAGATAATCGGGATCGGGTAGTGCTCGCAGAAGTCGACGGCAAGGTCTGCCTGGCCCCTGGAGGCAAAGCTGTCGAGCAACTCGGTGACGACGCTGCGCATGTAGGGACGCAGCGCATCTGCATGGCGGGGCGAGAAGGCAGGTCCGACGAGACGGCGCAGTCGGGTGTGTTCGTCACCCTCAGCCGACAGGATCGAGGGTCGACGGCGGCGGGCCAGCCACTCGGGGTTGTCGATACCTGACATCTCGAGGATCTTGCCGGAGGCGCTGTGCCACCGCTTGTCGCGCAACATGGCGACGACATCGTCGTAGTGCAAGATCGAGTACCCGAACATGTTGCGGGCGATCCACGACTCGTTTGCTGCTGCACCAGCCTCAGCACGCTGTTCGTCGACGGTCGGCGTGATGCCGTTGATCGGTGTCAGGTCGGGCATCTCGATATCTGAGGCGAGCGTGGCCATGAGAGGACCTTACGAGAGTGGGGTGCCGAGTTTTGGGTCGCAGCCAGTGGTCAGTCGCGACGGCGACGGCGGCGCGGCGCGGCGTCCGCGTTCGGATCGGCGACGACACTGATGGCGTTGGTGAGCGGGCCTGTGGTGGCGACGATGTGTTCGACGCTGGGCATCTCGCCCGGCTGATAATGGTCGAGCTGGTTACGCATTTCGGCAAGGTGGACCGGTGATGTGCCGCAGCATCCACCGACGATCCTCGCTCCGGAGTCGACGGCGAGTGTGGCGTAGTGGCCCATCAGCTCGGGGTTGCCGCTGTACTCGATTTCGGTTCCTCTGAACTGTGGGACCCCGCAGTTGCTCTTGGCGATAATCACGGTTTCGACGTTGCGCATCTGCTGGATCGCCAGCAGCAGGTCGGAGGCGCCCACGCCGCAGTTGGCACCGATCGCCATCGGTCGAACCGAGAGGTCGGCAAACACGTCGATCAGTTCGGTCGGACGCAAGCCCATCATCGTGCGCCCGGCGGTGTCGAACGATGCCGTAACTGTGTACGGCAGCCCAACCGCGATCGCCGCCAGCGCAGCCGCCCGCATCTCTTGTGCAGCCGACTTGGTTTCGATCCATGCCACGTCGGCGCCCCCGGCCTTGAGGCCTTCGATCTCTTCGATGAACGCTTCGATGGCGCCCTGCTCGGTCATCGATCCGAGCGGCTCGAGCAGCTCGCCCGTTGGCCCGACGGATCCGGCCACCAGAACCGCCCGCCCCGCCGCCTCGGCCACCTCGGAGGCGATTCTGGCAGCCCGCTCGGCGATCTCTGTTGCCCGATCCTCGGCATTGTGCAGCTTGAGCCGAAACCGATTACAGCCGAACGTGTTGGTCAAGATGATGTCGGCACCGGCGTCGACGAACTCTTGGTGCAACTGTCGGACCTTGTCGGGTTGTTCGATATTCCAGAGCTCGGGTGGTTCGCCGGGACCGAGGCCCATATCAAAATAGTTCGTACCCGTGGCCCCATCTGCGAGCAGCGGTACGTCGAGTGCGAGGAGGGCTTCGAGTGTGGTCCGCATGGTGATCTCAGGTTAGTGCCCCGACCACAAACGTTTGCCCTGTTTCGACGGTCAGCTTCGCCCCTGGCTGCGTTGCGGCTCCTCATAGTGGGGCAAGGCCAGTACATCGTCGCCGCGCCTTGCCAGGAACGAACCTGACTCGCCGCCAACACCACAAACGTTCATGGTCACGGCACTAGCCAGTCGCCACCGGTAGGCAGCTCGCCAGGCAGCTCGGGGACCTCAGCCGAAGGCCGACAACGGGTCCACCGCTTCGACACCGAGAAACTCGGCGACGGGGCCATTTGTGACTTGGCCAGCAAATGTGTTGACGCCGAGCGCAAGTGCCGGGTCTCGGCGCGAGGCGCCGGCAGCTCCGTGGACGGCGACGTCGAGGATGTAGGGGAGCGTGGCGTTCGTGAGGGCGTACGTAGAGGTGTGCGGAACGGCACCCGGCATGTTGCCGACGGCATAGTGCAGCACGCCGTGCATCACGTAGGTTGGTTCGTCGTGGGTGGTCTCACGGGTCGTCTCGATGCAGCCGCCTTGATCGACCGCGACATCGACGATGACAGAGCGTGGTTTCATCGCTCGCACCATGTCGTCGCTGACCACGACCGGTGCGCGTCCACCGGCCACCAGTACAGCGCCGATCAGCAGATCGGCCTCGAGCACCGAGCGCTCGATCGCCCCACGATTCGAGGCGAGCGTCACGATCCGGCCCTTGTGGATCTGGTCGACAAAGCGCAGCCGATCGAGGTTCTTGTCGATCAGCACAACCTCGGCCTCCATGCCGGCCGCGATCCACGCCGCGTTCCAGCCGACGTTGCCGGCCCCGAGCACGACCACCTTTGCAGGGCGCACGCCAGGGGCACCGCCCATCAGTACTCCGCGGCCTCCGTTGTGACGTTCGAGGCAGTGGGCACCCATCTGGGGTGCCAGCCGCCCGGCCACCTCGCTCATCGGTGCTAACAGAGGTAATGATCCGTCGGCAGACTGCACGGTCTCGTAGGCGATTCCGGTCGTGCCGGCGCCGACCAATGCCTGTGCGACTGCCGGGTACGCAGCCAGGTGCAGGTAGGTGAACAAGGTCAGGTCGGATCGCAGAAAACCGAATTCTTCGTGCTTGGGCTCTTTGACCTTGATCACCATCTGCTGCGACCAGGCATCGGCGGCGGTCGGCACGATGTCGGCGCCGACGGCGCGGTAGTCGTCGTCGGAGATCGACGCACCCTGGCCTGCGCCAGTTTCGACGTACACGTTGATGCCATGACGCTCGAGTTCGCGAACACCGTCTGGCGTGATGGCGATGCGATGTTCGGCAGTCTTGATTTCCTTCGGAACGCCGACGGTGCTGATCACAGATGCAGGCATACGGATATCTTCCCCGTCTGGCCGGGCCCGGTGCGAGGGAGATACCTGGCAGAATGGAACAATGGCACTGGAAACAGGCGCGATTGATACGATTGATCGCCGAATCCTTGGAATACTCCGAGACGACGCACGAATCAGCTGGCGCGAGCTTGGCGAACAGGTGCACCTGTCGCCGACCTCGACGGCCGACCGCGTGCGCCGGATGGAGCGCGACGGCGTGATCGAGGGTTACGGCGTGCGGGTCGACCCAGCCGCCCTCGGTCGAACGGTTCGGGCGGTCGTCGACGCCAGCCTCGGCGCAGGCGATCAGATCGATGAGTTCGAACGCCGGCTCGCCATACGAGATGAGGTCACCTTCGCTGCCTATGTCACCGGCACCGCCGACTATTCGATTCTGGTCGAGTGCGAGGGCGCCGAGGGTCTCGATGCCTTCGTGCGGTGGTTGCGGGCCGATGCCGGTGTCGCTCGCACCGAGACGAAGCTGTTGTTGCGGGTCGTTACCGAGTGAGCCTAAATCGGGGCCAATCGCAAGTGCTCCGGAGGCTTTCGGGTTGCGGCGCGGTTCGTCCGTTCGGCTCGTTCGGGTGTTGCAAACTCGGCACGCACAACTCGCGTGGCGACATGTAGGGCGCCGGTCTGCTACACCTGGCAAAATGAAGGCCTTCAAGAATTTTGTCAATGGTGAGTGGGTCGATGCCAGCGATGGTCGAACCACCCCGATCATCAACCCCAGCACTGGCGAGCAGTACGCGGATGCGGCGCTGTCCGGGCCGGCCGATGTCGACGCCGCTATGTCGGCTGCTGCAAACGCCTTCGAGTGTTGGCGCGATTCGACGCCGTCGGATCGGGCGCTGGCGCTGATTCGAATTGCCGACGCGATCGAGGAGCGTGGCGACGAGCTGATGCACCTCGAGTGTGAGAACACCGGCAAGCCGTACGCCGTGCACCGCGGCGAAGAGATCGGCCCGATGGTCGACCAGATTCGATTCTTCGCCGGCGCTGCCCGCAATCTGGAGGGCAAGGCAGCCGCCGAGTACATGACCAACATGACCTCGTTCGTCCGACGCGAACCGGTTGGAGTGTGCGCCCAGGTCGCACCGTGGAACTATCCGATGATGATGGGGGTCTGGAAGTTCGCCCCGGCGATCGCCGCCGGCAATACCGTTGTGCTCAAACCGAGCGACACCACGCCGGCAACGTCGGGTGTGCTGGCCGAGATCGCCGCCGAGTTTTTGCCGCCCGGCGTGCTCAACGTGATCTGTGGCGATCGCGATACGGGTCGGGCGATGGTCGAGCACGACACGCCGGCGATGGTGTCGGTCACGGGTTCGGTGCGGGCCGGCATGCAGGTCGCCGAGGCAGCGTCGAAAAGCCTCAAGCGTGTCCACCTCGAGTTGGGCGGCAAGGCACCGGTCGTCGTGTTCGACGACGCCGACATCGAAGCGGCGGCCGAGGGCATCGCAATCGCCGGCTACTTCAATGCAGGACAAGACTGCACCGCGGCGACCCGCGTGATCGTCGGTCCGAAGGTCTACCGCGACTTTGTCGACGCCCTCACCGAGCAGGCCAAGGG
This sequence comes from uncultured Ilumatobacter sp., assembly GCA_937919625.1. Taxonomy (GTDB): domain Bacteria; phylum Actinomycetota; class Acidimicrobiia; order Acidimicrobiales; family Ilumatobacteraceae; genus Ilumatobacter. The sequence continues at coordinate 28,733 of CALFRK010000060.1, forward strand.
GTCCGGTGTCGGCGGCCCCGACGCTGAGGACGTGCTGTTCGGCCCCGTAAACAACGCTAACCAACTCGCCCATGTGCAGGGTTTCCTCGAGCGCACCCCCGATCACGCCTTGATCACCACCGGCGGCAACAGGATCGGTAGCACGGGCTACTTTCTCGAACCGACCGTCGTCGCCGACCTACGCCAAGACGACGAGATGATCCAGCGCGAGATCTTCGGTCCGGTGATCACCGTCCAGCAGTTCGAAGACGAGGAGCAAGCCCTCGCGTGGGCGAACGGCGTTGACTACGGCCTGGCATCGAGCGTCTGGACCACCAACTTCGGCCGGGCAATGCGGATGGCCAAGCGGCTCGACTTCGGCTGTGTGTGGATCAATACTCATATCCCACTCGTGGCCGAGATGCCCCACGGCGGCTATAAGAAGTCGGGATACGGCAAGGACCTGTCGGCCTATGCGATCGACGACTACACCCGTATCAAGCACGTGATGGCCAACCTCGAGAGCTGAGCTAAGGCGCTAGCCTCGCTGCACCATGCCGACATCCGATGCTCCGAAGATTGCCCTGGCGCCTGCTCCAGGGCCTGACTGGCTGGCCGCCGCCATTGTCGACGGTGGTGGCCACCTCGTACCGCTGACCGAGTGCGAGGCGATCATCTGGGCCGATTTCGGTGACCCGAACGGCCTCGCGGCGGCGTTGGTCGAAGCCCCCCGAGCGACCTGGGTGCAGCTTCCGTTTGCCGGCATCGAAAACTTCGTGCCACATCTCGATCGTCATCACACATGGACCTGCGGCAAGGGCGTCTACTCCGAGCCGGTCGCCGAGATGGCGCTGGCGCTGGCGCTCGCCGGACTGCGCGGTTTCGGAACGTACGCCCGCGCCACATCGTGGTCGCAACCGTTGGGGCACAGCCTGCTCGGAGCGCGGGTGACGATTTTGGGCGGCGGCGGCATCGCCGAAGCACTGGTGCGCTTGCTGCAGCCGTTCAACTGCCACATCACTATCGTGCGTTCAAACGTGCAGCACATGGATGGCGTCGACGTCGTACTCGAGGCCGATCGCTACGCCGACTCGCTCCCGGGTGCCGACTTGGTCGTGCTGGCACTCCCGCTCACGCCCGATACAAAGGGTCTGATAGGTCGCGACGAACTTGCGCTGATGGAGTCGCACACATGGCTGGTCAACGTTGCCAGGGGCGGTCACATCGTCACCGATGATCTGGTCGAGGCGTTGCGCGGGGGTGTGATTGGGGGCGCCGGGTTGGAAGTCACCGATCCTGAGCCGCTGCCGGAGGGCCACCCGCTGTGGCATCTGGACAACTGCATCATTACGCCCCACAGCGGGACGACACCCGAGATGGGGCGGCCGCTGTTGGCTGCCCGAGTCGAGGCCAACGTGCGTCGATTCGCCGCTGGACACGAGCTGATCGGTCCGGTATACGTCGACGCCGGTTACTGATCCGCGGCGCGATCATGGCCAAGCCCTAATCGGGTGCGACTGCATTCGATTCGATTGAGGCCTGCATTCCGTTTGACTGATGGAAGGAACGTAGATGCGCTGGATGTGGGGTGTTGTCGGCCTGGTCGTGGTGGTCGTGGCTGTCGCTGTGGTTGCATTGAGCCTCGCCCTGGGTCAGTCGAGCACAGCGGTCTCCGAGCTCGAGTTGGGCGACTGCTTTGACTTGACGACCTTGTCGCCGGGTGTCGCCGACCAGGCTGTTGAGACCGTCGAAAGAGTTGACCTGATCGATTGCGAAGAGGCACACCTGACGCAGGTCGTGCTGGTCGGCGAGCTGAACCCCGACGGCGACCTCGACTACCCGAGTGACACGGTGTTGTTCGAACAGATTGATCGGCGTTGCGTTGAGGCATCGTCGCTGGTTGGCGACCAGTTCGGCCTGCTGCCCGTGGCCCCGACGGAGATCTCATGGAATCGCGTGGGAGGTCGATTCCATTGCCTTGCGGTGCCGTTCGGCGGCCGAGCTTGGACCGGTACTCTGTTGCGCTCGGGACCGAGTGGTTGAGGCGCTGCGGTGTTAGTCTGCTGTCCCGGCAAGGGCGATTAGCTCAGATGGTTAGAGCACTGCCTTCACACGGCAGGGGTCGTTGGTTCGAGTCCAATATCGCCCACCACGACAACCCACCCTGCAGGCCCTTCCCGAAATCCTGCACGAAATGGGCAGCATGTGGGTCATGTCGTTCTATGAGGACCTTTTCCTCTTGCAATCTCGCAGCGTCGGCGCTAAAGCTGTGCCATGAGCAGCGCTGACAATCCTCAGACCCATCACTGGCTCCCCGACGGCATGGAAGAACTCGAAGTCGCCGAATGCTGGAGGCTGCTGCGCCACGAGGAGGTCGGTCGGCTGGCGGTGGCGATCGCCGACCATCCCGACATCTTCCCGATCAACTATCTGGTCGACGGCGAGAGCATCGTCTTTCGCACCGCCGCCGGCACCAAGCTGGCTGCGAGCGTACTCGGCAAGGGTGTTGCGTTTGAGATCGACGGCTACGACGCGATTGCTGGCGAAGCCTGGAGTGTTGTCGTCAAGGGTTATGCACGCGAGATCGAGCAAATGCTCGACTACTTCGACGCCGACGATCTGCCCTTGTTCCCGTGGCATGCCTCGGTCAAACCCAACATCGTTCGCGTGACGCCCGACCTCATCAGCGGACGCCGTTTCCATGTGGTCGAACGAAGCTCGCTGGAGGCCCCTCTTCCCGAGCACGACTAGCCGTACATGCCGCCGGACCGATCGTCATGCCATAGCAGTCGGGCGGTGCCTGAGCAGGTTAGATTCGTGGCGTGGCGAGGCTGTGTGGGCGACCTGGGTGTTCGGAGGTCGGAGCCTTGGCGTACGGGATGGTGCCCGAGGACCTGTTGTTCTGGATCGCCCCGATCAGCGAAGCACCGATCATCGATCCCAGCCTGTTGTGTCGGCGCCATGCCGACTCGATGATCGTGCCGCGGGGATGGACCCTCGACGACCGGCGCGAACAGATGCCGCGCTTGTTCAACACAAAAAGACTCACCAGTGATCCGTCGGCGTCGAGTAAGTCGAAGCGCCGTCGTGCTTCGGGCTCGGGTGCGCCGCAACCCGAACAGATGCAGATCGACGGCACCGGCGAGATCGAACGGCCACTGTTCGAATCTCAAGCTGCCAGTGACGCTGCCGGTGACCAACCGCTTGCTGACGCGGCCCGGGCGCCATGGCAACCGGACTTCGATGTCGATGACGACCTCGATGGGTTGCTGCAGGTCGAGAGCCCACTGCTCGCCCGTGCTTTCCGGGGCACCGACCGCCCCAAGCTCTGACGACACATGCGAACGTCCGAATCGGTTGTTGTGCCGGCATCGCCAGCTGTGGTGTTCTCACATGTGTCCAATCTGGATGCCTACCCCGCTTGGCTGGGGCTTGTGCACAGGGCCGAACCCGTTGCCGATTCGTCACCCGAGCGCCCAGCCTGGTCGGTCGAACTGCGGGCGCGGGTCGGGCCGTTCGCTCGGTCGAAGCAACTCCGGATGGAGCGGACCCAGCTCGTGGTAGGCGAGTTGGCTGTGTTCGAACGAGCCGAGACAGACGGTCGCCATCACGCCAGGTGGACGCTGCGGGCCGAACTCGAGCGGACGGCTGACGAGCAGACTCGGCTGACGATGCATCTCGCCTACGACGGTTCATTGTGGACTGGCGGTCTCCTCGAACGAGTGCTCGAGGAGGAGATCCGACGTGGGCGGCTCGGACTGACGCGACTCGTCAGCGGCGAGCCCACGCGCTGAGCCGGCCGTCTGGCCGGCGTTCTAGCGCCAGATTCATCTCGAAGCACTCACTGAGCGACGTCTCGGTGAGTGCCTCGTCGATCGGGCCCTGCGAAACGGCTCTGCCTTCCCGCAGCAGCAGGGCATGTGTCACACCATCGGGGACCTCGTCGACATGGTGCGTGACGAGCACGAAGGGTGGGCCGTCGCGGTCGGCGGCCAGATCGCCGAGGGCGGCGACGAGTTGTTCGCGTCCGCCTAGATCGAGGCGTGCCGAGGGCTCGTCGAGCAACACTATGCCGGGGTCGTTCATCAGCGTGCGGGCGAGGAACACGCGCTGCTGCTCGCCCGACGACAACGTACCGAGGCTTCGATCGGCGAGATCTTCGATACCCATCCTGGCCAGACAGTCATGGGCCTTCGAGCGATCGCCTTCGTCATACTGGTGCCACCACGGTTCGAGGGCGGCGTACTTGGCGGTCATCACGATCTCGGTGGCCGTGAGGGCGGGCCGGAAATCGGCCCCCAGCGCAGCCGACGCATATCCGACCCGACGACGCAACTGGCGCACATCGGTGCGTCCCAACAGTTCGCCGAGCACCCGCACCGATCCGGAAGAGGGGTGCTCATACATCGATGCGATGCGGAGCAAGGTTGTTTTGCCGCTGCCGTTGGCGCCGAGTACCAGCCAATAATGGCCGGTGGAGACATGCAGCGAGATGTCATCGAGAATCCGTCGACCTTCACGCTCGAACACGATGTGGTCGAGCTCGAGTGGTATCGCCGGCTCGTTCTGGCTCGCTTTGGTCGCCCCCAGGATGTTCACGTCCGACTGTGTACTGGGCCGAAGGGGTGCGAAGATGCCTGTAACCCAACTGCAATACAAGGTACGCTCCGCGACCTATGACATCGGCGATTCGCAGGATCTTCGCTGCGGCGACTGCCGCTGCGGTGATGGTTTCGGTCACCGCTCCTGTTTTCGCACAAACCGACGACGACCCTGCTCAGCAGGCGGCGCTCGAGATCGCCGCCGCCCGGGATCGCGCCAACCAGGCTGCCGAGGATTTCTTCGCTGCCGAGTCGCGACGCGAGCTTCTGTTGCTCGAACAGGAGCGCTTGCAGCTCGAAATCAAGGATCTGGCCAGCGAGGTCGCCGAACTCAAACGGGCGGTCGAACTCGTTGCCATTGCCCGATTTGTCAGCAGTGGTGCCACGGGGATCCCGATTTTGACCGACCTTCGAGCGCCAACCGAACAACTGCACGGCTATGTGCTCGCCACGGTGGTCGCCGAGTCAGGAGCCACCACACTCGATGACTATGACGAGGCCCGTGTCCGGCTGCGCCAAAAGGAATCCGACCTGAAGGACACCGAGGCTGCGCTCGAACGTCAGAAGAATGAACTCGTCCAGCTTCAGGCCGAGGCCGAGGTCGAGGTCGTACAGCTACGTGAGGTTGAAGGACAACGTTTGCAGGATGAGGCCGTGGTGGCGGCGTTGGCGGCCCAGCAGCGGGAGGAGGGTCGCCAGCTGGTCGAGCTCGAACGCCGCCGTGCCGAGGCCGCACGTGTCGCCGCCGCCAATGCCGGCGGGGTGGCAGCACCCGTGTCAGCGGGCTCGTCCGATGGCAACACCACTGGCAATCAGGGGATCAGTGGCGGCGAGGCCGGTGGTCGAACCGGCGGCGGCGGTGTCGGCACCAATCCCCGCTCGGCCGGCGCCGGCTATCTCGATCAGACCATCATCTGCCCGGTCCAGGGCGGCTCGGCATATGGCGACACATGGGGCGCCCCGCGTAGCGGTGGGCGGCGCCATCAGGGAGTCGACATGTTGGCGCCGGCCGGAACCCCGTTGCAGGCGGTGATCGGTGGTGTTGTCTCACAGCGCGACAACATGCTCGGCGGCATCACGATCTCTCTGCAGGGCGACAACGGCAACCGGTATTACTACGCCCACCTCAGCGCATACGAGGGTGAGGGCGGCCGTGTCGAAACGGCGCAGGTGATTGGCTATGTCGGCGACACCGGCAACGCCACCGGAATTCCCCACCTGCATTTCGAGATCCGTCCGAATGGCGGCGTCCCGACGAATCCGTACCCCTCGGTGCGAGCGGCTGGCTGCTGACCCGCCAATCTGTCGAGATAGCCGCCGCCGAGGTTTCCGCTCATGATCAGGTTGACGCCTTCGGTCCGCTGGGCTTACGGCCGAGCGTCACAGGCTGCCCCGCAGCCAGTTGACCACACGCAGCGTCGATCTCGGTGCCCCGGTTTTGTCTGACGGTGGCGTTCGCCCCGAGCGACTCGAGCAGATCGCGGAACTCGTGTACCCGCTTGAGCGAGGTGCCGCGGGTCGCATAGCCGGGGGTCGGGTTGAGCGGGATCAGATTGACGTGTGCCCGTGGGCGCAACCGCCGACACAGTGCTGCCAACTCGGCGGCATCTGAATTGCGATCATTGACGCCCTCGATCATCGCCCACTCGAAACTGATCCGCCGGTTGCGGGCCGAAAGGTAATCGGAGCATGCCTCGATCAGATCGTCGATCGGGTAGCGCTTGTTGATCGGCACCAGCTCATCGCGCAACGAGTCGTTGGCGGCATGCAGCGAGACGGCCAGGTTCACTGGAAGCGGTCGTTCGGCGAGCTTACGGATGCCAGGAATCAACCCGACGGTGCTGATCGTGATGTGCCGCGCCGACAACCCGATCTCGCCGTGGATCCGTTCGACCGACTGCCAGACGCTCTGCTCGTTGGCCATCGGCTCGCCCATCCCCATGTACACGACGTTGGAGACGCGCCGGCCGGCCTGACGGGCGCGCGCACTGGCGCGGGCGACCTGCTCTACGATCTCTCCCGTGGTGAGGTGGCGAGTGAATCCGGCCTGCCCAGTGGCGCAGAAACCGCACCCCATCGCGCACCCGGCCTGGCTGGAGATGCACACGGTGGCACGATCGGCGTACAGCATCAGCACGGTCTCGACACGGCTGCCTCCCTCGAGTTCCCACAGGAACTTCACCGTGTCGCCGTTGCCACTCACCGTCTCGGTGACCGGGGTCAGCGCGTTCGGCAGGCGTCTGGCGAGGTCGGCCCGCAACGCCTTTGGCAGGTTCGTCCATTCGTCGGGTTCGGTGAACTGTTCGTAAAGCCCGCTCCAGACCTGGTCGACGCGGTAGCGCGGGGTGCCATCGAGCACCTCGGCGAGCTGTTCGCGGGTGACGTCGTAGCGGGTCAGCGTGGTCATTCGGCCGCTGAACGCTCGGCAGCCAGGTCGGCGTATTGGGCGATGCGACCACGACACACGTCGAGGCTCGCTGTCCAGAATCCGACGTCGGTGACGTCGAGCCCGAACGCCTCGCCCAACTGTTCGGCCGTGTCCATGCCCGCACGAGACAGCAGATCGTCGTAGCCGATCCGGAACCGTTCTGGGTCGGCCTGGTATCGGGCGTACAACCCGAGCCCGAACAGCAGGCCGTAGGTGTACGGCCAATTGTAGAAGTGTGAACCGTAGTAGTGCGGCTTGAGGATCCACATATGTGGGTGGCGGGTGTCGAGGTCGATGCCATCGCCGTAGGCGTCGGCCTGAGCCTGCAGCATCAGCTCGTTGAGTTCGCTGACGCCGAGCGTGCCTCGCTGGCGGCGGGCGAACACCTCGCTCTCGAACAAGAATCGTGAGTGGATGTCGACCACAACCTGATTCGAACCGGCCAGATCGACGTCGAGCAGAGCCAATCTTTCGGGGCCCTCGAGTCGGCTGAGGCCGGCCTCGACGGCGAGCGTCTCGCAGAAGATGCTGGCGGTTTCGGCAAGTGCCATCGGAACCCGCTTCTGGAGTGCGGTCCGGCCGGCCAGTGTGGTGTTGTGGTAGGCGTGCCCGAGTTCGTGGGCTGTAGTTTGGGCCGAGCTGACCGAACCAGCCCAGTTGAGTAGCACTAGCGACCGGTCATCTTTGAACGACATGCAGAAGGCGCCACCCGTCTTGCCGTCACGTGGCTCGGCATCGATCCAGTGTTCGCTGAGGGAGCGGTCGACCAGGCCGGCCAGTTGATCGCTGTAGGTGGCAAATGCCGAACGAACCCAATCGATGCCGTCGCTCCAAGAGATGGATGACGCCACGTGTGGGAGCGGTGCTTCGAGGTCCCACCACGGCAGCCCCCCGGTGTGACCGTGCAGCCGCGCTTTGATTCGCATCCATCTGCGAAAATCTGGCAAGGCGTCTGTGATCGCAGCCTGCATGGCGTCGAACGTGGCTCGACTGACGCTGTTGGCGAACAGCGAGGCATCGAGCGGGCTCTTCCAGTTGCGCCGCCGATTGACGCTGTTGGCCTCGCCCTTGATGGCGTTCATGGCGGCTGCGACAGAGGTGTCGACTCGCGGCCATGCCTGCATCTCGGCGTCGTAACCGGCCCGCCTGATCTCGGGGTCGGGCGACGTACCCAACCCCCGCACGGCCGGCATCGGCATCGTTTCGGTGCGCCCGCCCGGAAATCTAACCTTGGTGGTGAGCTGGGAGGTGATGTCGCTGTGCAGTCGTCCCCACGCACCTGAACCCGTGGTTGCCAGCTCGGCGTACAAGCCTTCTTCCGCCTCGGTCATCTGGTGGCCTGCCCGCTCGTCGAGGCGCGCCAGCGGGCCCTGGTGCTCAGCTACCTCGCTGCTGACCGTCGCCAGTTCGTCGACGCCCAGTGCATGTACCCAATCGGCGAGTCGTGCGACCAGCGGTCCGATCTTCGCCTCGTGCACATCGAGCTGGCTCGCCAAGGCCTGCGCATGTTCGTGGCGCGAGTCGGTGGCGATCGTCGAGTACACCACGGCCCCCAGTTCGTTAAACTCTTCGGAGAAGGTGTTGTAGGCGCCGATCACGGCGTCGGCGGCGGCTCCATCGGCGGCTGTGACGGGCCGTGTATCGATCGCCCGTACGTCGTGCTCATCGAACAGCGCCACCAAGCGCCCGGCGCCGGCTCCGATTCGTTCCATAGCATCGACGAAACTGCGGGCGTCGAGCCCTTCATGAACGTCGGCCACGCTCCAGCGCGGCAGTGGATCCGTCTCGGTGGTGCTCATGGTGTCCCCTGTGATCGGTCGGTGCCGGTGAGGCATCCTGCAAACGCCTGGCGCTCGTGGTGAATCGTAAATCCGATCCGGTCGTAAAGCCCCACAGCAGCGGTGTTGTCGGCGTCGACATACAGCATCGCAGTCGACACGCCTCTGAGTGTGATCGAGTCGAGCCCAGCCAGTGTGAGCTGTTTGCCGAGCCCCTGACCGTGAAAGTCAGGGTCGACGGCGATCACGTAAATTTCGCCCAGCACCGGGTAGTGATCGGTGTGAAGCTTTGTCCAGCAGAAGGCCGCCAGGCGGCCTTCGCTCTCATAGATTCGAAAGCCGGCCGCATCGAACCACTTCTCGCTGATGCGGGCGGCCAACGAATCGGCCGTCCAACCACCCTGTTCGCCGTGGTCGGCAAACGCCCGATTGTTGACAGCGATCCAAGCAGCGTCGTCTTGGCCCACGACGAACGCTCGTGTGGCGACGGCGGCATGGGTGTCGGTCGGAAGCGGTCGCCGCATCTCGAACAGTGTCCGACTCGGTGTCAGCCCGATTCTATTGGCCAGCAACCGATCTGAATCGTCGACATCGTCGGCCCACCAAGACAGATTGCCGCCTCCTTCGCGTCGAAAGCTGTCGATCGCGGTCTCGATGAGATCGTCATGGACTCGTCGTGGATCGACCACGTCTGAACGAATCACCACTTCGAGCGACGCCGAGTCGTTGCCTGCGGAGATCTGCGCGAGTCCGAGTATGCCAGACGGGTCGGCAACGGTGACGGCGATCAATCTGTCGCTGTCGGGAGCGTTCAGGTCGAGCCAGAGATGGTCGCTAAGCGCACGGGCTCCGCTGTTTGCTGAAACCTGATCGACGAAGGCGACCAACCGCTGACGTTCGACATCGGTTGGACGCCGAATGATCTCCACGACCCGCATTCGCTGCAGGGTACCCGGCCCCCGAGACCACGTTGTGCCTGACGCAACGTGGCACTTCAGGTCGTAGTGTCGGCAGACGATGGGTAACACTCCGACATCCGACGACGGCGAGGTTCGCCGGCCGAAGCGGCCGCGCAGTGCGAAAGGGCGGGCACGTGAAACGGCGGTACGCCTGGCCCACGAGTACCCGGAAGCATTGTGCGAACTCGATCACTCGAATCCCTACGAACTGCTCGCTGCCACGATCCTGTCGGCCCAATGCACCGACGCCCGCGTGAACATGGTGACGCCCGCTCTGTTCGTGCGCTATCCCACGCCGGATGACCTATCGCACGCCGACCAGGGTGAGCTGGAGGAAATTGTTCGGTCGACCGGATTTTTTGCATCGAAGGCTCGCAATCTGATCGGGATGGGCAGCGCCTTGGTCGACCGCTTCGATGGCGAGGTGCCGACCGAGCTGGGCGATCTCGTCACGATCCCTGGTGTCGGTCGCAAGACCGGCAACGTGATGCGAGCCGTGGTATTCGGGTTGCCCGGCATCGCCGTCGACACCCATGTCAAACGATTGGCGAACCGACTCGGTCTTACCGAACATGACGATCCCGCCAAGATCGAGCACGATCTCGACAGGCTGCTTCCCGAAAACGATCGAAGCGATTTCGGGCTGCGCATGATCCTGCACGGGCGGCGTGTTTGTTTCGCCCGCAAACCCGAATGTGAGAACTGCGCCTTGGAGGATTTGTGCCCGTCGTCGGCGTTGCGACCGTGAACGATCTCAGAAACGCCCTGTTTTCGTACAAGTATTGGACAGATTTTCGTTGAATACTTGTTCCCGCACGCGCCGCCCTGTGAGGATGTCTCCATCCAGGTTCCCGCCACCTGGATTTGAGGCAGTGCTGGGCTCCGCCGCCCAGCCTGCTCACGGGTTGGACGACCCTCCGGTTCGCCGGAGGGTCGTCCCCGTTTTTCGGCTGCTCAGCGGTCAGGAGGTCAGGCGGTCAGGAGGTCAGCGTTCGAGCGATTTGATCGCCCGTCGCAATGCCCGCGTGGCGATCAGCAGCTGGCGTTCCGCTTCGACCACAGTTGCGACGACGTCTTCGCGATCCGTGCCAAGAAACGGTTCTGCGACGGCTGCAACCCGCTCACGTTGGCGCTCGACGGTGTCGGTGATCACGTGCAGTTCGGCGGCGGCGGAAGCGGGGTTCGAGCCCGACGGTCGATTCGACATCGGTCCCAACCTATTCCGGTTCGTCGTGAACCGCTCGGTAACCTGCCCGACGTGATCCCGGTCCGCGACGACCTTCGTGCCCTCGAGGGCTACCACTCGCCTCAGGTCGACGTGCGCGTTCGTCTCAACACGAACGAGTCGCCGCTGGCGCCGCCGACGGCTTGGCGAGATGCGCTGGCAGCTGAGATGTCACGGGTCGAGTGGCACCGGTATCCCGACCGTCAGGCGATTGGCCTGCGCCAGGCGATCGCTGACTTCCACGGCGTTTCAGCAGACATGGTGTTTGCTGCCAACGGCTCCAACGAGGTGTTGCAGACGATTCTGCTCACCTATGCCGGAGCAGGACGTTCCGTCGCCACGTTCGAGCCGACGTATCAAATGCACGCCCAGATCGCCCGCGTGGTCGGATCGACGGTGGTCGCAGGCGAGCGCGATGCAGACTTCTCGATAGACCCGGCAGAGATGCAGCGAGTAGTCGAGTCGGCCCGGCCGCACGTGACATTTCTGACGTCACCGAACAACCCGACCGGTCTGGTCGAACCCGCCGAACGGATCGAGCAGTTGCTGCAGCTCAGCTCTGGTCTCGTCGTGGCCGACGAGGCCTACGCTCAGTTCGCCAACTGGTCGGCGTTGTCGATGCTTGACGAGCAGCGTCCGCTCGTGATCACCCGCACGTTCTCCAAGACGTGGAGCATGGCCGGTGTACGACTCGGCTATGTGATCGGCCCGACCTGGTTCATCGGTGAACTCGACAAGGTGGTGCTGCCGTATCACCTCGACACCGCAAAGCAGATCGCCGGTCGACTGGCGCTGCGGTTCGTCGACGAAATGGACGATCGTGTGCGTCTGATCGTGGCCGAACGAGAGCGTCTGTCGGCTGCGCTGAGCGAGATGCCGATCGACGTGACCCCGAGCGGGGCCAACTTCGTCCTGTTTCGCCCGCGTGTTGTTTCCGGGCGGGCACTCTGGCAGGGGCTGCTCGACCGCAGTGTTCTGGTGCGTGATTGTTCGGGCTGGCCGCGACTTGCCGATTGCCTACGCGTAACGATCGGCACACCCGACGAGAATGAAGCTTTCCTGACTGCCGTCGCCGATGTACTTGCCGAACAAGGAGATCACCATGAGCCGTAGCGCTACCCGCAGCCGCACGACCAAGGAGACGTCGATCGAGGTCAGCATCGATCTCGACGGCACCGGGCAGACCGATGTGTCGACGGGCATTCCGTTCTACGACCACATGCTCGATCAGCTCGGTCGTCACGGCGGCTTTGATCTCACGGTCAAGGCCGAAGGTGACCTCCACATCGACACCCATCACACGGCGGAAGACGTGGCGATCGCTGTCGGCGAAGCGTTCCGCGAGGCGCTCGGCGACAAGGCAGGCATCCGGCGTTTCGCCAGCGGCCGGTACCCGCTCGACGAGGCGTTGGTCGACATCGCACTCGACCTGTCGGGCCGTGCCCACGTCGAGTGGATCGTGCCGATACCGGAGGTGCTGCCGCTGGGTGATCCGCCGTTCGACCCGCAGCTCGCCGAGCACGTCGTGACTTCATTTGCCAATGCGGCAGCGATGACACTCCACGTCGAGCTCGTGCGCGGCCGCAATGTGCACCACATCATCGAGGCGACGTTCAAGGGCCTGGCGCGTTCGTTGCGCGATGCCGTGCGGATCGAGAGCACCGGCGGCGTGCCGTCGACCAAGGGTGTGTTGTGAACGATCCTGATTCGACGCCTCGACGGCCGTTGGTCGCAGTGCTCGACTACGGGATCGGCAACCTGCACTCGGCCCAAAAGGCGATCGAAACGATGGGGGCCGACGCACGACTCACCACCGATGCCGGATTGGTCGCCGACGCCGATGGGGTCGTGTTGCCAGGTGTCGGTGCGTTTGGGGCGTGCATGAACGCCTTGCGCTCGACGGGGCTCGAGCAACCTGCTCTCGACGCCGTCGCCTCTGGGCGACCGTTCTTGGGGATCTGCGTAGGTATGCAGATGTTGTTCGACGCCAGTGAGGAGGATCAGTCCGCCAAGGGGCTCGGTGTGATCGCCGGCACGATTCGGTGGATCCCCCCCGGCGTGAAGCGGCCGCAGATGCAGTGGAACCGGCTCGAACTACGGCTGCCGGACGATCCGATGTTGGCCGAGCTCGGCGACGACCCGTGGGTGTACTTCGTGCACTCGTTGCACGGTGTGCCCGACGACCCATCGGTGGTGGCGGCGACCTGCGAGTACGGCGCCACCCTGAATGCGGCATTCCGGCTGGACAATCTGTTCGCCACTCAGTTTCACCCCGAGAAATCGGGTCCGACCGGATTGAAGTTGTTGGCCAACTTCGTTGGCGTGTGCACCCAGGCCAGGGTCGGCGGAGGCGCGGGTTGATGGCAGCGATCATCGACCTGTACCCGGCGATCGACCTTCGCGGTGGGCGCGTCGTGCGCCTCACCAAGGGCGACTATGACGCGGAGATCGTGTACGGCGATGATCCGGTCAAGGTTGCTCTGTCGTTCGCCGATGCGGGCGCGCCATGGGTGCATGTGGTCGATCTCGACGCCGCCCGATCGGGTGACCCCGTCAACCGATCGGTCGTGGCAGCGATTGCGGCTGCACTTCGGGGTCGCGCCTCGCTGCAGAACGGCGGCGGGGTGCGGACGCTGGCCGATGCTCGTGCCTTGGCCGATGCCGGTGTCGACAGGGTCGTCATGGGGTCGGCAGCGGTGCAGGATCCATCGCTCGTCGCACGCGCCAGCGAGGTCGTGTCGGTAGCGGTCGGTCTCGATCATCGCGACGGTGATCTGGCCGTTCACGGCTGGACCGAGGCCAGTGGGGTGCGCCTCGACGATGCGCTCGACCTGTTCCCGACGGCCGACGCGTTCGTGATTACCGACATCAGCCGCGACGGCATGCTGACCGGCCCTGATGTCATCGGCCTGGCGCGGGCGGTCGCCGCCACGCAGGTGCCGGTGATCGCCAGCGGGGGAGTGTCATCCGTCGACGACCTCGTGGCGTTGGCAGCGATTCCGAACCTCGGCGGGATCATCACCGGCAAGGCGATCTACGAGGGCCGGTTCACAGTCGCCGAGGCGTTGGCCGCCCTGGAGGAGCCGCACTGATGCGGGTTGCGCGCGTGATTCCGTGCCTCGATGTGACCGGCGGTCGCGTCGTAAAAGGCACCAACTTCGTCGATCTGCGCGATGCCGGCGACCCGGTCGAACTGGCAGCCCGCTACGACGCCGAGGGTGCTGATGAGCTGGTGTTTCTCGACATCACGGCCTCTTCCGATGATCGAGCCACCACCGTCGACATGGTGTTTCGGGTCGCCGAGCAGGTGTACATCCCGTTCACCGTCGGCGGAGGGATCCGGTCACTCGAGGATGCGCGCCGTATGCTGCGGGCCGGCGCCGACAAGGTCAGCGTCAATACGGCGGCTGTTCAGCGCCCCGAGCTGATCAGCGAGATCGCCGCCGAGTTCGGCTCGCAGTGCGTCGTGTGTGCGATCGACGCAAAGCGGCGTGGCGACTCGGCTTCTGACGGGTTCGAGGTGTACCTGCACGGTGGTCGCACGCCAACTGGCATCGACGCCGAAGAATGGGCTGTGCGGGCGGTCGAATTGGGCGCCGGGGAGATACTGCTGACCTCGATGGACCGCGACGGTACTCGCCAGGGCTTTGATCACGTGTTGACCCGGGCGGTCGTCGACGCTGTCAACGTACCGGTGATCGCCAGCGGCGGGGTCGGCACACTCGACCACCTGGTCGACGGCGTCGTCGAAGGGGGAGCGGACGCCGTCTTGGCGGCGTCGATCTTTCACTTTCGGCAACACACGATTGCCGAGGCGAAGGCCGCCATGGCGGCCGCCGGCATCATCGTCCGCCCACCCGGCGCCTGACGTAGTTCGGAGTGTGTCAGGCACACTCCGAACTACTGTGAGCTTTCAGGGATTCCATGACCGCGCCGTACTTGCTCACCGTTGATCTCGGCACGAGTGGGCCGAAGGCTGCGGTCGTCGGGATCGACGGGCGGGTCGTCGGGTCGGGGCAAGCCAAGGTGACCACGCTGTTCCCTGCCGAAGGGGCAGCCGAGCAGGACCCGTCCGAGATCTGGGCGGTCACGCTCGACACTTGTCGGACAGCGCTCGCCGAATCTCAGTCGGCTGCCGGCGTCGACCCGGGCGAAGTGGTCGCCGTGATCGTCTCGAGCCAATATTCGTCCGTCGTGCCCGTCGACGCCCACGGAAACCACCTCGCCAACATGGTGATCTGGATGGACCAGCGTGGTTCGTCGAAGCGGATCAAGCACCTGCCCGGGTACCCCAGCGGAACCGACTCGCCGGCTGCTCTGGCTCGGTGGTTGCGGATCCACGGCCTTGCCCCGATCGGGGGCGGCATCGGCCTGACCCATATGCGGTGGATCCGCTTCGGTCTGCCGGATGTTTACGAGCGAACGGCAGCATTTCTGGAACCGATGGACTTTCTCGCCTTGAGGTTCAGTGGGCGCGCCACCGCCAACCAGTGCACGGCGTTCATGTCGCTCACCGTCGACAACCGCACGCTCGGTTCGACCGAGTACCACCCGAAGCTCGTCGAGCAGTCGCTGATCGACCGCGACAAGTTGCCAGAGTTGGTGCCGGTCGGCGCCAACCTCGGGTCTGTGCTGCCCGCCATCGCCGCCAAATTGGGGCTGAGCGAATCGACGATGGTGTTGAGCGGCTGCAACGACACGCAGGCGGGAGCGATCGCTGCCGGAGCGTTTCAAGGCTCGCACGCCGGCATCGCACTCGGTACGACTGGCGTGATTGTCACCCACAGGACCAATCGCAAGACCGATCCGTTCACCTCGATCTTCACGGTGCCGAGTCCGATCGGCGGTTGTCACCTGGTCTCGGCCGAGAATGGCGTGGCGGGAGTTGGCGTTGATCACTTCCTTGGCACGATGGTGTATGGCGACGACCCGTTCGGCACCGCCGCCTCGTTCGTCGATGCCTACGCGGCCTTCGACCAGGCGGTTGCGCTGGCTGAACCTGGGGCGCGCGGGGTGATGTATTTGCCGTGGCTGCGCGGTTCGATTGCTCCGAAGGCCGACTCACGCATGAGGGGAGGATTCATCAATGTCGGTCTCGACACCGACCGCAACGATCTCGCTCGAGCCGTGTGCGAGGGGATCGCCCTCAACTTCCGTTCGTTGTGGCGGCCGGTCGAGAAGTTTGTGAAGCGCGAGTTTTCGCACGTCGTGTTCTACGGGGGCGGAGCCAAATCAGACGTGTGGTCGCAGATCATGGCCGATGTGCTGGGCGTGCCGATTCATCAGCTTGATCAACCTCGCCACGCAAACACTGTCGGCACGGCCCTGCTCGGCTTCGAGCGACTCGGATTGATCGGTGTCGACGACGTGCTGCGAATCCCCAAGGTCAACGCCGTCTTAGAACCCAACCCGGCCAACGTCGTCCGCTACGACGAACTGTCCGAGCATTTCGGGCAGGCTTTCAAGGCCACCCGCCCGCTGTTTCGTGCCCTCAACCGGCCGACCAAGACCTGACACCTTCCCGATAGGAGCCCACCGTGGCCAATCCGCTGTTTCCCTACGCTGAGCAATGGGGCATCAATCATGGAATCCCGGCCGAGCCGCTTAGCGACGAGGAGATTCTGACGCGCCTGCGCGAGGTGGGGGCGCTCGAAGATCAGCGCTGGGAGACCGGCAAGTGCTCGGGCACGATGTACTCGGGCGACCGCGAGCACTACGCCGTGCTTAACGAGGCGTTCTCGTACTTCTCGCATGTCAACACGCTGCAGCGCGACATCTGCCCGAGCATGAGTCACTTCGAGTACGAGATCATCCGGGCGACGGCCGATCTGTTGCACGGTGAGGCCGTGACCGAGCTCGACCCGAACCAGAAGGTATGTGGCGTGATCGGGGCGGGCGGCACCGAGAGCATCCTCAACGCCGTGTTGGGCTATCGCGATTGGGCCCGCTCGAAGGGCATCGCCGAGCCACAGATGATCCTTGCCGACACCGCCCACCCGGCATTCCTGAAGGGCGCCCACCTGTTCTGTCTCGAGCTGGTGATCGTGGCGACCGACCCAGTCACCACGCTCGTCGACCCGGCCGACGTGCGGGCCGCGATCACCGATCGCACGGCGGTGATCGTGGGGTCTGCAGGCAACTACGCCTACGGCACGATCGACCCGATCACCGAATTGTCAGAGATCGCGGTCGAACACGGCGTCGGCCTTCACGTCGACGGTTGCCTTGGCGGATGGATCCTGCCGTGGGGGCAGCGGCTCGGTTACGACATCCCTGTCTTCGACTTCCGGTTGCCGGGCGTCACGTCGATCTCGGCCGACACCCACAAGTATGGATACGGCCCGAAAGGTCTTTCGGTGCTGCTGTGGCGTGACCCCAGCTACCGGCGCCACCACTACTACGTCGAGCCCGAGTGGAACGGCGGCTTGTACGCGTCGGCCGCCCTGCTCGGCAGCCGGTCAGGTGGGGCGGTCGCCGGAACGTGGGCGGCCCTTCGCCGCTTGGGCGAGCCCGGTTACCTGCGCAAGGCGCAGGCTGTGTTCGAGGCCGCATTCGCGATGCAGGACGCGATTCGATCCCACCCCGAGCTGACGATTTTGGGAAACCCGACGTTTTGTTTCGCCTTCCGCTCCGACGAGTTCGACATCTACCACGTCAACGATCACATGAAGACCAACGGTTGGCGTTTCAACGGTCTTCAGAAGCCGCACGCGTTGCACTTCTGCATCACTGGGCCACAGACGCAACCCGGCGTCGTCGAAGCCTTCGCCGCCGACCTCGCCGAGGCCGTCGAGTACGCCAAACAGCACGCCAACGAAGCACCCCACAGCGGCTCGATGTACGGCGGCGCCGGGGCCAACATGACCAACGAAGATCGCCGGCAGGCGATCGCCCTGATCTCCGGCTTCATGGACATGGTCACAGACGGCCCACCCTGAGGTCTAGCGAGTTGAATCGGCGACGGGTGGGGCGGCAGCGTCGCTCGCGGTGAGGATTTTGGCCCTCACTGTGAGAACGTGACCGATGGCATAGTTACGAAACGGAACGGTCCCGTATGGTAAATGACGTGACCCCCACGACGCTCGAAACGCACCATGCCCGGCGAGGCCGCCCGCGCGACCCTCGGCGCGATCGGGCCATCTTCGACGCGGCTCGCACAGTCCTCGCGGAAAGGGGTTTCACCGGCGCCTCGATGGAGGCCATTGCCAACACCGCGAGTGTCGGAAAGGACACGCTGTACCGGCGATGGAGCTCCAAGGAACAGCTGGTCCAGCACCTCCTTACCGTGCTGGCCGACGAGGGAATCCCGGAGCGGCGACCCGACGACGATCCCCGCATCGGACTGTTCTTGTTCCTCCAGGATGTCGTGCGGTTGAACACCGAGTCGGACTTCGGCGCGATCATTGCCGGGGTCGTCGGCGAGTCCGCCCGCAACCACCAGCTGGCGTCAGTGTTCCACGCGTTCTGGGCCGACCGCCGTCGTTTTGTGGGCGACTACGTGCGCCGGATTGTTGGTGCCAATGCTTCGTCTCACCAGGTCGAGCGGATCGTCGACGGGCTGGTCGGTCCGATCTACTACCGACTGCTGCTCTCGGGCGACCCGATCGACGACGAGTACCTCTGGGACCTCGTGTTGACGATTCCCTGGCCGGACGAGGATCAGTCCTGATGCGACCCCTCCCGCCCCTTCCCGCCCCTTCCTCACCATCTCATCCCGGGTCTCTACAGACCACCCGAAAGGTTCCCCTCATGCAATCCAACGAACACATCTTCGCCGTTATCGAACCCAACGAAGCCGGCGACACATCACTCGGCATCGCCACCGACCTCGTCGCCTCCGGCGGCAAGGCAACCCTCGTCCTACTGCTCAACAAGCAGGTGCGTGATCAGTTCCGCCAGTTCGCCGATTCCGAAGATCTCGACGTGCACATCGGCGAAGCCGTCGCCCTCAACCGACTCGTCGAGGCATACACCTCGCGCGTCGGCGGTCAAGACACTCTGGCGATCGTCGCCGACTCGAGCAGTTCAGCACGTGACCTACTCGACGCTGCCGCTGAAACACACGCCACCTCGATCGTCATCCCACAGCAGCTCGCCGCCCGGCGCAATCTCCGCAAGCTCGTATCCGACGCTCACATCCCAGTGTTGGTCACCCCAGCCGCATGAACCCCCAGTATCCGCTCGATGTCGAGCTCGGCGATGGCACGCCGCTCCGGTTGCGGCTTGCCACACCTGACGACCGCGATGCGCTGGCAGCCGGGTTTGCGCGTCTGTCGCCCGAGTCGAGGGTCGCCCGTTTCTTCACGGGCATGCCCGATCTCTCCAACCGTCTTCTCGATCGCCTCCTCGACATCGACGGGTCGCGCCATGTGGCCATAGTTGGGCAAGACATCTCGAGGATGTCCGACGTCGAGCAGCAGAGCACCGGACTCGGCGTCGGCGTCGCCCGGTACATCACTTCCAGCACCGACGCCACCCAGGCCGAGATTGCCATCGCGGTGATCGACGAGTACCACGGGCGAGGCGTCGGGCGTCTGCTGCTCGACGCTCTCATTGACCACGCAGTCGACAGCGGCATCACCACGTGCACCGCCACCGTGCTCAGCGACAACACCAAGATGATCCGACTGCTCGCGTCGATGGGCGCCATGCCTCGCTGGGATCCCGGCGATCGCACCGTCGTCGAGTTCGAGATCCCCTCGTTTCAGATCTCACCTCATCGGACTCTGAGCGCCGCCTGGCCTGTGATGCCGGCGCGCATCGCGTGACCACCCGATCCGACCAACCGTCTCTGACACTTGGCTGACGAGCGTCGGCTGTCATGACGGCGGATACATCGACGATCGAAGCGCCGCGGGCCGGTGACGGTGCTGCACCTCGACGCTCGGCGGCTCGTTCGAAGAAGCTGGAGCGGCGGCCGGCCCTCAGCGATCGGCGCTGGACCTTTCCAAGACATCGACCGTGCAGACCCGTACCGTCATACGATCGACCAGGGCGGACTGCCTGCTATCGTCCGCCCGTGATAGCCGGGTCGGTCATGTTGGTACCTGAGATTCCGATCCCCGCGGTGGTCGAACTTGCTCGGCAAGCTGAATCACTCGGCTACCGGCGAGTGTGGGTACCCGACGAAGGTCTTGCCACCCGCGACGTGATGGTCACCATGGCGGCGATCGCGGCGGCGACCAGTTCGATCGAGATCGGCACAGGGATCGTCAATCCCTATAGTCGCCATCCAGCGCTCACGGCCGCCGCGATCGCCTCTCTTGACGAGTTGTCGGGAGGCCGCGCATTTCTCGGGCTCGGTGCCGGCGGAAGCCTTACGCTCGGGCCTCTCGGCGTCGACCGCCCTCGCCCATTGATACATGTCCGTGAGGCGGTCGAAGTGGCCCGTGCCCTGTTCTCAGGTGACGTGGTCAACATAAACGGCGAGACACTGACCCTGAAGAGCGCCTCGATCGCCTACGGACGGCCCGATATCGAAATCTGGTTCGCCGGGCGGGGCCCGAAAATGCTGCATCAGGCCGGAGCGATCATGGACGGCGTGCTGCTCGAGTTTCTCCACAAGCCATCGTTGGGAAACGCCATCCGCACCGTGAGGGCTGGGGCGGACTCGACCGGAAACAGGCCCACGTTGTGCTATTCAACGATGGTGATCACGGATCCTCAACGGCTCGAACAGGTACGGCCCCACATGACCTATCGACTCGTCGACTCTCCTTTCGCCGTGAAAGAGTCGCTCGGGATTACCGAAGACCACACCGCCGCGATCCGGGCGGCCATGGCTGATGGTCTCGACCAAGCCGCGAAACTCATACCCGATGACTGGGTGGAGCCGTTCGTGATCATGGGCTCCGTCGACGAGTGCGCAGCCGAACTCAAACTTCTGCGCGATCAACACAGTTTCGATGAGTTCATGCTCGTGGTGGCCGACATGGAGGACGCGGCGACAATCATGGCCGAGGTGGCCGAGGTGCTGGAGCGGGTCTGAGACGGCCGATTGCAAGCCATCCAAGAGGCGACCGCGGGTGCCTGTGCTACCGGGTGCGAGATGTCGGCCGAGATGTTATGCGCATCAAGCAATTCAGGTTCGCCCAAACCAGCTCTATGTGACACCGATATGACTAGCGTCGGCGGTCATGACGACGGATGCCCTGACGATCGAACGCCACGGGTCGGTGATGGTGCTACACCTCGACGACGGCAAGGCGAATGCCCTGTCGTTCGACCTGATCGCAGCGGTTAGGGCGGCGATCGCCGAGGCGGAAGGCGACGAGGCGATCGGTGCCGTCGTGATTCACGGGCGCGAGGGCCGCTTCTCGGGTGGCTTCGACTTGGGTGTGATGTACGGCGGCGACCTCCCGAAGATTCTGGGGTTGGTGGCCGACGGTGGTGACCTTGTCCGCACTCTGTGGGGTTGTGGTGTGCCGGTCGTCGCCGCCTGCACGGGCCACGCTGTCGCTGCCGGCGCGCTGATCCTGCTCGGCTGCGATGTGCGGGTCGGTGCCGATATCCCCGCCAAGATCGGGCTCAACGAGGTGGCGATCAAGATGGTGTTGCCCGACTGGGCGCTCACGATCGCCGGCGATCGCCTCAGTCGCCGCCATGTCCACCGCGCCACTGCCAACGCCCGACTCACATCGCCCCGTGACGCGGTTGACGTGGGATTTCTAGACGAGGTGGTGCCAGTCGACCAGGTGCTCGATCGTGCCGTCGTGATCGCCGCAAAGCTGGCGAAAACGCTCGATCCGCCCTCGTACGCTCGCACGGTAGCCAAAGTACGAGGCGCCGTTCTCGACTGCATGGCATCCCAGATCGCCGCTGATCGCGCCGCGATCGCAACTCTTTGAAACGGCGTCGATAGGGTCGCCACCATGGCGATTCCCAATGACAAGATGGAATATCGACGGCTCGGTAACGCGGGGGTGAAGGTCAGCGTGCTCGGCTTTGGTAGCTGGGTCACGTTCGACAATCAACTCGACACCGACCTCGCCTTAAATTGTATGCAGGCCGCCCATGATGCGGGCTGCAACTTTTTCGACAATGCCGAGGCCTACGCAGGCGGCAAGAGCGAAACGATCATGGGTGAGGCACTGCGCCAACTGGCGTGGCCACGCTGGTCGTATGTGGTCACCACCAAGCTGTTCTGGGGGTTGCCCGGCAACGACCCGAACATGCGCAACACGCTCAACCGTAAGTACCTCTCGCAGGCGATCGACGCCTCGCTCGAGCGGTTCGGGCTCGACTTCGTCGATGTCGTCTACTGCCACCGTGCCGATCCCAACACTCCGATGGAGGAGACAGTGTGGGCAATGAGTGACATGGTTGCCCAAGGCAAGGCGCTCTACTGGGGTACCAGCGAGTGGTCGGCTGACGAGATTCGGCATGCCATCGACATTGCCGACCGGCATCACCTCCACAAGCCGGTCACCGAGCAATCGCAGTACAACATCCTCGAGCGCACCAAGGTCGAGAGCGAGTACGCCCGCCTCTACGCCGACACCGGCTACGGCAACACGATCTGGAGCCCGCTTGCTTCGGGCCTACTGACGGGCAAGTACCGCGACGGCATCCCCGAGGGATCGCGTGCAGCACTCAGCGGCTACGAATGGCTGGCCGACCGCATGACCGATGCCGAGGCGATCGCCAAAATCGAGGGGCTGCGTCCTATCGCCGATCGGCTCGGCTGCACGATGGCTCAGCTGGCATTGGCGTGGTGCACCAAGCACCCGATGGTTTCGTCCGTGATCACCGGCGCCAGCCGTGTCGAGCAGGTTGTCCAGAACTTCGAGGCGCTCGACATAATTCCGTTACTCACCGACGACATCAAGGCAGAGATGGAGAGCGCCGTCAGCTGAATCGGCGAACCGCGTCACCCCTCAGTCGTTGTCGACGAGCGAGCGGCGCAGCAGCTTGCCGGTGGTGTTGCGGGGGAGCTCGGTGACGAAGCTGACCTGGCGCGGCACCTTGTGGCGGGCCAGGTTCTTGCGAACGTGTTCGCGTACCTGCGGTTCGGTTAGCTGCTTGCCCTTCTCTCGCACGATGAATACGGACAACACCTGGCCGAACTCGTCGTCAGGTATTCCGACGACGGCGACGTCAGCGACTGCGGGGTGGTGCTGCAGCAGATCCTCGACCTCTCGCGGAAACACGTTCTCGCCACCCGACACGATCATGTCGTCGTCGCGCCCCTCGATGAACAGCAGGCCGTCGCGGAAATAGCCCATGTCGCCAGACGACAACATTCCGCGCAGCCTCTCCTTGTCGCTGCCGTTTGTGTAACCGTCGAACTTCATCGCCCCACCGACGAACACTCGCCCGACCTCGCCT
The DNA here is from genome assembly GCA_937919625.1 of uncultured Ilumatobacter sp. GTDB lineage: Bacteria > Actinomycetota > Acidimicrobiia > Acidimicrobiales > Ilumatobacteraceae > Ilumatobacter. The sequence continues at coordinate 52,030 of CALFRK010000060.1, forward strand.
TCGGCGACCGGAGCGCCCTGCTTGTCGACGATCTCCACCTTGACGCCCAGTGCAACCCGGCCCGCAGTACTTGGGTCACGCCGCAGATCGTTGGGGTCGGCGATCGTGGCGACCGCCACCTCGGTTGATCCGTACAGGTTGTAGAGCACGGGCCCGAAGTGGTCGAGCACTTCGGTCACGAGCTTGGGACCGATCGCCGATCCGCTCGAAGCGATTACCTCGAGGGCAGGCGTGCCCCAGCGCTGCACGGTCTCGTCGGGCAGCGCCATGATGCGTGTCAACATCACCGGAACAACCACAAGTACCCGGGCATCGAGATGCGACGTCGCCCGCAGGGTCATCTCCGGGTCGAATTTGCGGGCCAGCACGTTGGTGGTGCAGCGCGAGAGACCGAGCAGCAGGTGGCTGAACCCCCATGAGTGAAACAGCGGGGCAGCAATCACCTGGGTGTCTCCGACTCGCATCGGGATCCGCTCCAGCAGGGCGGCGATGGCTTCGACACCGCTGGCATCGGTACCGCGGGCAGCCCCCTTCGGCCGGCCGGTTGTACCGGAAGTGAGAATCACGATCGATCCAGACTTGGCGCCAGGACTAACTTCTCCCGACAACGCCATCTCGTCGAGAGCGGCCTCGCCCAGCAAGAGGCGAGCTCCGCAGCTCTCGACGACCGAAGCGAACTCATCATCGTGAATGACGACCTCGATGTGTTCGAGGTCGACCACGTCATCGAGTTGGGGACCCGCAAATCCTGTGTTGAGCAACACGAGGTTGGCGCCGGTGGCGGCGACCGCGGTCATCGCCTCTATGAACCCGCGGTGATTGCGCGCCAGCAAACCGACCCCGACGCCAGGCCCAACACCCTGGGCCTGCAAGCCCGATGCGATCGCCTGCGATCGGAGCCACATTTCGCGGTAGGTGATGCTGCCGACGTCGTCGTACACCGCGACACGGTCGGGATAGCGGGCGGCGGCACCGGCGACGAGGGCGGCCAACGATTGACCCCACGGGGCCATCGCCACGAGCGCCCGCGGCAGCCGATCCGGCCGTTCGAAGTGTTTCACTACTGAACGCGCCACGATTCGGCTGGCGTGCAGTTTTGCGAGCAGCGCCATAACTAGAGTGCCGCCACCGGTCGTTGGCCGGTGCGTGTGTGATTGCCCACCGCCTGATCGGGGCTCGCCAGTTGACCTGGCAGTTCGATCTGGGTTGATTCTGGACTCATGGCGCCCTCCTCGGCTCCGTGGTCGTGTGCGGTCATGTTCGTCGCCGCACCCCGGTTTGAAGCTACTCGCGACAACGCTGCGGAGGTGTGCCGCCGCGCCGCCGCATTCGCTGTCGTACTGTTCGGGCATGAGCGAACGCGTGATCACGGTCGGATCTGTCGTCATCAATGTATGCGACATCGAGAAGCAGAAGGCGTTCTGGGGTGCGGTGCTGGGTAGCGAGGTCGCCCATCAGATCGCACCGCAGTTCGTGTGGTTCGTGCCCCAGCACCCCGGCGGGATTTCGGTCGCCCTGCAAGCGGTCAAGGACCCGACCGAAGGTCCGCGCCGTCTGCACCTCGACACATCAGCCGACGATGTCGAGGCCGCCAAGTCACAGGTGATCGATCTGGGCGGGTCGCACGTCGAAGACCGGGAAATGGGTGGCTTCCTATGGAGCGTCATGACGGATCCCGAAGGCAACGAGTTCTGCATCGCTGCCGCTGGCGCACACTGATCCGGGTTAGCGTGGCATCATGGATGCCCGCCATGCGCTGGCGAATTGGGAGCATGATGGTCTCATCTCGCCCGAGCTTGCTGCCCAGCTGGGCGACACACTCGGAGTTGATGAAAAGCAGGCCCGCACAGACAGTCTGATCCGCCTGCTCGTCGGGGTCGGAGCAATCTTGATCGGTGGAGGGCTGCTGCTGTTCATCGGCAGCCACTGGGACACCCAGTCGCCAGCCCGCCGAGTCGGCTTACTGCTGCTCGTATTTGCGCTGGTTATCGTTGCAGCGGCGGTAGCCGATCGTCAACGGCTCGAAACCACCGGTCGTGGTCTGTGGTTCGTGGCGTCGATCACGGTCGGGGTCAACATCTTCCTGCTCGGGCAAATCTTCAATCTCCCGCTCAACTTCTGGCAGGGCACGTTGTTGTGGATGATCGCAGCCTTGGCAATGGGGTGGGCTTCGCCATCCGTCGCCCAAGGCTGGCTGGTTGTCGTTCTGGGGCTGTTGACGCTGGGCTGGATTTCGGTGCCGAGCTCCCAGTTCTTCGACCAAGGGGCATTCTTGTGGGAGCCGGCCGGAATCCGCCCGTTGATCGCGCTGCTCGGGCTGGCGCTGTCGGCGGTGTCGATGTTGACCGCCCAGACGAATTTTGAGTTCCTTGCCTTACCGAGTCGGGCGATCGGGGTGTCGTTGATCGCCGTGCCGCTGACCGTGTCGACCTTTGATCCGGAGGTGTTCGACTGGGTCTGGGAAATGGATGCCAGATGGTTCCACCTCGTTCTGGCGGTGACGTGTGTTGTCGTCATCGTCGTCGCCTGGGTAGCCACGTCGAGCAGGCTGCTGGCGTGGGCGTTGCCGATCCTGGGGCTGTTCCTGGCCGTGCTGCTGATCCAGGTCGACAGCCGATCCGACATCCCTCGCAGCGGCGTTTACCTCGATTCATCGTCGTGGCTCGCCGAGCCGATCGCCGGGTCCGAATGGATGCTGGGCCTCTACACAGCTGTGATCTTCGCATTCGCACTCGGCACGGTGGTCGCCGGTCAGCGGATGCGGGTGGCCGCCCTGGTCAATGTCGGACTGGCGGTCGTTGCGGTGCTGCTGATGTCGATCTATATCGGCCGGCTCGCCGGCGCCTTGCCGACCTCGTTGGCCGTGTTGCTCGGTGGGGTCCTACTCGTTGCCGGAGCGGTGTTCCTCGAACGAAAGCGGCGCGACCTGATCTCCGAGGTGACCTCATGACGCGCCGCCACGTGATCGCTGTCGTGATCGCGCTGCTGGCGATGGTGACGGTGCTGTTGCCGCCACTGTGGATACGAACGACGGGCGACGAGGCCACGTTGGCGATCCGCCCCGTCGATCCGCTCAGCCTGTTCCGGGGCAACTATGTCGACCTGCGCTACGACGTCGAGATGCCCAGCGAGATGTCGGATCTGGACCGCTCCGTCTTTGTGGTGTTCTCAGACGAACGCCCGGGGCGCCTGCTACGCGTGTCAGAGGACCGACCTGATCTCGACAATGGTGAGTTCTGTGTGCGGGGTGAGGCGCGGTACGGCTCGCTGTCGTTTCCTCAGCTCGAACAGTTCTTTGTCACACCTGAGCGCGGTCGAGAACTCGAGAGCCGTCTGAACGAGATGGTTGCCGTGCTCAAGGTGACGGGTCGCTGCCGCGCCGTGTTGGTCGACATCGAGTTGCGGTAGACGACTGCCTCGCTAAGAACTCAGCGGTGAGTAGAGGCCCGTCGGTTATGCCGAGCTGGATGGACTCCGGGGCTGTGACGGTACCCTCGCATCCGTGGCCGAAGCCGATCAAAAGATTCCGATCAAGATGTTGAATGACCGTCTGCTGGTCAAGCTCAGCAAGGAAGATGGCGAGCGCACATCGATGGGCGGGATCCTGATTCCGGCGACCGCGCAGATTGCCAAGCGCCTGGCGTGGGCCGAGGTTGTGGCGCTCGGGCAGAACGTGCGCAGCGCCGAGGTCGGCGACAAGGTGCTGTTTAGCCCCGACGATCGGTACGAGGTCGAGGTCGGCGGCGAAGACCTGATCATGTTGCGAGAACGCGACCTGCATGCGGTGGCGGCGCAACGTATCGAATCCAGCACCGGCCTGTACCTCTAGCGACCGTAGGCTGCCTGGCATGCCGACCGGGATTCGTATCGATGCCACGCCTGAACAGCTCGAACAGGTGTCGTTCAATCACGACGGGCTGGTGCCGGCGATCGCCCAAGACATCGAGAGCCGCGACGTGCTGATGATGGCCTGGATGAACCGTGACTCGCTGGCACGCACGTTTGACGAGGGGCTGATGGTCTACTGGTCGCGTAGCCGCCAAGAGCTGTGGCGCAAGGGCGACACCAGCGGCGACCGTCAGTTGGTGCGCGAGGCCTACTACGACTGCGACGGTGACACGCTGCTGTTCTTGGTCGAACAAGAGGGTGCTGGGGCGTGCCACACGGGTGCCCGTACCTGCTTCTTCCGCTCGTTCGTCGCCGCCGACTCGGCAACGTGACGCTGTGAAGATCCGGCCGTCGCGCGACGAGTTCAAGGCGTTCGCCGCAGGGCACAGCATCGTCCCGGTGTGGACCGAGGTGCTCGGTGATCTCGAAACGCCAGTCGCTGCCTTTGCCAAACTTGTCGGAGACGAACCGGGGTTTCTGCTCGAGTCGGTCGAGCACGGCGAGCGTTGGAGCCGGTTCTCGTTTGTCGGCCGCAACCCGTCGGCCACGATGGTGCTGCGCGATGGCCAACTGTCCGTGTCGGGTGACCTACCCAATTCGATTCCCACAGACCAGGGGATGTTGGCGGCGATCGAGGCGATGCTGGCGGCCTACACCAGCCCAGTGTTCGACGAGTTGCCGCCGATGCATGGCGGCATCATGGGATTTCTCGGCTACGACGTGATTCGCGAGGTCGAGCATCTTCCCGACATGCCGCACGACGACCACGGTCTGCCTGACGCGATCATGAGCGTGATCGGCTCGCTGGCCGCTTTCGACCACTGGCGCCAACGGATCTACATGATCGAGAGCGTGCCGACTCACGGCCTGTCCGAGCAGCAGTTGAACGACGCCTACGATGCCGCCGCGGTGCGTGTGCACGCGAGCATCGATCGCCTGGCGCAACCCCTGCCATATGTGCCTGTCGAACCGCCGACCAAGGGCGACGAGTTACCCAAACTGCGTTCATCGATGCCAGACGGCATGTACCAGCGGGCAGTCGACGTCGCCAAGGAGTACATCCTCGAGGGCGACATCTTCCAGGTCGTGCTGGCACAGCGCTACGACATCGAACTCGAAGCCGACCCGTTCGACGTGTACCGCGTGCTGCGCCAGGTGAACCCCAGCCCGTACATGTACTTCCTGCGGCATCCCGAGATCACGATCGTCGGATCGTCGCCCGAACCGATGGTGCAGCTGCTCGACCGCAAGGTGATCAGTCGCCCCATCGCCGGCACTCGCAAGCGGGGCAGCACCGACGAGCACGATCGTCGTCTTGCCGCCGAGTTGATCGAACATCCTAAAGAGCGCGCCGAGCACGTGATGCTGGTCGACCTCGCCCGCAACGATGTCGGTCGAGTCGCCGAGTTCGGCACGGTGCACCTCGACGAACTGATGACACTCGAGCGCTACAGCCACGTCATGCACCTCACATCCCAGGTGTCGGGTGACCTGTGCGACGGGCTCGGGCCGATCGACGTGTTGCGGGCCACGCTTCCGGCTGGCACCGTCAGCGGCGCCCCGAAGGTTCGGGCGATGGAGATCATCGATCAGCTCGAACCGGTCAAGCGAGGCCCGTACGCCGGTGTCGTCGGCTACATCGACTGGTCTGGCAACCTAGATACGGCGATCGCCATTCGCACAATGTTTATCCGCCCCGATGGTGTGATCGCCAGCCTGCAGGCGGGCGCCGGCATCGTCGCCGACAGCGTTCCCGATGACGAAGACCTCGAGTGCCGCAACAAGGCGGCTGCCTTGCTGGCCGCGATCCCTGCCGCCCGCCGCATGACAGCGGCCCGCAAAGCCGCTGGCACGACCGCCTGATAATTACGACCGTCTAGCCAGGTAGTTCGAGGCGATCTCTCGAAGGCGATCACGCCCGAAGCTCGGGTCATGGCCGGCGTGCACCACATCGACCGGAAGATTTATCAGGCGCTCCATCGTTTTGCAGTAGACGGCGATGTCGGAGTGGTCGAGCTCGTCGAGCAGCGGCCCGTCATAGATCGCGTCGCCCGAGAACAGGGTGCCGGTCTCGGCTTCCCACAGCCCGATCGATCCGGGTGAGTGGCCGGGCAGGTGAAGCACCTCGAACTGGCGATCGCCGATGTCGACGACGTCGCCTTCGTCGATCAACCGGGTCACGCGAGCCGTTCTTTGGGTGAATCCCTCGAACGCCACTCCTGCTGGGAGGGCGGTTACGAACTGTGGGTTGTCCCACTTGTAGCCGGCCCGCCGCAACGACTCGATCGCAGCCTCGCCCCACGCTTCGATGGGGTCGAGCGAGGTGAGCCGCGGATATTTCATGTCGTCGGCCTCGGCGGGGTGGACCAGCACCTCATCGAACTCGTGATGGCCCCCGACATGGTCGCCATGGCTGTGGGTGGCAACGGCTGTTACGGGTTTGTCGAGCACGTCGACCAGCTCCTCGACAAGGCTCGCGACACCCATTCCGGTGTCGACGATCATGTCCTTGCTGGTGCCCCTTACGTGCCAGATATTGCAGCGCATCAATGGTGTGACGTGTGGCTCCCAGAGCAGGGTGATTTGGTTGTCGATGTGTCGGCGTTCGAACCAGCGCTCGGCGAGCGGAAGACCTATGCTGCTCACAGCGCCAGAGCGATCAGAAAGATGAAGCCGAGGAAACCAAAAACCAGGCTGATCAGGATTGTCCCTAGCACCAGCCCGGGAAAGCTGGTGATCGCGCTGACGGCAGCGGTCAAACGCGCTGAGCTGTCCAAGCCCGAACCCGCGAGGTTTTTGAACCCATGCATCTGACGGGATAAAACGATCGCCGAGCCGCCGGTTGGGCCATCCATCTGGCCACCTCCGTCGGCATCGACGGCAAATGTCTCGATCACTGTCCGTGTCGAGCCCTTGCCGTCGCTGATCAGCGAGCGGACCTCGGTCGCAAGCTCGGGCACGTGGCGCTTGATCGAGCCGACACGCCAACGGGCCAGGAAGGCGCCGCCGATGGCGATCGACCCGAACACGATCCCGAGCACGATCCAGACCTGCTGGATCCCGCCCGACAGCGCGGCGACGCCAAGCAGGAAGCCTCCGACGCAAATGATCGTTGCGCCGATCAGCAGTTTGGTTGAGAAGCGCGCCGCTTTACGGGCGACTATCGTGACCGTGTTGACGGCGCGCTGAGCGAGTTCGTCTAGTTCTGACATGTGTTGTCGAGTGTGTCACGCCAGACTGGTGCGATGGAACTCCCCGCTGATCTCGACCGCCTGCTCGGCCCCCGCGATGTCGTGGTGGTCGAAGGCGCCGACGCCCAGAAGTATCTGCACTCACAGGTTTCGCAAGCGCTTCAGGACCAGGCTGTCGGCGAGCAGCGCTGGACGTTCGTGCTCGAACCGTCCGGCAAGATTGATGTGCTGGCGCGGGTGACCCGCTCGGGTGACGACCGTTTCGAACTCGACACCGACGCTGGTTTCGGCGAAGTGTTGCTGGCGCGTCTCGATCGGTTCAAGATCAGAGTGTCGGCCGACACGTCACTGCAATCGACCGAGGTCACCACGCTCGATCCGGCAATCGAGCGTGACCGAATCATCGCCGGCTGGCCCCGAATGGGGGCCGAGATCGTTCCGGGCGAAACGATTCCTGGCGGCACCGGGCTGACCGGCATCGCCGTCAGCTACACCAAGGGCTGTTATCCCGGCCAGGAACTCGTCGAGCGGATGGACAGCCGCGCCGCACAAGCCCCGATGTCATTGCGTCGCGTAACGGCGACGGCGGGTGTGGTGGTTGGTGACCCGGTGCTCGATGGAGACACCGATGTCGGTGTCATCACCAGCGTCTCAGGCGAAGCAGCTCTCGCCTGGATCAAACGAACCAGTGAAATCGGCACCCCCATCGGCTTTTGACCAGTTCACGTGAGACGACGTTGTGTCTGACGCAACGTGGTTCAGGCGAGGGCGGAGCGGATGCCTTGGAAGACGGGGTGGTTGCGCAGCGCCGCGAAGTCGGGGGACTGGTCCATCGTGCGGATCAACAAGGCCTTGTAGCCCTCTGGTTCGGCACCGGTCGCCTCGATCGCGGCGTGCAACCAACGCAGGCTGTTGTCGATATCGCCAAGCCGCGCCGCCGATCGGGCGACGACGCTGGCCAGCGGCGAGGTGCGGTGGTGTGCGAAGCCGCTGGCTGCGTACTCGCCGGCGCGCTGGGCATCGCCGAGCGCCAACAGGATGTCGGCCAGAACCCGGGCGCTGTAGTCGTTGCCGGCAGGCAGGTCGCGTGGTAACACGGCGACGATCGCCTGTAACTGCTCGGCAGTAGCGGCGGTCGGCGGGGTCCATCGCGGGGGCTTGTCATCTCGTAGGTCGGCCAGGATGACTCCCATTGCTCCGCCCTGATCGCCCTTCGACAAGGCAACGTGGGCGTCGTACCAAGGTGACATGCGTTGACCGGGCTCTAGCATTCCGGGCTGTCCCGTTTGCCAGCCGTTCGCCTCGGCACTGATATAGCGGGTGGCCGGGTTCGCTTTGCTGCCCGGTTTGGCCGTGCTCTGCAGCATCTGAAACTGGTTGAGCAACAAGAAGGCGATGAAGATCCCGAAGCTGCCATGGCCCGTGGTGAACATGAGGACGGCCCCGGTTCCGGTGATCACCAGGCTGGCGATCACCATCGTGCGCAGGGCTCTCTGGCCGAGGAACGTCTCGAGCCCGGTCATAGCCAGATGGCCCCCGTCGAGCGGGAGCACCGGAATCAAGTTCAGGGCGCCGATGATCGGGCCGGCCCACCAGATCGCCAGCGCCGCATCGGATATGCGTGCGCTGTCGATCGACAATGGGTTGACGCCCATCACGGCGAGAATCGACACGCTGATGCCGATCTGTACGCCCGGACCTGCGGCCGAGATCAGCGCCCGTCGGGAGCGGCTGAGCGGGCGCCGCGGGTCAGGTCGAAACGACGTATACCCCGCCAGAAAGTCGAGCGAGATCGAAGCCTCGGCTCCTGCAGAGCGAGCGGCGAGTGCGTGGCCGAGCTCGTGTAGCAGCGTGAAGATCGCGATTCCTCCTGCCAGCCACAGACCAAATCTGTCTTGATAGAGAAACACGATCAAGGCGAGGAAGATCAAGAAGCCGGTTCGTACGTGTACGTCGAAACCGAGCAGGCGAAACATCGAGGCAATCCTAGGGCGGTTTCACCGTGTCGACCGGGGGCACACAGCGGTCGGCCCGTAGACTTTCTTCTCGTGCCTTACGTCTATTCATTCGCTCACAAGCATCGCAAGCCCCCTATGAGCTACAAGGATCTGCTCGGCGGCAAGGGTGCCAACCTCGCCGAGATGACATCCGTGTTGAAGCTGCCGGTCCCTCCGGGTTTCACCGTGTCGACCGATGCCTGCCGTGACTACATGCACGGTGGATGGCCCGACAAGCTCGACGGCGAGATCGCCAACCATGTCTTCAAGCTCGAAAAGGAGATGGGTCGCAAGCTCGGCGATCCGTTCGATCCGTTGCTCGTCAGTGTTCGCTCGGGTGCCAAGTTCTCGATGCCCGGCATGATGGACACGGTCCTCAACTTGGGCCTCAACGATGCCAGTGTCGAAGGTCTCGCCCAGGCCACCAGCAACCCTCGGTTCGCCTACGACTCATACCGTCGCTTCATCGCCATGTACGGCCGGATCGTGATGGGTGTCAGCGGCGACGTGTTCGAACACCCGCTCGAGGCCGCCAAGGCAAAGGCAGGCACCACCAACGACGCCGACCTGTCGGTCGAAGTGTTGCAGGCGCTGTGCAAGCAGTATCTCGCCGCCGTCCACAAGGCGGCCGGCGAACCGTTCCCACAAAAGCCGCGCGATCAGCTGCGGGGCGCGATCGAAGCCGTCTTTGCCAGCTGGAACGGCGCCCGCGCGATCGCCTACCGAGTCCGCGAGAAGATCAGCCACGAGCTCGGCACCGCTGTCAACGTGCAGACCATGGTGTTCGGCAACCGTGACGACACGTCGGGCACGGGCGTCGGGTTCACCCGCAACGCCGCCACCGGCGAAAATCGTTCGTATGGCGACTTCCTGATCAATGCTCAGGGCGAAGATGTCGTCGCCGGCATCCGCAAGACCGAAGATCTTGACCGGATGGCGCACCACTTCCCCGAGATCCACAAAGAACTACTCGACATTTTTGTTCGGCTCGAGGCGCACTACACCGACATGTGCGACACCGAGTTCACGATCGAGCAGGGCAAGCTGTGGATGCTTCAAACCCGCATTGGCAAGCGCACCGGTCGGGCCGCCCTCACGATGGCCGTCGACATGACCAAGGGCACCAAGGATGGTCAGGGCGCAAAGTGGAAGATCAGCCGCGAAGAGGCGATCACCCGCGTCAGCGAAGAGCACCTCGACTCGGTGCTGCACCCTCAGTTCTCGTCAAAGGGCAAGGTGCTCGCATCCGGCCTGGGCGCCTCGCCGGGCGCCGCTGTCGGCAAGGTTTACTTCACAGCCGACAGCGCCGAAGCCGCATGGAAAAAGGGTGAGGACGTCATCCTCGTCCGGATGGAGACCAGCCCCGACGACGTGCACGGCATGATGGCCTCGAAGGGCATCCTCACCGCTCGCGGCGGGCTCGTCAGCCACGCTGCTGTGGTCGCTCGCGGCTGGGGTACCCCAGCCGTCGTCGGCGCCGACGCGATCAAGATCGTGGGCAGCAGCTTCAGCGTTGGCAAGACCGTTGTCAACGAGGGCGACTGGTTGTCGCTCGACGGCACCACTGGCGACGTCGTCGTCGGCAAGCTCGAGATGGTCGCCTCCAAGCCGCCCGTCGAGTTCGACATCCTGCTCAAGTGGGCCGACGCGATCCGCAAGGGCAAGCTTGCCGTGCGCGCCAACGCCGACACCGGCGAAGACGCCGCCAACGCTCGTGCGCTCGGCGCCGAGGGCATCGGCCTGTGCCGCACCGAGCACATGTTCCTGGCACCCGACCGCCTGCCGATTGTGCGCGAGATGATTCTCGCCAACACGCCCAAGCAAGAGGAGAAGGCACTAGAGAAGCTGTTTCATGCGCAGCAGGCCGACTTCGAAGAGATCCTCGAAGCGATGGACGGGCTGCCCGTCACCGTGCGCCTGCTCGACCCACCGCTGCACGAGTTCTTGCCGTCGGTCGAAGAGCTGAGGGTCAAAGAGGCCAAAAACGGCAAGTTGTCGGCCAAAGAGCACAAGCTGCTCGCTGCCGCCGAGGCGTGGTCCGAGCACAACCCGATGATCGGCACCCGCGGTGTCCGGCTCGGCGTGATCAAGCCGGGTCTGTACGCGATGCAGGTGCGTGCTCTGATGGCCGCCGCCGCCAAGCTGCGCGACGCCGGCAAAAAGCCGATCGTCGAGATCATGATCCCACTCACGGTCACCCGTGAAGAGCTCGCCCTGGCCCGCAGCTGGGTGCAAACAGAGGTAGACGCGGCTCTCAAGGGCATGAAGCGCAAGCCGAACATCACGATCGGCACCATGATCGAAACGCCGCGTGCGGCGATCCGTGCCGACGAGCTGGCCGAGGTCTCCGACTTCTTCAGTTTCGGCACCAACGATCTCACCCAGCTCACGTTCGGCTTCAGCCGCGACGACGTCGAGAGCCGCATGATGCCGGCCTACCTCGAGCAGGGTCTGCTCAAGCGCAACCCATTCGACACCATCGATCAAACCGGTGTCGGCGACCTCGTTCGGATGGGTGCCGAGCGGGGCCGGGCCACCAAGCCGGGCCTCAAGCTGGGTGTGTGCGGCGAGCACGGCGGCGACCCCGAGTCGATCGACCTGTTCTACCGGGCCGGGCTCGACTATGTCAGCTGCTCACCGTTCCGCGTCCCGATCGCCCGTCTCGCAGCAGCCCAGGCGATCGTCGGCGCCAGCGACTCCACCAAGTAACCGCAACCACCGTTACTGCAGGTGCCAGGCACCTGCGCTAACGCAGGTGCCGCCTTCCGTCACAGCAGATTGCTCAGAGCGTGGATCGCGATGCCGGCCAGACCGCCTACCAGGGTGCCGTTGATCCGGATGAACTGCAGGTCGCGGCCAACCTGGAGTTCCATCTTTTGGGCGGTCACGTCGCCGTCCCAGCGTTCGACGGTGGCGGCGATCAGGTCGCTGACCTCGCTGCGATAGTGATCGACGATATAGCCGACCGAGCGTTCGACCCAGCCGTCGACTTTGTACCGCAGGTCGGCTTCGACGATCAACCGCTCGCCGAGCCGTTGCAGGCCGTCGGCGGCTCGCATCCTGAACTCACTGTTGTGGTCGCTGGAGGCGTCGATCAAGCCCTGCTTGGCACCCAACCAAAGTGACTCGATCCATGCCCGGAACTCCGGGTGGTCGAGCAGTTCGTCCTTGAGTTCCTCGCCTTTGGCCAACAGCTCGGGGTCCGACTTGAGTCGACCGGCAAAGGCGACGACGCGAGTATCGACAGAGCGTCGGATCTCATGGGTCGGGTCGTTGCCGACATCGGTGAGAAAGTTGCCGACGGCTGTGTAGATCTTGTCGAAGATGCGGTCGTCGATCGGCTCGGGTACCCACCACGGGGATTCGTCGTCGAGCCGCTCGCGAAACGTGAGTCGGTTGTCGTCGAGGAATCCGCCGAGCCCGACCAGCACGGTGTCGAGTAGGCGCTGATGATGTCCGCCCTCGACCGACAGGTCGATCGCTTTGCCGATCAGTGGGGCGGCAGGCGTCGACCGGATCCGATGCCGAACCAGGCCTTCGAGCCCGTGCTGCACCTGCTTGTCGTCGAGCACCTCCAGGCTGCCTCGCAGGGCGTCGCCGAGCGCCTCGCTGGCACGTCGAGCGTTGACCGGCTGGGCGAGCCAGACGCCGAGCCGGTTGCCGACATTGGCGTGCGCCAGTCGCTCGCTCAGCACCTCGTGCGTTAAGAAGTTGCCCTCGACGAACTCACCGAGACTGCGTCCGATCTGGTCTTTGCGCTTGGGGATGATCGCGGTATGAGGGATCGGCAGCCCGATCGGGTGCCGGAACAATGCCGTCACGGCGAACCAGTCGGCGAGTGCGCCGATCATCGCTGCCTCTGAGAATGCTCGAAGGTAGCCAACCCAGCCGTCGCCACCGTGGATCTTCGTGATGACATATACCACCGCTGCAGCCAGCAAGAGCGCCAGCGCCAGCGCCTTCATCTTGCGCAGTCCGCGTCGCCGCTCGAGGTCGACAGGGGTGGTCTCCATCAGCTCGGACCATAGCCCCGGGTTCTCGACGATCTACCGTGCGCTCATGACTCGTCTGCGTTCTATCAACCGTGCCGAGCTGTCCGGTGATCAGACGGAACTGTGGGACACCATCATCGACAGTCGCGGCGGCGGAGATCTCGAACTCCTCAACGAGGAGGGCGGCCTCGTCGGGCCGTTCAACGCCTTCGTGCATTCACCCAAGATTGGCAAGCGGCTGACGTCGCTCGGCGGGTTGCTGCGTTTTCGCACAACGATCGAGCGTCGCCTCAGCGAGGTCGCGATCTGTACGGTCGGCGCACACTGGCACTCCGAGTTCGAGTTTTGGGCACACGCCCCTATGGCGCTCGAGCATGGCGTGGCTGCGAGTGTGATCGATGCCTTGCGAGAGGGCCGACCACCGGAGTTCGAGCACGACGACGAGCGGGTCGTGCACGCCGTCACCTCGCAACTGCTGAATAACCGCCGGGTCGCTGCCGCCACCTTCTCAGAAGGCGAGGCGCTGCTGGGCGAGACGGGCATGGTCGAACTGGCGGCTCTCGTCGGGTATTACTGCTTGATCTCGATGGTTCTCAACCTGTTCGAGGTGCCGCTCGCCCCCGGCGAAACTCCAGCCTGGCCCAACTGAGTTGAGTGTTACTGCGGGTGCCTGGCACCTGCGGTAACGCTAGACGTTGGGGCGTTGGCCGAACTCGGGGCGTTCAGTGCGGGTTCGCTTGAGCTCCCAGAAGCCGTCCATCGTCGTGAATGTCTCCATCGCGTCCCACACACGTAGCGACTGTTCGGTGTCGGGGACCTTGGTGATCACCGGCCCGAAGATGCCGCGTTTGGTGCCGTCGGGGCAGCGGAAAGCGATGATCGGCGTACCGACGTCTTGGCCGACCAGTTCGAGTCCAGCGTTCATGCGGGTGCGGATCTCGGTATCCCACGCCTTGTCGTCGGCCGCCTCGGCAAATTCGCGGTCGAGTCCGATGTGTTCGAGCAGATCGGCGAGCGGGGTGTCCCTGTCGCGATCGTGATGCAGTCTGGTGCCGCACTGCCAGTACCACGCGAACACGGCGGGGTCGCCGAGTTCGGCCCGGATCGACTCCATCACGCGCAGCATCCGGTGCCCGACCATCGTGCCGTCGTAGTACTCGGATCCGGGTGGGGGCTCGTTCTTGAAGAGCAGACTGATCGGTTGCCAGATCAGATTCAGATCACGTTGTGGTGCTACCTCGTCGACGACCCAACGGGCCGTCACCCAACACCATGGTCAAATGGGGTCGACCCAGAACTCCACGTCAGTCGCCACCCTCACAGTTTGACATGTTGCGGGCACATTCGCTCTTCTCAGGAACCTAGCGAGTACCGCAGATAGCCTGAATCGGTCATGTCGCAGCGCTTCTATATCGAAACTCTCGGCTGCCCGAAGAACCAGGTCGATTCCGACAAGCTGATCGGCACCTTGCTGGCCGACGGGATGCGACCGACCCAAGACATCGGTGCAGCCGACCTTGTGGTCGTGAATACCTGCGCCTTCATCGACGAAGCCCGCAAAGAGTCGATCGACACGATCTTGGCGATCGACCAGCAACGGGCGCACGAGTCACGCCTGGTCGTCACTGGCTGCATGGCCGAGCGCTACGGCGACGAGCTCGCCGAGGCACTGCCCGAGGTCGACCTGGTCGCCGGTTTCGGTGTTCCGGTACAACAGGTTCTGGCACCGACAACGGGCGGCAAGAAGCTGATCCCGGTCACGTCGGCGCCGCTTCCCGAACTCGATCTGCTCAACCTGCCGCGGCCGAAGTCGACGTCACCGTGGGCGTACGTCAAGATTGCCGAGGGCTGCGACCGCTCGTGTGGGTTCTGCGCGATCCCCAGCTTTCGTGGCCCGCAGCGCAGTCGCGACGTCAGCCAGATCCTGACAGAGGTCGACCAGCTCGAAGCACGTGAGATCGTGTTGGTTGCCCAAGACCTGGCGTCGTACGGCAAGGATCGCCCCGCCGAGCTGGGTGCCGGTTCGATCGTGCCGCTCGTTCAGGCGGTTGCCGAACGCGCCGACTGGGTGCGGCTGCTGTACCTCTATCCGAGTGATCTCTCTGACGAGCTGATCGACGCCATTTGTGCCACTGGGTTGCCCTACTTCGACCTGTCGCTGCAGCACGTCAGCAAGCCCTTGCTGCGGCGGATGCGCCGCTGGGGAGACGGCGATCGATTCCTCAACCGGATCCACGACATTCGTGGGCGAGAGCCAGGTGCTGCGTTTCGTTCGAATTTCATCGTCGGTTATCCAGGCGAGACGGAGGCCGATCACGATCTGCTCTTGCAGTTCGTCGACGACGCCCAGCTCGACTGGTGTGGGTTCTTCGCCTACTCCGCCGAGGAGGGCACACACGCTTACACGCTCGATGGTGCGGTCGACAAGGCCCTGATGCATGAGCGGTTGGCCGAGCTGCGACAGCTGCAAGACAACATCACTGCCAGCCGCGGTGACGACATGATCGGTCGTACGGTCACGGTGCTCGTCGACCAGCCAGGTATCGCCCGCAGCGTGCGCGAGGCGCCCGAGATCGATGGTGTGGTCCATGTCGGGCATGATCTTCCTGTGGGACAGTTCGCCGAGGTCGAGATCATCGATGCATTTGGGCCTGACCTGGTCGCCGTCGGCGGTTCGATCGACGACGGAGACGAAGACTGATGCCGGTCGACCCCAACGCTGTCGCCACCTGGGCCAACGCGATCACTGCCGGGCGGCTGTTGTTGTCGCCCCTCATGTTCCTCGTCATCCCCGACCACAACCGAGGCTCGTGGCTGGCGTTCTTGTTGTGGTTCGTATTGTGCGTCAGCGACGGTATCGATGGGTATCTCGCTCGCCGTCACGGAACAACGGCCTCCGGCGCTTTTCTCGATCCGCTCGCCGACAAGGTGTTGGTGCTCGGTGCCATGTTCACGCTGGTCGCCCGCGACGTGTTCTGGCTGCTGCCAGTGGCGTTGATCGCCGGTCGCGAGTTCGTCATCAGCGTGTTTCGCACCTTTGTCGCCTCGAAGGGCGTCAGCATCCCGGCCAGCCAGATGGCCAAGTGGAAGACCGTGTTTCAACAGCTGGCGGTCGGATTCGCCCTGTGGCCATGGTTTGCGGTCGACGCCAAGTGGTTTTGGGTGACCCTGCTCTGGATCGCCGTCGGCCTCTCGATGATCAGTGCTGCGCAATATCTGTGGTACTCGCGCGTGACCGGAAAAGCGCTCGCCGGCTCGGCGACCGGCACGGCGGCGTAGCCGGTGCGCTGCGACGTTCTCGCTGTCGGTACCGAACTGCTGCTCGGACAGATCATCGACAGCAACTCCGCGTGGATCGGCGAACAGCTGGCGGCCCACGGCATCGACTCATTGGTGCAGGTCAAGGTCGGCGACAACGTCGGCCGGATTGCCAAGATGCTGCGGCGCATGCTCGACGACTCCGACGCAGTCATCATGTGTGGTGGTCTGGGTCCAACCCACGACGACCTGACGCGCGAGGCCATCGCTGCGGTGCTGGGTGTCGATCTGGTGCTCGACGATGTAGTCGCCGACGTGATCCGCGATCTGTTCGCCAGCCGCGGGCGGCGGATGCCCGACAACAACCTGCGTCAGGCGATGGTGCCGGTCGGTGCCGCCGTGATCCCACAGACCAGGGGCACAGCACCAGGACTGATCTGCCCGATCACGATCGATGGTGTCGACAAGGTCGTGTTCGCGGTGCCCGGCGTGCCGCACGAAATGTTCGATATGTTCGAGCGCGGAATCCTTCCCGAGCTGAAGAACCGTGCCGGCGACCCGTCGGTAATCGCCAGCCGCACCTTGCTGACTTGGGGCGAGAGCGAGAGCGGGCTCAACGAGCGACTCGACGAGGTGATTGCCGAGCTCGAACAAGCCGGCAACCCAACGCTTGCCTTTCTGGCCAGTGGGTGGAACGGTCTCAAGGTGCGGCTCACGGCGAAGGCGGCGAGCCTCGACGACTGTAACGCCGTGCTCGATCCGTGGGATGCCCGCCTTCGAGCCGAGCTCGGCGAGCTGGTGTTCGGCGCTGACGACGAGTCGATCGAATCGGTGGTGCTCGACCTGTTGCGGTCGAAGGGCTGGTCGCTGGGGCTGGCCGAGTCGGTGACCGGGGGCCTGGTCGGTGCCCGCATCACCGGCATATCCGGGGCGAGCTCGGTATTCCGCGGATCGATCGTGTCGTACGCCACCGAGGTCAAGCGGTCGGTGCTCGGCGTCAGCGAGGGGCCGGTCGTCAGTGAGTCCGCTGCATTGGAGATGGCGCACGGTGCATGCCGCGTGCTCGGTGCCGATGTCGGGTTGGCGCTCACCGGTGTCGCCGGACCAGAACTCCAGGACGGCATGCCGGCCGGAACACTGTGGATTGGGCTGGTTTGGCCAGAGGGCGAGCTGACCCACATGTTGCGCCTGCCAGGCCAACGCCAACAGATGCGCCAGTACTCGGTGATCTCCTCGCTCGATCTGTTGCGGCGCACGATCGGGTAACGCCAGGCGGGTGCGGGTTCGCCGACCACTCCGGCTACTACTGTGTCCGACGTGAGCGACCCCTTTGGCCCTGACGGCCCAACGCCGCCGCTGCCCCCACCCGTGGCGCCGCAATCGTCGGGTCGCCCGGAGTTTCTGCAGCCGAAATATCTGATCGGGCTCGGGGTTGCTGCCGCGCTGATGCTGGTCGCCGGCATCGCCGCGATCACCACGGGAGGCGGCGACGAATCGGTTGCGACCAGGCAGGTGTCGACCACCTCGTCGGCTGCCCCGACCACGACCCGGGTGCTCACGACGACTCCGCCACCGCTGCCGGCAACCACCACGACAAGCACGACGACATCGACGACCTCGTCAACCAGCACGACGACGACATCGAGCTTGCCTCCGGTTCCTGCGGTCGCCAATGCCGGCGACGATCTTGCCGTCGATGCCGATGCAACCGTCACGCTGACGGCGCTCGATCTCAGCGACCAACACCAGTCGATCGTATGGCGCCAAGTGGCGGGCCCCGATGTCACCGATGGCCGAGACAGGCTGATCGGGGCAGAGGTGACCTTTGTGGCGCCGTCGCGGCCGACGACCCTGCGCTTCACGGTCACAGTGACGGGCCGTGGTGGCGACGCCGTCAACGACGACGTACGCGTCGACGTCTACGAGCAGGCTGATCGAGCTCTCTTCGTCGACGGCGTCGATGGATCCAACGGCGGCGATGGATCGCGCGCTCAGCCGTACCGCGATCTCAGTACGGCGATCTCAGCGGCAGAGGCCCGCGGCGACGGCACCGACATCTACATCCGCACTGTCGAATCTGCATATGCCGTCGATGCCGAGATCAGGAATGGGTCGAGCATGTACGGCGGATATGACGCTGATTGGGTGAAATCGGACCAGAACAAAGCTCTGATCGGCGGTTCGTTGCTGTTCGCCGGATCAGACCCGATCGTCGTGTCGTCGATCGATCTACGCGGTTTCAACGATGTCGACGGGTCGGTGCTGGGCGTCATCGGTGCAGCGTCGGTGCGGATCGAGGGCTCGGTCGTGCGAGCCGGCAACACCGCGACCGGAGGCAGCATCGCGGTTCTGATCGAAGAGACGGCTTCGGCACAGATCATCAACAGCGAGATCTATGCCGGCCGAGGTGGAAGCGGCGCGCGAGCCCTTGGTTTGGAGAGCCCCGAACCGCCATTGATCGCAGGTTCCGCAGGGAACAACGCAAGTGGCTCGTCGGGTGGCACGCCACTTGCGGGGAAACCGGTCACGCGGGGCGGCGACGGCGGTCTCGGGCTGGTCGCCGGCGACCGGGGCGGCGGAGGAGCCTTGGGTGGATTACCGCGAGAGAACGGTGCGCCCGGTGCAGGTGGTGCAGGTGGTGCTCCGGGCCGGGGTGGGGCGGGCGGTGTCGGCCTTGGTCCTGACGGTTTGGTAGGAGCTGCCGGTATGCCGGGCGCCTCCGGCGGCGATGGGCAGCCGGGCGGCGGGGGAGGAGGTGGAGGAGGTCTGATCCTTCACGATGGTGGAGGAGCAGGCGGTGGCGGCGGTGCAGGACAGGGTGGCCCGGGTGGTCTCGGTGGCATTGGCGGCTACCCATCGATCGCGCTCTACGTGAGGGACGTCGCAACGTTCCAGTTGCAGAACTCAGTCGTGGTCGGAGGTGTTGGTGGCGGCGGTGGTGACGGTGGCACGCCGCTCAATGGGTCTTTCGGTGGCGATGGCGGATTGGGCGCGCCCGGCGTGACATCGTTTCTCGACACCGCCGGCTCGGGCAGCAATGGTGGCGGTGGCGGTTCGGGCGGTCAAGGCGGCTGGGGAGGTGGCGGTTCGGGCGGTCCGTCGATCGGGTTGCTGACTATTGATGTCGGGACAGTGCTCGTCTCCGACTCGGAGATTCGTGGCGGGCAGGGTGGTTCCGGTGGTGCCGGAGGCCAACCATCGGCCGGAGGTGATCCGGGAACAGAGGGCGGTGCAGGTGGCGCGGGTCTCGGTGCGAGCCGAAGCGGAATGGCGACTCAATCATCCGGAGGTGATTCGGTCGGCTGGCGTGATGACAGCGATGCCCAACGCGAAATCGTTGGTTCGACGATGACGGGAGGACTACCCGGAGATCCAGGTGGCGTCGGTGGACGCACCGGTGTCGCGATCGACACCAGCTTCTCAGACTGAATTGACCCGGTCCCGGCGAACCGCGTCGGGACGGGGGTCGACGAACGGCGGTGATTCGCGGACGATTCGTCGCAGCAGTTCGGCTGCCTCTGGCGCACTGCGTGGCCGAGGCCAGGGTCCGTCGAGATCGAGTTCGACGATGTGTTGGATCGACAAGACGTTGGCGTCGGGGCGGTGATCGGTGTCGAGGATCGCCAGGTCGATCGACTCGTTGATGAGCCGGGCCGGATCGTCGAGCAGCTGCACCTCAAAACCGAGGTCGAAGAGCTCGGTGACGAGCAGGTCGCGGGACTGGTGGTTGGTGACGCCCAACAGGCATCTCGAGGCGACCTTGGCGATGCCCGCCAACGGCAAGAGCACGCTCGCCGTGGTGCCACCACCAGGAGCGCTCTCGAGCTTGATCGTGCCGCCGGCGCGGGCAGCGATCCGCCAGGCCGTGGGTAAGCCGAGCCCGCTGTGCGCACCTTGTTTGGTGGTGAAACCAGGGATGAACAGGTTGCCGGCGTCATCCGTTGGCAGTCCGACACCGGAATCGGTGACACTGATCGCGGCGTAGCGTCGCTCGCCGTCATCTCCAGGCTGCTGGGCGCTGATCGACCGAACGCCGACCTCGATCAAGCCGGTGTGCTCGATTGCGTCCGCCGCGTTCGTGACGAGATTCATCACGACCTGCATCAGTCCCGTGCGGTCGAAGCGGACCTCGACTGGTTCGTCCGGAACGTTGATGCGGATCCGTACGCCGTTGCTCACGAGATGGCTGAGAAGTGGCTCGATGCGAGGGAGGGCGGTCGTCAGGTTGAGGGTTTCGGTGTGAGACAGCGTTGGTCGACCGGCGGTGACGAGATCGCCAAGCATCTCGACGCCGCGCTCGACGGCGTTCAGAATCACGTCGGCCTTACCTCGCAGAACCGAATCGGGATGGTCGGCCATCTCGGCGGCGCACCCTCGAACAACGGTGAGGACGTTGCGCATCTCGTGTGCGAGCGTGATGTTGGTACGGCCGAGCACTTCGAGGCGCTGGCTCTGCTCGAGTTGGTCCTGCATTGCCTCGCGTTCGACGTCTGCTCGATTTTCCCTGTCGCGTTGCGATCGCATGACCGCCTCATGGCTGCGCGCCCGGGCCTGGGCGATCATGAAGACCATGACGAGCATCAGGGTGAGGATTGGCAACTCGACGAGTTCGGCGCGCGGCAGGTCGCGATAATGCACCGCCCACAGCACCAGTCCGACGGCAGCGAGGACCCATCCGATGGCTCGCAGGGCGAACTGCCGAAGCGGGAACATGAGTGCGGCGATGACCAGCAGGACGAAGATCAGGTGGAACCAGAGTATGACCTCGCCGGTGACGACAGCGGCGATTGCCGCCGTGATCAGCCCGCCGTCGACGGCGAGCGTGAGTGGTGTGAAGCGCGTCGGGCCGGTTGTCTCGATCGGCCACGCCGGCCACGACTGCAAGTCGACGTGGCCCGCGTCGCGGTGCGACGTCACTCGGATCGACCGTTCCGCGCCATAGGACACCGGTCTCTGCTTTTGTCGTCCACAATGCATGTCAACTCCGCCAGGTCAAGATTGACCAAAACACCACACTACTTCACCGAGGCCGTAGAATGCAACGCTGGTCTGCTGTGGACCGGGCTGCCCCTGGTCGCACATACGTCGAACCGACCTCGGTAATGTCACTCCGATGGCAGAAATCGCAGACGAGCCCGACCAACCGTCGGCGGATCCGGTCGAATCGACCGTGTTGCTGATCGAGGACGATGTTTCGATTCGGGCGTTCGTCCGCAACCGGCTCGAGATCGACGGGTACCACGTGACAGAGGCGGCGAGTGGCGAGGAGGGCCTCGAGAAGCTCACGCCATCAACGATCCTGGTGATTGTCGATGTCGGTCTGCCGGGAATCGACGGGTTCGGAGTGGTACGGGCGATGCGCCGCATCTCGCGGGTACCGATCGTGATGATGACGGCTGCCGCCGACGAGGGCGATCGGGTGTTCGGCCTGGAGCTCGGTGCCGACGATTACATCATCAAGCCGTTTCTGCCGCGTGAGATGATGGCCCGCGTGCGGGCAGCGATCAGGCGCGGGTCGCCCCTGCAATCGGCGTCGGGTTCAACCGAGGAGCCGGCAGCGATCGTCGAGAGCGACGGACTCTCGATCGACCCAGCGGCGCGCGAGGCATTGGTCGATGGTGTTCTCCTGCCGCTGACGGCGCGCGAGTTCGAGCTGTTGCGGTTCCTCGCCGAATCGCCGCGTCAGGTATTTAGTCGGGAGCAGTTGTTGCGCCAGGTCTGGGAGGTCGAACCAGGCTGGTTGGGGACCTCGACGGTGACCGAACACGTACATCGCGTGCGGCGCCAGTTGGAGAGCCATTCAGGCACCACGGCACGAATTGTCACGGTTCGTGGTGCAGGATACCGCTTCGACCCTAAATAGTTAGCGGATCGCGGTGTTATAACCACACAGCGTGCAATTCTATTGATCAGCCGTTGAGAAGCGGTTGATCATCACCCAATCTTGATCCTGTTGGCTATGCGTCATGAGTGATTCGGTGGAGAATCGCTCGGGCGGACGATCTAGAATTCGACGTTCGGTCGGGCTGTTATTTGTTGGTGCGATGATCGCGGGGGCCGCAGTGGTACAACCACTGTTGTCGACGACGGCTCACGCGGAGTCCTTGGTGACGTTTGACGTGCGAACGTCGCGCGACAGCCTGGATGCGTCCGGGCCGAACGGTGGCGACCCGATAGTGCACTGGAAGTATCGGATCGACCGTGACAACACGGGCGACCCCTTCGCTGACGTGGCCGATTGCGAAGCGGACGATCCCGCCAGCCCTGGCAACCCGGACACGGGTGCCCCGAGTTTCGGGTTCCCGGTGAACTTCCCGGACAACTGCGCGTGGCAGTCGATGCAGTCGTTCATGCCTGGCAATCACACCGCTGACGGCAGCCCGATCGTCACACAGGGCGACGAGACCGACTTCGAGCCGACCGGCATGTTCTCCGCCGGTATCGACCTGGCGAACGGCAAGTACCTGATCTCGGTCACTGCCGATGGCCACAAGATCGGCGGCGCCAACTTCACGATCGATGCCGCTACGCCCGCCAACCAGACGATCACCGTTCTGCTCGACCCGTATCCGTTGCCGCTCGTCACCCTGCGGGCGCGCGTGTTCAACGACATCAGCACGAACGGCCAGATCGACTACCCGGCCGAAGGGGTGCCCGCCGGCGCGACCGCCCCCGACTGGTCCGCAGACGGAGGCATGGCCGGCTTCACAGCCACCATCAACGACTGGGCCGCCGAGGTCACCACCGACTGGTACGGCAACGCCTTGTGCACCGAGTACGTCACCACGACGGGCAGCCAGGACGATCCCCTGGTGCTCGACCCCGATGGCAACCCGCAGGCGATCGAAGGCACTGGCGGCCAGTGCGTCAGTGACTACAACGGCGACATCGTCCTCCGAAACCTCGGCCCCAACCGGTACGCGATGACGATCGCTCCGCCTGCCGACGACCCGAGCTGGATCCAGACCACCACCCTCGAGGGTGGCCTCGACTGGGACATCTGGGCGATGGAGGGCTACACCGGCTTCGACACCGAGTTCAACGTCGGTGGCGAAGCGGTGCCGTGGGTCAACTTCGGCTACGTGCGTGAGCGCGCCGCCGTCGGCGCGCCGAGCAGCCCTCTGTACTACACCCTCGGCGATGCCGGTACCGGCGCCATCACGGGTGTCGTGGGCCACTACGACGCCTACACCCCGAGCGTGGGTCAGGGTCCGGCGACCGGCGACACGTGGGGCGGCTACTCGGGCACCAAGATCACCGGCCCGATCGAGAACCCCGTGATCGCACTCGTCGACCTGCAAGACGGCGACCGGGCGATCTGGATCGGCGAGGGTGACGAGAACGGCAAGTTCACGATCACCGGCGTCCGCGACGGCGAGTATCAGGTGACCATCTGGGAGAAGAACCTGCTGACCCTGCTCGACTTCTTCCAGGTCACGGTGACCAACGGCGAAGTCGTCGACATTGGCGTGGTGGGCCTCACCGGCTGGTTCGCCAACTTCCACGGCACCGTGTTCCTCGACCACAACGAGAACGGTCGCCAGGACCCGGGCGAGCCTGGCGTTCCCAACATGGGCCTCACCTTGCGTGGCCGTGAGAACAACGTGGTCGAGAACGGCCAGAATGCTACGACGTCTGGTCCCGACGGGGCTTACGAGTTCGAGAATGCCTACCCGTACACGATGTGGGTGGTGATGGAGGCGTACAGCGATCGTTTCCATACGACTGGCATCACGTACCAGGCGAGCAACCAGAACACGCCCACCACGGTGCGCGGCGGCGGTGTCGACATCAATGTGCTTCCGATCATCGGCCAGACGATGCGCATCGACTGGGGCGTCGTGCCCTACAAGAAGGACGAAAACGGCAGCATCGCAGGTTCGGTATTCTCCGACACGACCATCAACGAGCTCGACGCCCGTCTCGCCGCGGTTGAGGATTGGTCGACAGGCGTTCCCGGCATTACGGTCAACGCGTACACGGCGGTGTCCGACGGCGTCGGCGGTTGGACTAAGGGCGTGTTGGTCGACACGACCACGACCGAGACCTGGGGCCGGCCGGGCGTCTGCACGGCTCGTGACGCCGCCGGTGATCCGATCGTCGATCAGCTGGTCTTCCCGTACGACACGGGTAACTGCATCGAGGCGCCGCTGACCGGTATCCAGGTCGACCCGATGGCCGACGGCGAAGGCGGCTTCGGCGCCCGTGTTAACGGCAACTTCGGCTTCGGCACCCTCGCCGCTGGCAAGTACATCGTCGAGCTCGACATCCCCAACGACGACCACGGCCGCCCGCTCTACAAGGTGGAAGACGAGGAGTCGGTGAACGTGTTCGCCGGCGACGTCTACACGGCGCAGAACAACCCGAACCCCGACGCCGGTGGCGTCTTCGACTTCGGCGGTCAGATGGACACCGGCCTTCTGCCGATCTCCGATCCGGCCACCCAGGCGCCCAGCGCGGCCGCGGTCTGCGTCGGTGCGTCCCACGTGGTCAACATCCTCGAGAACCAGATTGGCTCGGCCCTCCCGAACCCTCGTGCCAACGCTCCGTTCGCGGATGCAGGTGGCACGCCCTACCAGGGTGTCTCGATGCCGGGTTGTGAGGCCAAGCTGATCGAAGTGGTCGACGGCCGCTCGGTCGCCCCGGCGTTTACGCTCTACAACGACGTGCCGCCGCCGGCCCACTTCTGGGGCTACACGGTGGACGACCTCAACGTCGACACCAACCCCCGTCGTGCCAGCTTCGGTGAGGTGCGCGGCCTGTCGTACTCGCCCACGGGCGTCTACAACTGGGCCGGCCGCCTGATTACCCAGGTCAACGCCGACGCCAATGGCATCTGGGAAGTCCTGGTGCCGTCGACCACGACGATGAACTGTCCATCGCCTGCCGGCGTGTGCCCTGGGATGTACCGGTTCGTCGGTAACGACCCGGGCACACCTTCGGCGCCATTCCGCGGGTACAACCCGAGCTATCGCACGATCGCCGCCAATTTCCAGGCCTGGCCCGGAGTCAACACGATTGCCGACACGGCGCCGACCCAGGTCGGAGCCTCGATCCAGGCCCCCGGCGGAGCATTCAACGCCTTGTCGGTGTGCGCCGCCGAGGACACGCGACCCCATGTGTTCCGTGTCAACCGCCCGTATTCGGTGATGGGTAACTTGGGCACGCCGCTCGACCTCGTTATCGACGGCGTCGGGTTCGGCACACTCAAAGGTGAGTTGCGGCTGGTTGACGTCGACACCGACTCGGTACAACACGTCTTCGACCTGTCGACGGTCACTTGGTCCGCGACGCAGATCAGCACGACCATCCCCAACGACGGCAGTGTCCGCGCCGGTGTGTACCAGATCGAGATCGTGCGTCCCGACGGCGTGCGCCCCGTGAACACGGTCTCCTACCATGTCGTCGGGGCGGGCTACAACCCGCGCATCCTCGAGGTAGGCCCCGGCAAGACGTTCGACCCCAACGACCCCGCCAAGCCGGCCAACCGGCGTTCGCTGCAGTCGGCGATCGACCGCTACCGCAATCCGGGCAACCGGGGCGTGCTCGTGGTGGTCTACCCGAACACGATCAGCGACACCAACCTCGACGGTGCTTACTACGAGAACCTGATCATCTCGACCCCGGTCACAGTGCAGGGTGTCGGCGCTGGAGGCCCTGGGGTGCCGGGCACCGTGTTGCACGGTGGCAACTTCTGGGCCACCGGGTACGACCCGACCCAGCCGTTCACGTCGGTCGAGCTGATCGCCGACGCCTGGTACACCAAGCTCGGGGGCATCAACTGGCAGGGTAATCAAAACATCGCCGACGGATCGGTTGTATACGTGATCTCGGGTGTCGCCGCCAACGGCAGCCCGTACTTCACCAGCAGGCGGGTCGCTCGACTCGACGGTCTCAAGATCACCGGTGGTGATCAACGTGACTTCCCGGGCAACATCCAGCAGATCGGCGGCATCGTCACGCCGACCGGCGCGGCCAACGCCCAGACCCAGGGTGGCGGTGTGTTCCTCAATGGGTTCACCCCGAACTTCCACATCACGAACAACGTGCTGACCACCAACGGTGGCGCCTATGGCGGCGCGATCCGGGTCGGAACCCCGTTCTCGGGTGACAACCAGAACGACGACCTCGTCATCGCCCACAACCGGATCGTCGCCAACGGCGGTTCGCAGCTGGCCGGTGCGGTGGCACTGTTCAACGGCGCCGAGCGCTACGTCGTCTCCGACAACGACATCTGCGGCAACTCGTCCACCGAGTATGGCGGTGGCATCAGCCACTACGGCTACAGCCCCGGTGGCCGTATCGAGCACAACCGCATCACGCTCAACTCGTCGTACGACGAGGGCGGCGGCGTGATGATCGGCGGCGAGTTGCCTGCCGACCCGACCCAGCTCTCCCAGGGTGCCGGTTCGGTTGCGGTGCGCAACAACGTCATCTCCGCCAACCTGGCGAACGACGACGGTGGCGGCCTGCGTTTCCTGCAAGCGGGCAACTTCCGGTTCGACGTGACCAACAACATGATCACCAACAACGTGTCGACCCACCAGGGTGGCGGCATCGCCCTGAACGACGCCCCGGACGTACGCATCGTCAACAACACGGTGGCCCACAACATCACGACGGCGACGGCGATCACCAGCGACGGCTTGCCGGCGCCTGCCGGTCTGTCGACCACCGGTCACTCGGCCCAGATGCAGGCAGCATTACCCGCAACTGCCGACGCGTTCAGCAACCCACTCTTGGAGAACAACATCTTCTACGACAACCGGGCCGGCACATGGGCGGGTACGGCTGGGATCATCGGCATCGGCCAGGCGGGCGACGCTACTGACGTGTACAACTGGGACATCGGCGCTTCCGACGGCTCCGGCGACCCGACGGTCTCGTACTCGCTGGTGCAGGCGCCGCTGGGTACCGTTGACGGTGGCTCGAACATCGGTGGAGACCCAATCTTCGTGAACCCGAAGGTGACGCAGGTCGCTGCGTACACGTGGCGCAACTACCAGCGCTTCCGTAGCGCTGTGATCTTGTCGTACGACGTGACCCAATCGCCGATCGGTGACGATCACCTCCAGGGTGCGTCGCCGGCGATCGACGTCGGCACCATCGGCGCCGAGTTCGACATCGACAACGAGACGCGCCCGATGGGGATCGGCTGGGACATGGGTGCCGACGAGGTGACCGCTGCCGTCACGTACGGCCCGTTCACAGGCGTGCTCGACGACTTCGAGCGTGGCGCCGGTAACAACGCCAACATCAACATCGGGCTCAGCCCGGCGTGGTGGAGCGGAAGCACGGCCAACTCGAGGGCGCGAATCCTTAACTTCCCGACTACCGACAACCGGGCCCTCGCCACGTGGCGAAACGGCACCCTCACGTGGGTCGGTGATGACGAATTCGGCGACAGCCAGGAAGCGTATGTCACGTTCCTCAGGACGCCGACGCTTAACAGTCGGTCCGGCCTGTTCCTGGCGGCTACCGGTCTGCGCGCCAACGGCCTGTTCCAACGAGCGTCGTCGTACGTCGAAGTGGCCTACAACCCGGTCGCGGGAGGTATTCAGGTTCGTACCAAGCGGGCCGGCTTCCGCAGCTCGAATTTGCGGGCGGTGCTACCCGCGCCGTTCTCGTCTGGCGACTCGCTGCTGGCGCGCATCAACGTGAACGGCGACCTCGAGGTGTACAAGCAACCTGATGGTTCCCCCTGGGAGCTGCTTGGAGTCGTCGAGCTCGGTTTCGGTGCCCAGGCCTGGCCGGTTCCGGACACGCCGGCAGGTGGTCGGATCGGAATCAACTCCAGCGGCAACGTCCGCCCCGCTCGACTCGACAACTTTGGGGGAGGCGAGGTCCGATGAACAACGACAACATCAACTCGAACGAGACGGGCGGACCGGTCATGGACAGCATTCAGGAGGTGGGAACGAGTCAGCTGAGCCGACGATCGTTCCTCAAGTTCGGCGTCGGCGGCGGAGTGTTGCTGCTCGGTGGCGGGGCGCTGGCGCTGCGCAGCAACGGGAGTGCGTCGGCCATTGACGCGATGTATGTGGGCCTCGCCGCCACCGACGGCTGGATCTCGATGCCGGTATCCGGCGTCGACGGTCCCGGCGTGCTGCCGCAGGATCCATTCTTCCCTGACACGCTCGCCCCCGACGGCTTCAACGTCTACTCGTTCGGATTCCGCGACGTTTCGCGACTCGGAGTGATGGACAAGGGACTGCGCTTCGGGGAGATCGAGAAGCTCCGTGGCCGGGTCCAGCACACGGCACCGGTGCTGCACCGAGGCTTACGCAACGACCAATGGGAGGAGTTCCGGGTCGGCGAGAAGATCGAGATCGAGCTCTGGAACCTGGGGCTCTCCATGCGACCCGACCTCGCCGATGGCCACACCATTCACTGGCACGGCTTCCCCAACCAGATCCCGTATTACGACGGTGTTCCTGAGACCTCGATCTCGGTGCCGGTCGGGCGTAGCTTCGTCTACGAGTTCTTGCCCGACGAAGCCGGTACCTACATGTACCACTGCCACTTCGAGGACGTCGAGCACGTGCAGATGGGTATGACCGGCGTGTTATTCGTCCGCCCTGCCGACTACGACGACACGGCCTCGGCAACGAAGACGGTGTACGGAGCAGGCACCGGGAGTGAATTCAATCGCGAATTCACTTGGATGATCACCGAGATCGATCTTGAGGAGCACTGGTTGAGCTCACATGTGCAGCAGCCAGACTGGACCGAGCATCGTCCCGACGTGTTCTTGGTAAACGGGCGCACGTTTCCCGACACGCTGCTGCCGTCGTTCGACAACTCGGAGAACCCGACCGGCGGTAGTGAGGCCATCGACGCTGCCAACTTGGGGGGAGCCAACCTGCCGGAACGGCTTGCCTATCAGCCGGTCGGCGCACTGCTCGAGGGTGAACCGGGCGAGAAGGTGCTCTTGCGGATCGCCAATCTCGGCTTCCGGTCTCACTCGATCGAGTTGGCCGGTCTGCCCATGCGGATCGTCGGCATCGACGCCCAGTCGGTTACCGGTGGTCGACTCAGCTACGCCGAGACGGAGCTTGCCGGGCACGGCGATAACTCGACATTCGAGAGCGGTGAGCGGGTTGACGCGTCGTATGTGACCAACAGCATCGACGTGGCGCCGGGTGCCAGCTACGACATCATCATCGAAATCCCCGCTGGTGTCCCTGGCGATGTATACCCGATCGGCTCCCGGGGCATCACCGGCAGCGATAGTCGCGGCGGCGGCTCGATGCGATCCGAATTGCACGTTAAGCCAATAGGCAGCCTTGGCACCCAATCCAGGCCGAACTTCTGAGGCGGAGGAAGTACTCATGAGCAAGATTCGATCCAAGTGGATGGCGACCGGCGCCGGAGTGGCGCTCGTCGCCGCCCTGTCCGCTGTCGCCCCACTTCCCGGTGCCGGCACAACTGCCGCTGCGGACAATCACCCCGAGTCGGGCGTGATCTGCACGGAGTCGACCACATCGACCCTCGGCACGGCCAGCTTCGCTCTTTCGGCGAAGGACGGCACGATCCTCACCCCCGACGGCAACACGGTGTACATGTGGTCGTACTCGGCGGGCGCAGGCTCGTTCCAGTATCCCGGACCGACGCTGTGCGTGACGCAGGGCGACGAGGTCACCGTCACCCTGCGCAACCGCCTCTCGGTGCCGACCTCGATCTTGTTCGAGGGCGTCGAGGGTGTGTCGGCAGACGGTGCTCCCGCTAGCGTCGAGACCGTCGGCGGCCTGGTCAGTTCGCTGATCCAGCCGGTGTCCACCGGCCGTTCCATCACCTACACGTTCATCGCACCTGACCCGGGCACCTACCTGTACCAGAGCGGCACCGATCCGCTGCTGCAGCGTGAGATGGGCCTCCACGGAGCCCTCATCGTGCGACCCGGCGACTTCGCGTTGACGGCCACCGAGCGAACCGTCTACGGCGACGACAGCCTTGACTTCGGCGGCAACTCGTCGACCTCGTTCGACCAGGACCAGGAATACGTGCACCTGTTCAGCCAAGTCGACCCGTCGATCCACCTGTTGGTCGAGACGGGGCAGGGCGACAAGATCGACTTCAGCCAGTACCGGCCCCGCTACTTCATGATCAACGGTCGGTCGTTCCCCGACACGATCGCCCCCAACGAGGCGCCCTGGCTGCCCAATCAGCCATACGGCGCGATGGTGCACCTCCAGGCGATCGGCCAAGGCCAAGAACTTCCGTCGGTGATCCGGTATCTCAACGCCGGCCCGACGGCTGTGCCGTTTCACCCTCATTCCAACAGTGAGGAAGTGATCGGTATCGACGCTCGACCGCTCGTGGAGACGGCGACTCCTATGGTCGCCTCGATCGACCGGTTTGCGATCGATGTCCAGCCGGGCCAGACCATCGACGCTCGGTTCTCTTGGACCAACACCTTCGCCAGCACCCCTCAGCAACCCGTGCCCGATGCACGCAACCTGCAAGACGGTGGCTTCTGGAGCGGCGACGTTTTGCTCGGCCAGTCAGGCACCAAACCCACGGGTGGTGATGCCTTCAATATCTGCGGCGAGTACTACCACGTCGCCCACAACCACGCCCTCTATGCAGCCACCAACTATGGCGCAGCGATGGGCGGCCAGCTGACCCTGGTTCGTGTCGATCCAGTCAGCGGATGCTGAGGAGCATGATCATGAATGCCACCACCTCCACTCGATTCATGCTGCGCACGGCGGCCTGCCTTGCGGCTGGCACGATCGGCCTGCTCGGCGCCCTTCCGCTCGGCGTTGCCCAAGCCGCTCCAGCACCAGCCCGTCGTGTGACGATCGACCCGGTCGACCACGTCCAGATCAAGGGAAGCCTTGCGTGTGATCGGGACACAACCACCGATCCGCTGAACCCGGTGACCAACTGCAATCTTCTCGCCCGCTCCGGCAACGTGAACGTCGATACGGCGACGTCGCTGCCCGTCTGGGTGTTCGACGACTCATCGGTCGACCAAGTCGACCTGGTCAACCCGGTGCTCGAGGTCGTCGAGGGTGACGTGCTCCACGTCACTGTCACCAACGCCAGCGTGCCGACCGAGGTCAGCTTCTCGATGCCGGTCGTGCCTGGCGCGCCTGAAATGGCCGGCGTCGGCATCGGCGGTACGACGGAATTCATCAGCAACCGGCTCGTCGCCGGTACCTACCTGTACCAGGCTGGTCCGACGCCGACTGGCGCCCGTCAGATCGCGATGGGCATGGCCGGCGTGGTTATCGTTCGCCCCGCCGAATTCACCACCGACGGAGCCGGTCCGACCGTGGATCTCACCGAGACTTACAACGACACCGACTTCACTATCGACGTCGTGGTTGCTGATGACTCGGCGGTTGACCTCGTCGAATGGTTCGTGACCGGATCTGATCTGGGTGCCGGACTCAATACCGAGGTGACCGCTCCGATCACTGGTCTTGCAGTGGACTCTGACATTTCGGTTCGCGCGTTCGACACCGTTGGCAATGTGACGATTGTTTCGGGAATCATCACCGCTGACCCGGTCGCGTTCGCGCCAACGGCCACTTCCACCGTCGGTGATCAGTACACGAACAGCCATCGGCTCGACGCCAGTCGGGGTGAGACGGCGTTCTTGGATGAGATCCTGGCGCTCACCAACGAGTTCGACCCGGCGTTGAATGCCGACCCGCTCGGGTATGACATCGCTCAGTACACGCCGTCCATCTTCACGATCAACGGTCAGAGCCACGAAGGCGGAGCTCTGCCCCAGCTGCAGGCGGGTACGTCGCTGCTGATCCGGGCCGCCAACCTCGGCCTGGCCCAGCGCCGTATCGGTTTCGCTGACACCCGGCTCACCCAGTGGACGGCCAACAGCCGGCTCCTGGGGCGCCCGGCCGACGTAGCCGCCGTCACCGTGCCGCCCGGCGAGGTCGTCGATCTCACCGCGGTTCTGCCGGCGGTGGCTCCCATCAACATCGCGCTGTTCGACCACGGACTGTCGATGTTCAAGGGGAGCAGCCCGGCTGTCGCCGGCCAAGTGCAGGCCTGGAGCCTCCCCGGTGTCGGTGACCCCACCGGCCCCAAGGTCAGCGAACTCCGCTTCGCTGAGACCATCCCAGGCATCCCGGCCGGTCTACTCCCGCCGTTGTACGGGCCAAACGACGTCATCGACGGTGAGTGGCCGTTCTACTTCGAGGCGAACGTGACGTCGCAACCCGGCGACGCTAACCCGTCATGGCGGTATGCCATCGACGACGTCACGCTGTTGGACTCGGCGCCCCAGGCGCTGGTCGACCCGTTCGGAGTCGGCAGCAGCCCCTACGCGGTGGCGAGTTCCCTCAACCAGTTCACCCTGTCGACCCTCTCCAACGGCGAGCACGTCCTGTGGGTGCAGGCGATCAGCGGCGACGGTCTGCACGAGGGCCCCGTCTCGGGCCTGGTGTTCGAGATGGATCGTTCCGGCCCGGCGATCAACTCGCTCAACGCCACCCCCTCGACAATGCAGGCAGGGCTCGAGGTGATGGTGACCGGCACCGCCGACACCACGCTGACCGGCCCCGGCAGCGATGTACAGGCGGTCAGGTTCGAGGTCTTCTCGACTTCGCCGCCGCCGCCCGCCCTCATGACGGTCGCCCAACTCAATAATGCGGCGACACCAGAGTTGTTCACGGCAACGTTCGACGGTGACAACCTGGCGCGGGCGTCGTTCGCCGCGGCCGTCGACACCACCGGCCTGACCGAGGGTGGCTACGCGGTTCGCATCTATGCCAAGGACTCGTATTCGACGGTCTGCTGTGGCGTCCTCACCGCCAACGACCACTGGAGCCAGGTGCCGGGTGAGATCACTTTCGTGGTCGACAACACGGCCCCGATCGTCGACACGGTCGGCATCTCGCCGAACCCGAACGATGGGGCGACCCCCTTCAATGGCAGCCAAACCTTCCTGCCCTCGGTGCGCCTCACGGCGACAATCTCCGAGGCCGCTCCGGTGGCTGACAGCAGCCCGATCGTCGAAGCCGAGTTCTACATCGGCGGCGTCGGCGCTGACGGTCCGGGCGGCTCCGGCAGCCCGCTGCAGAGCGCGACCGCCAACTGGGGCGACATCGTGGACGGTCACTATGTCCAGAACGTCTTCGCCGACATCCCATTGGCCGACATTCGCAGCTTCGACGACGGCCCCATCGAGTTCTACGTCCGTGGCCGTGACGCCGCCGGCAACTGGAGTGTGATCAACAGTGTGACCTTCACGCTCGACCGGGTTGCCCCCACCGTCGAGCTCACCAGCCCGAGCGCAGCTGTCGTCGAATTCGTTGTCGACGGCACCGGTAGCCCGTTGGCGCTGGCCGGCTCGCCGGCGCTGGTCGAGTGGTGGATCGGTGCCGACCCCGGCGTGGGCGCCGGAACCCAGGTGACCATCGCCGACGGTTTGACGTTCGCATCGGGATCCATCCCCGGCACTGGGACGATCTCGGTGCGGGCGATCGACGCTGCCGGCAACACCACGGTCGCCAGCATCGAGTCGACTGACACCACCGGCCCGGTGATCACGGTCACCAACAACGGCGGTGGCGTCATCGCCTTCAACGTCACCGACAGCCAGAGTGGTGTCGCCTCGATCAACTGGACCGGTGGCGGCACGCTCGCCGGCCCGCCGGAGCCCGCCGTGGTCGGTGCTCCGGCCATCGTCTCGGCGTCGGCGTTCGTCGGTCCGCAAGGATGCGCGAGTGGGTACACTGGCCAGCAGTGCCACACCCAGGGATATGAGACCGGCTCCAACCTCGCCTATCAGGGCAACGGGTTCGCCCAGCCGGCGGTCGCCTCCAGCACCATCGGCGCCGGTTCCTACACGATTCACCAACCTCAGAATGTAAACGACGGCCAGTACGGCAACGGCACGAGCTGGATCGGCAATGCGGCCAGCGCCTGGGTCAAGATCGACCTCGGTTGTGTCGCCACGGTCGACGGGTTCACATTCGGCCGTGACCGCACCACGCCGGGTTACAACGACCGTGATCCGGGTCAGATCCAGTTCTTGGTGGCGATCGCCGACGACGTGTACGCCAACGGCGACTCGGCGAACGATGCCACCGAATACTCGCTCGCCTACGACTCGGGCCCCGGCCTCGCAATCGCCGGCCCCGACACGTTGGCCGCCAGCTTCACCCCCCGGCCCGCCCGGTACGTAAAGGTGTTGGTGGCGACCAACGGTGCAGCGCTCGACGAGATCGAGGTGTCCGGCACCGGTTGTGGCAACGCCAACGGGCTTAGCATCTCCGGCCTGGCTGACGGCACTCTCATCAGCATCACCGCCACCGACGTCGCCGGCAATGTAACGACGCTGGCCGTGACTGCGGACTTCGCCCCACCGGTCATCTCCAACCTGGTCAAGGCCGGCCTCAACGTCACGTTTGATGTCGTCGACGTCGGCACGGGTGTTGCCCGGGTCGAGTGGTACGAGGTCAACGCTCTAGATCCCGGCGTCGGCTTCGGCTCCGAAGTTGACATCAGTGGTGGTACGACGGGGCTTCAGATCTTGTTGTCATCGACCGATCAAGGTACTGTGGCCAATCCCATAGTGATCCGGGCGATCGACAACGGCGGTAACTACAGCTCGATCAACTTGCCATGACCCGCGGCGGCCGCGTCACGCGGGCACTCCTCGCGGCGGTGGCCCTGGCGGCATTGGCGGCAACGATCATCGGGGTGCGCATGACGGCTCGGGCCGACGGCGATCAGCCGTCGAGCCCTGCCGATATCGAAATGCCGCGCAGTGCCCAGATGGAGAGTGAGTACGGCATCCGCGTCGAACGAGTGTCGCTGATCGCCGAGGGCGGCATCGTCGAGTTGCGCTACATCCTGCTCGACGCCGACGCCGCCGGCGTGCTCCACGCCACCGAACCGGACTACCAGAACGACTTCCCGCACGTCATCGCCGGTGACACCGTCATCGACGAGCCGACGTTCCATCACCATGGCGGCGAGCTGGTCACCGGTCGTGAGCTCTCGATCCTCTACGGCAACCTCGACGGCGCCGTCGTCGAAGGCGAGACGGTTGCAATCGAGATCGGTGACACTCGCCTCGATGGTGTGCCAGTTGGCTGAGGCGCGCTCCGGACGCACCTTCCTGGTGCGTTTAGCGGGAGCGGCGACTATCGCCTTCGCGATGCTGGGTTCGGTCGCGTCCGCCCACGCTGTCGTCGACGACATCTCGCCCGCCGATGGCTCGGTCGTACTCGACGCCCCCCAACAGGTGGTCGTCGAGTTCAGCGAACCGGTCCTCGAGGAGTTCGTCGAGATCGAGATCATCTCCAGTGGCGCCGACGAGGTGGGCCAACCGACCAGCGCCATCGACCCGTCCGACGGCAGCCGCCTCATCATCACCCTGCCGCCCCTGGTCGAGAACACCTACCAGGTGCGGATCTCGGCTCGCGACGCCGAGGACCTCCACGAGGTCGTCGCCCGAACGACCTTCTCCGTCGGCGGCGAGGCACCCCAGCCGTCGCCACCGGTGCTGTCCAAGCCGATCCCGCTCGAGGCCGCCTCTCGGTGGCTGTTCCTGCTCGGCCTCGCCGCCGTGCTGGGTGGATTCGTGTTCCGCTCGCGCTGGCCCGACATCCCGATGGCCCGCGTCCACCTGGCCGAACCGCTCACCGCCGTCGGCCTGGGCGCGATCTTCGTCGGCCGTCTCGGTGTCATCGCCTCGCGTGGCCTCGATCTCGGCGTCGGAGCCGGCGACGCCGTCAGCGCCCTGATGTCCACCTCCGACGTTCGCCGCCTGCCGATGGTGGTGCTGGCGATCTTGTGCATCGTTCCCACCGCGGTGCGACGCGTCCCGATCTGGCTCGACCTGCCGCTGCGAGACGGTCATTCGCTCACGGTTCGCCAGGCTCTCGGGTGGACCGGCGCCGGCTGGCTGGTGCTGATGGCCGCATGGAGTGACCACAGCGCCCTCGGCGGCTCGGTCGAGGTCACCACCGCGCTCGCCAAGGCGCTACACCTGTGGGGTGTCGCCCTGTGGATTGGGGTGCTCGGCGTCGCCATCATCCTCAACGCCGGTCGCGGCACCCTGCGCTCGGCATTGAATGCGGTTTCGTCGACCGCGGTCGCGGCGGCCGTGTTGGCTGCGGCCTCGGGCCTGCTGCTGATGGGTCGTCTCGTAGTGTCACTCACCGGTCTGCTCACGAGCCCGTACGGGATGTTGTTGATCGGCAAGCTGGCTGTCCTGTCTGTCGCAATCGTGCTCGGCGTACGGCTGCGTACCGGCGGCGAAGGCGGCCGCCGCGCGCACGGCGAATGGGTGGCCCTGACCATGATCGCCCTGATGGGCGCAGCCATGGCAACGGCCGGTCCCGCTGTCGAGTCCAGCTTCCTGGCCGCAGATGACGTCGCATCGTCGGTCGTGTCCAATGTGCGCGCCGACGACCTGCTGGTGCAGATCCAACCGATCCCCGGCACGGCCGGACTCAACCAGGTGCAGGTCCGCGTGCACGACACCCGCCGTCCCGCGCCGGCACCGTTCGGAGCGATTCGGCTGGTCGATGCCGACGGGGTTGCTTTCGAAGCTCAGGTCGTCGATGGCAACGCCTTCTTCGACGACGTCGAGTTGCAGCCGGGGAGCAACTCGCTCGGCGTTGTCGTCGAGCGAAGCGACTGGCCAGATGCCTCGGCTGAGATCGCCCTCGAGACGGTCGTACCGGTCTACCGTCACCCCGTTCGTATCAGTTCGGCAGCGAGCGGATCGGTCACGAGGATTGCCGGTGCCGTCTTGCTGATCGTCGCCATCAGGCTCTGGTTGGTGGCGCGTCGTCGGCGCACCACCGAGCCTCCCACCCAACAACGAAGCGAGTCGACATGGTCTCCAGGCGAACTAGCGCGACGCTGATCCTGGTCGGTTGTGCCGTGATTGCGGGCACCTCGATCGGATCGAACGGGTCCCCCGATGTCACCCCGATCACGAAGCAGCGACTGGCCGACGAGATGTACGGAGATCCAGAGATGGCCGGCTGCGTCCATGACAGTTTGACCGAAGAGGGCATCTCCCCAAACGTGTTCAATGACCTGCTCAACGAGGGTGCCGATGACCGCCCACAGGCAGATGTGTCCCAGGCCCTGCTCGATGAGTTGACCGCCGTCGTTCTCGATTGCGCTCCGATCACCGTCTTGTCGCCTCAAGCCGACGAGATTGCAGCAGGCATCGCCGGCGGCCCCGCAGGTGATGCTGGCGACGCTGACCAGAACCAGT
This sequence comes from uncultured Ilumatobacter sp., assembly GCA_937919625.1. GTDB lineage: Bacteria > Actinomycetota > Acidimicrobiia > Acidimicrobiales > Ilumatobacteraceae > Ilumatobacter. The sequence continues at coordinate 89,573 of CALFRK010000060.1, forward strand.
CCGACGAGACGGACAGCGCCGAGTATGCGATCGAGGGTGAGACTTCATCTGCCCCTGATCTGCCGGCGCTGCGTATCAATGACGATGGCTCAGCCGACGTCGTCTGGGTGCCGTCGACTGAGATGCAACGTGTCGACCCCGACATCCCACTTGCGGCTTCGAATCGAACCGACTGATCTCACGCGCCGCGTCTCGTCCCAGGTAGGTTTGATCGAGGCCCCCGTAGCTCAGCTGGACAGAGCAAGTCCCTTCTAATGACAAGGTCGCAGGTTCGAATCCTGCCGGGGGCGCTGTAGCCTGGAACACTGCTTCCCGGGTCCCGGGACATTTGTCACGGCGAGAGGTATTGCGTGAACTTCAAGAAGGGCGAAACCGTCATCTACCCCCAGCACGGCGCATGTGTCGTCAAGGGCACGAAGAAGATGGAGATGTTCGGCGAGAAGAAAGAATACCTCGTCCTCGAAACCGTCATCAGCGAGATGGTTTTGAAAGTACCGGTAGATATGGCCGAAGAGGTCGGTGTCCGCCCTCCAGTCAGCGCCGACGAGCTCGAAGATCTCGTCGCTGTGCTCGCCAAGCCCGACCCTCGCGTGCCCTCCAACTGGAGCCGACGCTTCAAAAACCACCAGGAAAAGCTTAAGAGCGGAGACGTTTACCAGGTCGCCGAGGTGGTGCGTAATCTCGCCGCCCGCAACCGAGATGCATCGTTGTCCGCTGCCGAGCGCACGATGTACGAACGTGCCCGCGTCAACCTGATCAGCGAGATCTCACCGGCGCTCAAGGTGTCGTCGGAAGACGCCGAGGCCTATCTCGATGACGCCCTCGCCAAGGGTGTGCTCAAGCCGGAAAAGGCCGTGACACCCGCAAAGCCGAAACCGGCCGAGGCCGTAGCAAAGCCGGAAGTGGTCGAGAAGTCGGACAAGGCGGCGAAGCCGAAGAAGGTCGCCAAGAAGGCAGCGAAGTAGCCGTCGCTCCGCCCCGCTGAGCTATTAGCGGCCTCGTCTACCGACCACCCAGTGTGGTCATCCCGCCGAACAGCTGACGCTCCGCGCAACTGTGTCGAGAAACGGTCAAGATGTCGGTTCTTGCCAGCACAAGTTCTCAACTGCGACGTGTAGAGGCCGATGCAGACGCCAATGGATCGTGCAAATCATTCGTGGTTCCTGACCCACCTGGCCCATTGGCGCGCACGCGTGCTGGGAGGGTCGGTCGTTCTCTGTGGGCTGGCGCTCAACCTGGCGGTGCTGGGCTCCAACCCCGTCGCCCAACTGGCCGCGGGTATTTCCCCGGCCGCCGTCGATCTGGCCCCTGACAGCGAGGCCGTGACGCCGGATACGGCGGCGCCCCTCCCAGCGGACGTCGACGTCACATCGGTTCTTGCCGCGGATGACGCCGCGGATCCGATCCTCGACGTCGTTCCAATATCAGGCGCAGCTGCCGGATCGAGCGCGGGTGCCAGTCCAGTCGCAATGGTTGCTGCTGGTACCCGGCAAACTGCCGTAGCCCCGCAATCACCGCAGGCATCACCGCAGGCTCCCACTCCGACGACTGCGGCCCCGGTGGCTGCGGCCCCGGTGGCTGCGGCCCAGGTGACTGCGGCCCAGGTGACTGCGGCCCAGGTGACTGCGGCCCCGGTGACTGCGGCCCAGGTGACTGCGGCCCCGGTGACCGCGGCCCCGACGACTGCACCGCCCACCACAGCCGTTTCAACGACGGCCGCCCTACAGATCGAGTACCTCACGTACACCGTCGAAGACGGCGTGGGCAGTGTTGTTCTCGCACGTGAGGGCAACAGCATCAGTTTGTACGGCTTCTATCCCAACGGCGGCTGGATCAAAGAGGTCGCCTTGAACGGCCCGAGCACGGTGAAGCTGAAGTTCTTCAATGTGCAGACCGAACGGGACCATGAGTGGAAAGCAACCATCCAGGGCGGACGAATCCAGGTAGAGAACTGAGGAACTTGACATGTCCGAACTAACTCCCGCGGAACGGATCGCTCGCCTGCGGGCACAGCGCGGGCAGGCCCCGATCACCCCCGCTCGGCAAACGGCCGAACCCGTTTCACCGCGGGTAAACACACCGTTGCCGCCACCTCCACCCGGAAGCGTCGCGGTCGGGGCCGCAACGAGAATCCAGCCGATTCCTGGCATTGTCGAGGTGACACCAGAGCCAGCGAGCGTCTCCATTATGGCTCGACTCAACGACCGCCTTGTGAACCATGCGCCGCGTCCCCACCCGGCCCGTCGTGCCAGGCGGACCACCGGCATTGCAGCAGGTGTCGGCTTCATCGCCATGCTTCCACTGATGGGCCCGCTGACCGCCTCCGCCCAGGCCGACGATCAACCCGACGGCGACACCGATGTGAGCGAAGCGGCATTGGCAGGCACAGAGATGCCCGGTCCGGTCGCAACGAATGTTGTGCCTGTCGACGTCATCGACACCACGCTTGATCCATCGGCTCCGGTCGCCACCGATGGCCCGCTCGTCGACGTTCCGCCAGAGATGCTGCCCGGCTCCGGCCTTCCGGGTGGCGAAGCCCAGCCGGCGCCCGTGACAGCCACCCAGGCGGGCAAGTCAGGGCCCGCCGCCGCGGCGGCCGCCTCACCAGCGGATGCTGCTCCGACGGCTGCGCCAACATCTCCAGCATCAGCTCCGGCCCCGGCACCAGCTCCGGCTGCTACCCCAGCTGCGGCGCCTGCTGCTCCAGCGCCAACATCTCCAGCATCAGCTCCGGCTGCGGCGCCTGCTGCTGCGGCGCCTGCTGCTCCGGCACCAGCTCCGGCTGCTACCCCAGCTGCGGCGCCTGCTGCTCCGGCACCAGCTCCGGCTGCTACCCCAGCTCCGGCGCCTGTACCCGAGCCTGCTCCTGCTCCTGCTCCTGTACCTGTATCAGCGCCGGCACCACCCCCGCCTCCTCCCGTCACGACGCCAAGCGGCTGAACGATGACAACCGCCCCCGCTTGGCCGCCACCAAAGCTTGTTCGACCGTATGCGACGGCCGAGTTTCGGGCGATGGCGAGCCCCTGCCGCATCATCACCGACAGCGACGAGTTGGCGTTCTCGGCCGAAC
>CALFRK010000061.1 GCA_937919625.1 uncultured Ilumatobacter sp.
CCCCACCAATCAGAGCACTCCCCACCAATCAGAGCACTCCCCACCAATCAGAGCACTCCACCGAACATGGTGCGCCGCTGCGGATCACCGGTTTGATAACCGCTGGAACCACCGAACACGCTGAGCGGATGATCCGTGTCTACACAACTCGGGATCACCCGGCCATGTCGGACGGTCTGGCAAAGGTTGAAGCACTCGCTACAGGATCCGAGTCGTAGCGGCGTGCCGGCCAGATCGCCGCAGGCCCCGCAGGCCAACTGCACCGGCGCCGATCAAAGGACCACGATCACCCAAACGAACCGGCGTGATTCGCGCCGCAGCGCCCTGGCCGACCCGGGCGACAGCGTCGATCTCTTCCTGAGCGGCATTGAAGAACGTCGCCGCGAAGCCCAGCGCCACACCACCGCCGACAACGACGAGATCGAGATCCATCGCCGTACAGATCATCCCGGCTGCCCTGCCTACCAGCCGCCCGGTACGACGCATGATGTCGTAGGTCGGCTCGGTTGGTGAGCGCCCGGTGATCGCCTCGATTGCCAGCCCAGACGCCTCAGCTTCGAGGCAGCCGCGCGCCCCGCAACCACACCGACGGCCGCCCGGCTCGACGATGATATGTCCGACGTGCCCGGCGTTGCCTGTCGCACCATCGAGCAGCTCACCGTCGATCACGAACCCGCCACCGACGCCCGTCGACACGGTCATCGCACAGAAGCTCGACACGTTGCGACCTGCCCCGAGCCACCCTTCCGACAGCGCCAGCGCCTTGGCATCGAGGTCACCGAACACCGGAAGACCAGTCAGATCGTGAAGGTGTTGGCGCAATGGGAAGGATCGCCATGACGAAATGTTGACAGGCGACACGGTCTCGCAGTTGCGGGTGATCGGCCCAGCGCATCCGATGCCGATCGCCCGCACCCGGACCGCGTGCTGCGCCCTCGCCTGTTCCAATTGCTCACTGACGATGGTCGCCAGCGCAGCGAAGTGCGATTGCGGGCCAACATCACGCTCGACGTCGATCCTCGATCGGTCGAGCAGCTCGCCACGAATCGTCATCAGCCCCGAGGCGAACTTCGTGCCGCCGATGTCGATCGCCAGGATCACATCGCGCTGAGCATCCGGATTGCTCATTTCGAATTGATCATCTCGAATTGCTCATCTCTTGTTGCTCACCGGCAATTGGTCATCCCGACCACTAATCTTGTCGCACGTTACCGGCGCGCCGCTAGCGCCGGACGCCCTGCCTGCTACCGCCAGGCACGGTAGCGTGGCCAGACCATTCGGATACCGCTAACCACCATGTACAACCTGCGATCTCTTCCTGGCGCCGTCATCTTGATGCTGGCGGGCGCTCTCACCGTGTCTGGCACGATCGCGTTCGCCGGAACCGAATCGGCCAGCACAACGTCATCGAGCAGCACGAGCTCGCCCCCTTCGGCCACCAGCACCACGAGTTCGACCAGCACCACAACGACCAGCACCACCACTACCTCGGTTCCCGAGACGACGAGTACAGCTGCGACCTCGACCAGCACCACAACGAGCAGCACCACAACGAGCGCTCCCTCGACCACGATGCCGTGTGCCCCGCCAACAACGACGACCAGCACCACCACGACCACAACCACAACGCTTCCCGGCACCACCACCAGCACCACGACCACGACCAGCACCACGACCACGACCACGACCACGACGCTTCCCGGTAGCACCACCAGCACCACCAGCACCACGACCACAACCACGACCACCCTGCCGCCGTGCCCCACCACGACCACCAGCTCGGTACCCAACACGACAACCACGGTTCCGGCCGGGCCGCAAACTGCGCCGACAGCACTCGGCATCACCGTTCCTAAAGACATCGGTGACATCCTCCGCACAATCCGCCTGATGGAGTCGAGCGAGCGCTACTACCTCACACCGAACAAGGGCAACGCGTCGGGCGCCTATCAATACATCGCCTCTACCTGGAACAACTACGGCGGCTACCCGCACGCCTATCTGGCGCCACCAGAGGTCCAGGACGAAAGGGCGTTGCTCGACGTGCGCGCGATCCTCGAACAATGGCGAGGCGACGTCTCAATGGTGCCGGTGATCTGGTATTTTCCGCGCGCCGCCCTGATCCCGGCCCTGATGGATGAAGTTCCGCTGCCGTCGGCCGGCAACCGTCTTACGGTTCGCGAATACCAGTACCGGTGGCTCGACATGTTGGCATTCGTCACCGGCGAGCCGGTACTGCACCGGTTGACAGCCGTGCCGCCCGAACTTCGCTTCCTCGCTGGTCTACCACCAGACATCGATGTCGAACGCGAGCCACTCGTCGAGATCGCCTTCCCCGTGCTCGGCCGGGCCGTCGTTGCCCCGCCAACTCCGTGCGACGCCGCCGACTGCGGAGGCGGCACGTCGGCGATCGTTTTCGGCCAAACGCTGCAACCGATCCTGGCTGTCGCAGACGGGGTCGTCACGGCAATCGAATACGACAACCCGGTCACTGGCGAGGTCAGCATCACATTGGTCGACGCGATCGGCCGCACCTACCACTACGCCGGGTTCAACGATGACTCGCCGGGCACCGACGACGGCGCCGCCCACCACTCCTTCCGGTTCACTGCGCTCGGGCAGCCAGGCACGCCTGTGTTCGCCGGCCAGATCCTCGGCTACATGGGTGACACCGACCCGATGCCATCCGACGAGTTCCGCGGCATCGGCGACGGCAACATCTGGCCCCATCTACGGCTCACCATCTTGGCACCCGACGGCAGCATGCTCGACGCCGACACCCTCGTCAGCGCAGCTCAGCAACACCAGGCATGCCACGTCGCCATCGGTCCGTGGTCGGTGCCCGCCGACCCACGACTCGTCGGCGTTAGCAGAGCCGAACGCGGCACCGCCAATGTGTCCGCGATCGTCAACGGCGGCTGGACCCTGCACTCCAACGGCACAGTCACCGCCTACGGCCGATCAGCACTGATTCTGGCCCCCGAAGATTGTGTCTGGGCGCCGGTCGAACCGCACGGACCTGGCGGATTGGGCAGCTGGCCAGCCCCCGGATGGGGACTGCCGTTCAAGATCCCCGCCGAATATTGGGTTGCTGGCATGCTCGCCGACGAGTTCAACCCGGCAGCGCTGCTTCGCCGCGGCTAGAGCGCCCAGGCAACGTTCACAATGGCAGCCGACTCGGTCGACGCGGCCCACGAGTAGGGCGAACACGGCCAACCCATCGTCGGTGAATCGCTCGCCGCTCTCAACTGCCGTCAGCCGGCTGACCTCATCGCCCTGGCGGTACCCCGCCTGCAGCGAAGATCGCCGGCGTGCCACCGGTGTGTATGAACACGACATCGTTCCCTGCCGCCCAGCGGCCGGCCTCGGCATTGCCGACCAGCCCGGCGAAGCCCTTGCCGCTGTATACACGATCGAGGACCCAGCCACCATGGCGGGCGGCCCAACGGATTGCCGCATCACCCGCTCGAGTGGGGACGCCATAGTCGTGGCCCATCCAATTCGGGTCGACCCGCACATCGCCCCGGTCGAGAATCGATCGGTCACCGCCAATCAGTTCGATCGTGTCGCGGGCCAGATCGGCGATGTTCGGCATGCCCATATTGACACCCTTGGCGACCCCGATCGCCAGCACCTCTGGCACGTCATGTCCCTCGAGTCGCCACAGCGCTCGCCCGGCCAGCAACCCGGCATGGGTTCCTCCGCTCGACGAAGTGTGCACGATCGCCGCCGGTGTGACGTCGAACGCCTGGCACTGTTGCATCAGCTCGACGAACGCAACCGCGTATCCGACGGCGCCGACTGGCGTCGAACCACCGATCGGGATCGAGTAAGGCTCGGCGCCGGCCGCCCGGAGTTCGTTGGCGAGCGCCTCCCTGGCGATCTCGAGTTCGCCCCAGTGGCTCTCTTCCGAACCGGTGAAATGCTGCTGGGCCCCGAACAGATTCGACAGAAGGAGGTTCCCGGTCGGCACTGCCGGCGCGTCCCCTGACAGCACGAGGTGCACCTCGAGACCAAGCATCGCCCCGGCCGCCGCCGTCATCCGGCAGTGGTTGGATTGGGCGGCACCGACGGTGACCAGCGAACGGGCGCCTTGGGCAACCGCCGCACCACAGAGGAACTCGAGCTTGCGGGCCTTGTTGCCACCCATTCCGAGGCCCGTCAGATCGTCGCGCTTCATCCACAGCCGGGCGCCGCCAGGCAGCTCAGACCCACGCTCGAGTGGAGTCGGCAATGTCGCCAAGCGGGCCCGCGGAAGATGACCGAACACGCTCGGCATGATAGGCACATGGAGCGTGAGGACAGTAGGGCGGCAAAAGCGGCGGCGAACGTGAAGACCGACTGGAACCCGATTCTGAGGCGCGAGTTCGACAAGCCGTACTGGGACACGCTGCAGGGATTCGTGTCGGCAGAGCGTTCGCAGGCCACGGTCTACCCGCCCGCCGACCGCGTGTTCGCGGCGCTGCACCTGACGCCGTACGCGGCGACCCGCGTGATGATTCTCGGCCAGGATCCGTACCACGGCCCAAACCAGGCCCACGGCCTGTGTTTCTCGGTGCAGTCCGACGTACGCGTCCCGCCATCACTCGCCAACATCCACAAGGAACTGTCGAGCGACCTTGATCTGCCGATTCCCGATCATGGCAATCTCGAACCGTGGGCACGCCAGGGTGTGCTGCTGTTGAATGCCACGCTCACCGTGCGCGCCGGCCAGGCAGCATCGCATCAGGGCAAGGGGTGGGAGACGTTCACCGACGAGGTAATCAGCGCCGTCAGCGCCAAGCCGGATCACGTCGTGTTTATCTTGTGGGGTGCCTACGCCCGAAAGAAGAAGTCGCTGATCGACCCATCACGGCACACGATCATCGAATCACCACACCCGTCGCCGCTGTCAGCCCACACCGGTTTCTTCGGAGCCAAACCGTTCAGCCGCAGCAACCAGGCACTCGTCGCTCACGGCCAACCAGCGATCGATTGGAGGCTGTGAAGCACCATGGCCTGGACCACCAGCACCAGCGTGATGCGGTTGCGTCGCCGCAGCGATCCTGTCGATGTCACCGTCGAAACGCTCGACGGCTTCCGGCGCCATCTCACCGGTCGCAACGCCGCCGTACTCGCCTACTACGGGTTTCTCACCTTGTTCCCGTTGCTGATGGCGGCGACGACGATCCTCGGGTTCGCACTCGAAGGCGACCCCGAACTGCAGGCCGACATTGTCGATTCGGCCCTCAGCCAGATTCCGGTGATCGGTGCTGATCTCGAGCCCGGTTCAACGATCGGCGGCAACTGGTGGGCCCTGGTTTTCGGACTTGGGATCGCGTTGTGGGGATCGCTGAAAGCGTTCGTCGCCCTTCAGGCCGCCCTCGATGACGTCTGGGAGATCCCGGTCGACGATCGCGCGAATGGGGCCGTCAAACGTGTCAGGGCGCTCGTTGGCATCGCCGTGATCGGCGCCGGTCAGATCGTCACCGTGGCGTTGGCGGCGACCGTCAGCGAGGTTGGGATGCCTCGACTCGGACGGCTGCTGATCACCCTCGGTGGCCTGGTGGTCAACTTCATTGTTGTAGGTGCGATGTACCGGTACCTCACCTCCAAGTCGACGACATGGGAAATCGTTTGGCCAGGTGCGGTCTTCACAGGGATTCTGTACACCGTGCTGCAGTTCGCCGGCACACGACTCGTCACCAAGACATTCGACGACGCCGAGAGTGTCTACGGCACGTTTGCGGCCACGTTGGCGTTGCTCAGCTGGCTCAGTTTGCTCGCCCTGATCAGCCTGATCGGGGCCGAGCTGAACGCTGCCCTGGTCAGACGCAATGACCGCCAGCCAGCATCGCCGTCGGAACAACCGACCGCACCCGTTGCCGCCGCCGACGACGACTGACTACTCGGCGGGCGGGCCGAGTTGGGTGACGATCAGCGACGCCTGTTCGAGCGTGCGGTGAACCGGACACCGATCGGCGATCTTCGCCAGGCCGGCGCGCTGCTTCTCATCGAGCTCGCCCTCCAGATATAACACCCGCGTGAACTGATCGATCTTGCCATTCTTCGGCACAGCACCGTCTGCTGTGTCGGTGGCGACATCGGCAGCGTGCACCTTGTCGTGTGACACCTCGACCGTCACCTTGTCGAGCGGAAGCTGCTTGCGATCGGCGTACATCCGCAACGTCATCGACGTACACGCGCCAAGCGCGGCCGCCAGCAAGTCGTACGGGCCCGGCCCGGCGTCGAAACCGCCGACCGACTCGGGCTCGTCGGCGAGGAACCGATGCCGCCCGGTCACGACGTGGTTGAGGAACAAGCCTTGAGTGGTCTCCGCGACAACCACCTGGGCGGACGGCTTGGGGGCCTTGGTCGCGCCGCTCTCGTCAACGAGATACCTGGCTGCCCATGCTCCGATCACCGACGCCGCGTACTCGGAATCGGCGGTCGTAGACAACAGATGGTCGGCGTGATCGAGGCTGACGAAGCTCTTCGGATGACGAGCCGCTTGAAAGATGCCAGCAGCGTGGTCGACACTGACGGTGTTGTCGATCGGTGAGTGCATCACTAAGAGAGCCGCGTCGAGAGTGGCTGCGGCATCGGTGACCGCCCCAGAGCGCAGGACGTCGATGAACTGCTGACGAATAGTAAACCGCCGCCCGTGCAGCTCGACCTCGACCTCGCCACGTTCTGCGATCTCGTCGAGCATTCCGTCGAACAGCCCGGCGACGTGACCGGCATCCGACGGGGCCCCCAGCGTGGCGACAGCACTCACTTCGGCGAGTTGGTTAGCAGCGCAGATCACCGCCGCCCCTCCGAGCGAATGGCCGACCAGCAACTGTGGCGCCCGGTGGTCTTGGCGCAGCCAATCAGCGGCCGCAATCAGGTCGTCGACATTCGACGAGAAGTTGGTGTTGGCGAACTCGCCCTCGCTGGCACCGAGCCCAGTGAAGTCAAACCGCAGCAGCCCGTAGCCAAGGTCGGTCAATACTGCCGCAATCCTGGAGGCCGCCCGAAGGTCCTTGCTGCATGTGAAGCAGTGAGCAAACAGGGCAAACGCCTTGGGCGGGCCGGCCGGCAGGTCGAGCCGTGCTGAGAGCAGTTCGCCAGAACTGCCGGGAAACGTGACACGTTCGATGCGGGTGGGCATGCGCCGACGGTACCAACAGCTTCGCCGCGCACGTATGAACTCGACGTCAGCGCTGCGATACTTGTCCACCGTGTCGACCTCGCCCACCGATCCTCACACCGACCGGTACGCCCGCGATCCCAACGGGCGAGCAGAACGTTTCATTCGTCCGCTGCGCGACTTCCTGCATCAGGAGGCGAGCGCTGGTCTGCTGCTGGTCGGTGCCGCGATCTTTGCCCTGATCTGGGCCAACTCGCCCTGGTCGGGAAGCTACTTTGATCTCTGGAGCATCGAATCCGGCGTTGAGTTCAACGGGCACGGTATCCATCTCAATCTGCGCGAATGGGTCAACGATCTGGCGATGGTGTTGTTCTTCTTCGTCGTCGGATTGGAGATCAAGCGCGAGCTGACCGAGGGCGAGTTGCGTGACCCGCGCCAGGCCGCGCTCCCGATCATCGCCGCCTTTGGCGGCATGATTGTGCCGGCCACGATCTTCGCAGTACTCAACTCGGGCGGTGATGGTTCGAAGGGGTGGGGGATCCCGATGGCCACCGACATCGCAATCGTGATGGGTGTCGTTGCCCTGTTGGGCTCGCGTGCACCGTCGTGGCTGAAACTGTTTCTGCTGGCACTCGCCATCGTCGACGACATCGGGGCGATCCTGGTTATCGCCATCTTCTACTCCGAGGGTGTTTCGTTCGAGTGGTTGTCGGTTGCCATCGGAGCGGTCGCCGTCGCCGCCGTGATCCGAAACAGCGTGCCTTGGATCGGGGTGTATGTCGCCCTCGGTGCTCTGTGCTGGTTGGGGCTTCACAACGCTCACGTACATCCAACCCTCACCGGTGTCGCATTCGGCCTGCTGGCGCCCGTAACGCCCCGCCGACGGTCTGGCATGATCGACGCCGACGAGCTGGCCGCCAAGCCCGACGTGCGCAAGGCGGCAGCCGTCTCGCAGCAAGCGAAGTGGACCGTATCCATCGTCGAATGGCTCGAGCACCGACTGCACCCCTGGTCAGCATTCTTGGTCGTGCCCGTGTTTGCGCTCGCCAATGCCGGGATCAAGATCCCTGCCTCCGACCTGGGCAGTGCGATGACCAATCGCGTGACGTGGGGCGTCATGCTCGGGCTCGTGGTCGGCAAGACGATCGGCATCACCGGGGCGACCCTTCTGGCCGTCGCCCTCAAAATAGGGCGCCTTCCGGAGGGGGTTACGCCGCGCTATGTGCTCGGTGCTGGTGCACTCGGCGGAGTCGGGTTCACAGTGTCGCTGTTCGTGACCGAACTTGCCTTCGGCGAGGAGGTCGTGGGCACCGATGCTCGGCTCGGTGTGCTGATCGGATCGTTCGCGGCGGCGCTGATCGGATCAGCGATCATGATTCCCGGAAAGGTGCTCGACGATCGCTCAATGACTGGACCTGTGGTCGACCCTGACACGGATCCGGCGTTCAACTCTTCGCCGCGGCAGTCGAAAATCGACTAGAACACTGACACGGCGAGTTCAGCACAGAGACTGAGCTCGCCGCCGCCGTTCCGATGCTGATCTCCACGCTGCTGGCAGCCACCGAATCTGCGCTCGGCCCAACGCTGGCGATCATCGTCGGCGTAGGGATGGCCGCGCAATGGATCGCGTGGCGTACCCAAGTGCCATCGATCATTCTGCTGCTCGTTGCCGGCCTGCTGCTCGGCCCTGTCTTCAGCCTGATCGACCCCGACGACTTCCTGGGCGGAACCCTGTTTCCCGTCGTCTCGCTGTCGGTAGCCCTGATCCTGTTTGAAGGCGGGCTCGACCTGCCCCCGCGCGAGCTGCGATCGACCGGCACCGTCGTGCGCCGTCTAATCACCATCGGCGCCATCATCACCTTCCTCGTTGCCGCCTGGAGCGCCGAGCAACTGTTCGATATCAGCCGTGGCGCCGCCGCTGTCATGGCGGCCGTGCTCGTGGTAACAGGGCCCACCGTCGTCGGACCGTTGCTGCGGTTTGTCCGGCCCAGCGGCCGCACCGGTCCGATGCTGCGTGCAGAAGGCATTCTGATCGACCCGATCGGTGCCACCGCCGCATTGGTGGCCTTCGAGGCGGCGCTGACCGACGAGCCGGGCGAGGCGATCAGCGCTCTGATCGGCGTGATCGGACTCACACTGCTGGCCGGTGTCGGGATCGGATTCCTACTGGCCTACATGCTCGATCATGCCCTGCGCCGGTTCCTGATCCCCGACCACCTCGGCAATCCGATCGCGTTGGCGATCGTGGTGGTCGGGTTCGTGATCAGCAACGAGGTGCAGGAGGAGGCAGGCCTGCTGACCGTGACCGTGATGGGCATCTGGCTGGCGCGACGAGACTCAGCCGCCGTGCGCCAACTGCTCGAGTTCAACGAGAGTCTGCGCACCTTGCTGATCTCCGCCCTGTTCATTCTGCTGGCGGCCCGCATCGAACCCGACCAGTTGCGAGACGTCGCCCTCCCATCGCTGCTGTTCCTCGCCATGCTGGTGTTCGTAGCTCGCCCGCTCGGGGTGATCGTGTCGACAGTACGAACCGGTCTGACTTGGCGCGAGCGGTTGTTCTTGATGGTCATGGCACCGCGCGGCATCGTGGCCGCCGCCGTGTCGGCGATCTTCGCCCTGCGGCTCGAGCAAGAGGGGGTACGAGGGGCCGAGCTGATCGTGCCGATCGTGTTCTTGATGATCATCGGCACGATCCTCGTCTACGGCTTTCTCGCAGGACCGGTAGCTCGCGCGTTGGGGCTGGCGGAAGCCCGCGCCAACGGCGTGCTGATCGTCGGAGCGCATTCGATCGCCAGAGGATTGGCGAAAGCGCTCGAAGATCTAGATGTAAAAACGATGCTGGTCGACACCGACCCGTACAACGTGACCCGTTCGGTGGCGCTCGGGTTGCCGGCAAGGCGGCTGAGTGTGCTGACCGAGGAAGCCACGCACGAGCTCGATCTGCGGGGCATCGGAAGGATCCTGGCACTCACCTCCAACGACGAGGTCAACGCCCTCGCCTCAGGTCGGTTCGCCAGGCTGTTCGGCCGACGCGAAACGTTTCAGCTCGCCCCCGGCGAGCGCCAGCGCAGCGGCGCCCTGCCAGAAGCGCTGCTGGGTAGGGTGATCGGTATCCAGGGACTCGACTACGGAACCCTCGACGAGCGCACACGCCAGGGTTGGCGGGTTCGCCCCTCCCCTACCGGCGAGCCGATCTCGGCGGCGACCGAGGCTGGTTTGTTCCTGCCGATGGCGCGAGTGTTCGGCGGCCAGCTCAGCTTTATCTGCCGCAACGATCCCGTGCCGTCGCAGGGCACGGTGATCGGTCTCGCAGCCCCATCGGTGCAGAAGGATCTCGAACGGGCGTTGGAGCAAGCCGAATGACGGCGATCCACCGGTGCCGATAAACCTGCATCTGTTCGTCTACGGCACGCTGCGCCCCGGTGATGTTCGCTGGTCGTTGCTCGAGCCGTTCGTCGCCGATGGCGGCCGGGCCGACTCGGCCGTTGGCCACCTGTTCGACACCGGCCTCGACTACCCAGCGGCCGTGTTCGGTGGCGACGGCACGATCGTCGGGCGCACCTATCAGCTGCGAGCCGACACGCTCGACAAGGCGCTGGCGGTGCTCGACGAGGAGGAGGACACCGTGCTCGGCCTGTATCGACGCGTCGAGCTCACCACCGGGTGTGGTGTTCGGGCATGGGCCTACGAGTACGGCGACGGCCTCGACCTGACCCCGATCGAGTCAGGCGACTGGTTCCTCCGCTGAGTTGGGAGTTCCCAACTTCCAACTCAGAACAGCTCTTGGGCGACGGCCAACACCGCCGCGGCGTGGTTGGTGATGTCGGTTTCGGTCAGTGTCGGCCCGAGTTCGACCGTGAAGCCGATGCCGACATCGGTGGTGACCGTCCGCGACCACTGCGAAGCGGTGCCGGTGTACGTGCCGCCTGTGATTCCGATCAACGGTAGCCCGGTGATCTCGGCGTAGCGGGCGCGAGCGTCACCGTCGCGGCCCGACGATGGGCTGATCCGAAACAGGTCCTGGTGGTACCACAGGATCAGATCTGGCCGCACCGAGTCACCGAGCGCCACAATCGCCCGGGTCTCCGGCTCGCTGGCCGGTCTGGTGCCGGCGTATTGCCAGTCCCCTTCAGTGCCGAGGTATCCCCACTTGTTCGGGAAGTTGCGGTTGAGGTCGACGAGGTTGGCGTTCTGGCGATCATGGCGGGCCTGGCCGTCGGGGTTGATCGAACGCACCAGCCACAGCTCGACGCCGAGGGGCACCGGCCCGCTGGCCAGCCGATCGATGATCGCCACGCCGGCGTCTTCGTTGCCGTGGATGGCGCCGACGACGAGTACACGGGCCCCGCCGGGGTCGCCGCGCCGGATGACCGTGATCGGGCGGCCCTCGACCGATCGACCGATCTCGATCTCGGTGTCGACCGGAAACGAGAGTGCATCGATGGGGGTGATCTCCGGCGGCGGCGGAATCGCGCCGGCGACGGTCGACGCCGCTGTGGTCGGCGGGCTTGTGGTCGGCGGGCTCGTCACGGTCGACGTCGACGTCGACGAGATCGCTGGAGGGGGCGAGGTTGTCGTGGAGGTCGAGCTGGTCGTGGTCGTAGCGATCGTGGTGGAGGTCGACACCGTTGTCGTCGCAGCCAGTTCGACCGTCGTAGTGGCTGCCGGAACGATCGTGGTCGGGGATGCATGAGAGCCCGATGAGCAGGCGGCCAGCAGAACACCCGCCGCCGCTACGGCGACCATTCTCGTATCACGCACGGCGAGCGTGGGCGTCCAGGAGTTCGGCGACGACGATGGTCAGGCGGCGAGCCGTGGGCACATGCAAGTACTCATTAGGGCCGTGGGCGTTGGCATCGGGACCGAGGGCGCCGGTGATCACGAACTGGGCCTCGGGAAAGCGCTCTCCGAGCATGCCCATGAACGGGATCGAGCCACCTTCGCCGAACATGCGTGCCGCCTCCCCGAAAGCGACGATCGACGCAGCGTCGAGCGCCGACTCGAGCCAGGGCGCAAGCGCCGGGGAGTTCCAACCTGGTCCGGTCTCGAGGCCCGACAGTGTGACGCGGGCGCCGTACGGCGGATCGGCCAACAACGCCGCGGCGAACTCGTCGGCGACGGCCTGCGGGTCAGCGTTGGGTGGCAACCGAAGTGACAGCTTGAGCGAGGTGCTGGGTCGCAACACGTTTCCGGCGCGGCTGGTCGGCGGCAATCCGTCGGCACCAACCACGCTGAGCGCGGCCCGCCAAGTGCGCGCCAGCAGTTGCTCGGTGGCATCGGCAGTTGTCGGGCCGGCACCGTCGACAAACGGATAGTGATCGGCGATCGCACCGATGTCGACGGCCGTCGAATCGGCCTGGGCGACGCGGTCAGCGGGGACTTCGGTCTGGCACGTGTCGAGCAGCACCCGACCCGTCGCTTCGTCCTCGATCCGCGACAACAATGATCGTGCGATCCGAAAGCTGGACGGCACCATGCCCGAAACGTCTCCCGAATGCAGTCCAGCGGTGACGATGTCGACGGTGAGTACGGCGCTGACAAGACCGCGCAGCGACGTGGTCACCCACATCCGTTCGTAGTCGATGCAACCGGAGTCGAGGCACACCACCAGGCTCGGCGAACCGAGTCGATCGGCGAGCGCTTCGACATGGGCAGGCAGGTCGGGCGAGCCCGATTCCTCGCTGGCCTCGATCAACACGACGCACCGCCCGTGAGATCCGCCGGCAGCTTGAACCGCCTCGATCGCGGTCAGGCTGGCGAACGCCGCGTAGCCGTCGTCTGCGCCACCACGGCCGTACAATCGATCGCCGTCGAGCACCGGGGTCCATGGGCCGAGTCCGTCGCGCCAACCCTCCATCTCGGGCTGCTTGTCGAGGTGGCCGTACAACAGCACGGTGTCGTCAAGACCAAGCTCGGCGCCGGCCTGGCCGAACGGAGCCACCTCGATCACGATCACCGGTGATCGCTGTGGTAGCTCCTGGATACCGACGCTGATTCCCTCGATCGGGCGCGCCGCGCACCAGTCGCAAATCAGCTCGACGGCCTGCTGCATGTAGCCGTGTTCACGCCAGTCGGGATCGAACGCCTCGCTGACGTTCGGGATCTTGATGTAGTCGTGCAATACCGGCACGATCTCGTTCCAGACCTGGTTGACGTGATCGGTTGCTGCACGGTCGAGCGCCATGGGCACAACCGTAACGATTGGATTGATCCTCGCGTGCGCGAGGCTGGTGCGATGGACCCTCGTCCACCCGCCGCCAGCGTCGCTCTGACGCGTACCGGCGCAGTCATATTGTCGGGGTTGATGCTCATCACGACAGCGTGTTCGTCGGCGGACCGGGCAGCCTCCACAGCGCCGGCCAAGTCTGCCGCCGAGACGACGACGGGCGCCACCACGACGACCAGTCCACCGCCGACAAGTATCAGCGTGCCGGCGACTGCGGTGAGCGTCCCAACGACGACTCTGACGACGGCGCCGACGACCACTCTCGCCGCCGAACCCGTTTGGCCGCGCCACATCAGCCTGGCGTTTTCGGGCGACACGCTGGCCCACAGTCCGCTGTGGAGCCAGGCGCAACGCAACGCAGCTGCCACCGCCGGGGGGACCGGTTACAATTTTGATCCGATGCTGGCTGGGCTTGCGCCCGTCGTGGCCGCCGTCGATCTTGCCGTGTGCCACCTCGAGACCGCTATCGCGCCGGAGGGCGAGCAGTTCACGACAATGCCGCGCTTCGGAGTGCCAGAGCAGATTGCCGACGCGATCGTGGCGGCAGGGTACGACCGCTGCTCGACAGCCAGCAACCACACCGCCGACCGCGGCACCGCAGGCATCGATCGAACCGTCAACGTGCTCGAATCGCGGGGCCTCGAGCAGTCGGGAATGGCCCGACGGCCCGACGAGATCCGACCCAAGTTGTTCGAGGTCGAGGGTGTCTCGTTCAGCCATCTTTCGTACACGTTCAGCTACAACGGTCTGTCGTTGCCGAAGGGTGAGGAGTGGCGGTCGGCGACCATCGATCCGCAGCGCATCATCGCCGACGCCGCCAGTGCCAGGTCGCTCGGCGCACAGGTGGTGATCGTGAGCATGCACTGGGGCGCCGAGGGGCTGCATCAGCCGACCGGTTTCCAGCGCAATGTCGCCGACGAGATCACCGCCAGTGGCTTGATCGATCTCGTGATCGGCCATCACGCCCATGTATTGCAGCCGATCGAGCAGGTCAACGACACATGGGTGTTGTTCGGGCTCGGCAACATCTTGTCGAATCTGCCAACGTCCGATCGCTGGCCCGCTGCCAGCCAGGATGCCGCCGTGGTAACCGTCGCGATCACCGTCGACGAGCAGGGCACAGTTACGGTAGACCGGCCGGTCGCCCACCCAACGTGGGTCGACAAAGACGCCGGATGGACAGCGGTGCTGGTCGAAGCTGAACTGGCCCGCAACGACATCTCCGCCGGGCAGCGTGGCCGCCTCGAACGATCGCTCGAGCGGACACGTTCGATTCTCGGCAACTTCTTCCCAGGCACGGAGGCAGCATGAACAACCGGCAGACGGGATGGCTGTTCGTGGCGACGCAGTTCGTGTTGCTGGCGACACTCGTGGTGCTGCCGACCGGAACCGACTGGCCTCTCCCACCCGGGCTGACGATCGTGGGCATTGCGCTCGTCATCGTCGGACTCGTCGTCGTGGGCCTGGCGGCGAGCCATCTCGGCGAATCGCTCACCGCCACACCCGAGCCGAAATCTGATGCCAGCCTGCGCACGGGTGGCCTGTACCGCTTCGCCCGTCATCCGATCTATAGCGGAGTGTTGCTGGTAGTGGTAGGGCTGGCGGTGCGAAGCCGCAGTTTCGCAGCGCTGGCTGTCGGCGTGGTCACCGTGGTCTTCTTCAACGGCAAGGCGGCCTGGGAGGAACGCCGGTTGGCCGCCATCTACCCCGGCTACGCCGAGTACGCAGGCACCACGCCGCGCTTCGTGCCTCGGCCACACCGTTGAGACAGGCGACTCGGGAGTCGTGCGTGGAGCGTGGGCCGGACGGACGGACGAACTGCGAACTGCGAACTGCGAACTGTCCTTGCCAGGTGCGGGCGGCGCCGGCGGAATACAAGCGACGCGACAAGTCCGTGCAGATCACCGGCACCACTCCCATCTCGGTAGCTTGACGGGGTGCCGATTTCGCACCCCGCCTTCGACAACCGCGTCACACGCGATCTTCGAGTCGAGATCCCGATTGTTCAGGCGCCGATGGGTTGGATCGCCCGCAGTCGGCTGGCTTCGGCCGTGTCCGCCGCCGGTGCGTTTGGCGTGATCGAGACATCTTCGGGTGAGCTCGACGCCGTGAAGGGTGAGGTCGCCAAGATGCGCGATCTGACCGACCGTCCGTTCGGCGTCAACATCGCTCAGGCGTTCGTTCGCGACCCGGCGATCGCCGAGTTCGTGATCGACCAGGGCGTCAAGTTCGTCACCACGTCGGCCGGCTCGCCCACCAAGTACACCTCGATCCTGAAAGAGGCTGGTCTCACCGTGTATCACGTTGTCCCAACGTTGGCGGCGGCGCTCAAGGCGGTCGATGCCGGCGTCGACGGGTTGGTGGTCGAGGGCGGCGAGGGCGGCGGTTTCAAGAGCCCGACCCCGGTCTCGACGATGGTGCTGTTGCCGCTGATCCGCTCGAAGGTCGACGTGCCGATCATCGCCGCCGGTGGAATCGTCGACGGCGCCACGATGGCTGCCGCATTCGCGCTCGGCGCCGAGGGCGTGCAGATGGGCACCCGCATGGTGTCGGCTGCCGAATCCCCGGTGCACGACAATTGGAAGCAGGCGATCGTCGACGCCAACGAGACCGACACGTTGTTCCTCAACCAGCGCCACTCCCCTGCGCTGCGTGCGCTTCGCACCGAGCGCACGACCCGCCTGCTCGACTCCGAGGAGAATGTGTTCGGCGAGTTCGGCAACGCTATGGCGCTCTACTTCGGAGGCGACATGGAGGCGGCGATCGCCCTCAGCGGTGAGGTGGCCGGCAGGATCGAGTCGGTGCGTCCGGTCGCCGACATCATTGCCGACACGGTGCGCGAGTTCGGCGAAACCGTCGCCCGGCTGCAGGGCTGAACGGCCGTCGTATGGAGTTCAACGGGCAGGAGTTGGTCGGCTACGCGGCGTCGGTGTTGGTCGTCATCTCGCTGGCGATGACATCGGTCGTACGGCTGCGGATCATATCGCTGGCGGGATCGGCGGCATTCCTCGTGTACGGCGTGTTGATCGGCTCGGTTCCGATCGTCGGCACCAATGTGGCGATCGTCGCCCTCAATGTCTGGTTTCTGTGGCGCGAGCTGGGTGGCAGGCGCGATCTCGGAGCGGTCGTCGTGCCGGCCGATTCGCCTTTCCTGCTCGACTTCCTCGATCACCACGAAACAGAGATCAAGAGCTTCCAACCCGAGTACGACCCGACGGTCGCAGTCGGGTTCGCAATGGTGCTGACCCGGGACGGCCTGCCAGCTGGGGCGATTCTTGGGGAGCGTGATGGGGCAACGCTCGACATCACGCTCGACTTCGTGTTGCGGGCCTACCGCGACTCGCGGCTCGGCCGTTGGGTATACGGGCCCGGTGCCCGAGTGTTCCGATCGGCAGGGATCGCGCAGCTAACCGCTGCGGCGGCCCTCGAGTCACACAGCAGCTACCTGTTGAGGGTCGGTTTCGCTCGCGACGACGTGACCGGCTGTTACACGAAGGCGATTTAGATCGCGCCCAACCGCAGATCCGTCCTTCGCCCTGACCACGCCGAGATGGGAGTTGTGCATGGGAACCCAGCGGACAGGTCGCTGCGCTGCTTTCGTTCCGCATTGTCCCCCCGTAACGATTGGTCGCAGTTCGCCTATCGGCTCACGCTCGTGGCACATCTCCCAACTCGGTAGGTTCTCGATGTGATCGAAATCGACAAGATTGAACAGTGTCGCGGCTGGGTTGAGCTCGGCGTCGACAGACCGCCGGCGGCGTTCCAATCGCTCGATCTGCGCGACATCACCGGATTCGAGTCGGGTTCGTTTGCCGGTTGCTTGTTCTTGTCGTGCCACCTGACGCCTGCTCAGGCTGGATTTCTCACCACGATGGGCGCCACTGTGATCCGCGATCAGCTCGGTCGCCCCTTTACGGCTCACCGGGCGCGCCTCTACACGCCGGGGGAGCTGTTTGCCGGGTTCGATCCTGGCGACCCGGCCGGGTACGAGTCGACCTACGACGCCAAGGTTTATCGGCACTGGGTCGAGTCGGGCCGACAGTATCCGCCGATGATCGACGAGAGCCTCGCTCGGCGCCTGCATGATCACTCGATCAGCGACGCCCTCTACGAGGAACTCGCTGGTCGCAGACCGGTCGCCGTAATGGGCGGTCACGGCCTCGAGCGAGCCGACCCTCAGTACGCCAGTGTCGCCCGGATCTCTCGCCGGCTGACCCGATCCGGGCGGCTGATGCTGTCGGGCGGCGGACCGGGAGCGATGGAGGCGACCCACCTCGGCGCCTGGATGGCCAACTTCGATGACGCCCAGCTCGACGAGGCGATCACTGTGTTGGCGCCACGCCCGACGGGCGGCGAGCTTGGCAAGGAGTACACCGATCCCGACTGGCTGCACCGCGCGTTCGAGGTGCGTCGGCGCTGGCCACTCGATAGTTTCCGCGGCCGAACTAGATATGACTCGATCGGGATCCCGACCTGGATGTACGGTCACGAGCCGCCTTCGGCGTTCGCCACGAAGATCGCCAAATACTTCGCCAACAGCGTTCGTGAGGAGGGGCTTCTGGCGATCGCTACCCACGGTGTTGTGTTCACCCGCGGCAGCGCGGGCACGATCCAGGAGATCTTCCAGGACGCCGCCCAGAACCACTACGAGAGCTTCGGATCAGCGGCCCCGATGGTGCTGGTCGGGGTCGACTACTGGACCCACCATCGTCCGGTGTGGCCGTTGCTCGAATCGCTGGCCGACGGCCACCCGTACCGCCACCTGATCACACTGACCGACGACGAACAAGAGGTCGTCGACAAGATCCTCGCCTACGAGCTGAACACCTAAACCCTCAAGGTTCGCGTGAACAGGTTGCGCACATACTGCGCAGCCTGTTCACGCGTTCGGTGAGTGTTTGATCAGCCGATTGCGTCGTCAGCTCGCTGTAATCGGCCGTCGCTGGTGGTCGGCAGCCCGAACAGCAAGCAGACCGACACAATGCAGACGGCGAAGCAGGCGCCGATCGCCCAGCGGTAGGTATCGGTTTGGTCGATCAACCAGCCGGCCACCGGAGGGCCGATCAGACCACCCAACCCTGGGCCGGTGTACAGCATCCCCAGGATCGAGCCGAGTCCGGAAACCCCCATACGATCCGAGATCACGATCGGCCCGAGCGCCACAAAGCCGCCGTACCCCACGCCGAGCACGAACACAAACAGCACCAGGACGACATACGACGATCCGGCGAAGAACCAGATCACGAAGCTGACGGCATGGATCGCGTAACACGCCCGGTACAGCCGGAATGAGCCGAACGAACGAACCAACGATCCGAATCCGACCCGCGACAACACGCTTGCGCCGCCCAGCACTCCGACCAGCACCGCAGCCTGCACCGATCCGACATCGCGCTCCTTGGCGTACTGGCCGACAAACACGAACGGCACGAATAGGGCCAGCCCAAGGGCAAACGATGACAGATGCACGCGCCGAAACACGGCGCTCCTCCACGCATCGCCGAAACGCGACGGCTGCCGGGTGCCATGGCCCGGCGGGCGGGCAGCGAGCGGGATACACGCAAGCAGCACAGCCGCACCACCCAGCCCGAACATCACATAGGTGTCGCGCCAACCGTAACGGTCGATCAGCGCTGCCGACAGCGGCGACATCACCATCGTGCCGACCCCAATGCCCGCAACCGCCAGCCCAACCGCTACAGCGCGATGGTGCACGAACCACCCGCCCACCATCGCCACCATCGGTACATAGCCGCACGCCGCGGCGATCCCCACGCCCACCCCGTATGTGACGTAGCCAACCGCCAGCGAATCGACCCGGCTGGTCAACAACAGCCCGACCGCCATCGCCACGGCGCCGAGCAGCAATACAACACGCGGGCCGAAGCGGTCCATCATGCGACCCGTCACCAGGCTCAACCAGAAGAACGAGAACGTCGTGATGCCGAAGATCACGGCCGTCTCGCCACTCGCCGAGCCGAACTCCTCGCTCATCGACTCGAAGAAAGCGCCGAAGCTGTACGCCGTACCCAGGGTCACCGCAGATGCCAGGAACGACGCCACGACGGTCAGCCACGCCCGACCCGAATCGACGGTGTGAACAACCTGTGGCATGCCAGGACAGTACGTGCAAGCAGGTGGCCGCGGCGGATCAGCCGGGTGATCGGATCAGGGCAGGCGAATGCCGGTTGCTTGTTCGAACTGGCGGCGGATTCGTTTCGGGCTGACCGGGCCGTCGACACCGACCGGTTGCGCGAACACGCTCATCCGATACTCCTCGAGCAGCCACACCACCCGACGCGCCTCGTCGGTGACCCGCTCGAGACCGGCCACTGCGCCCAGGTACTCACGCTCGAGCGGGCGGACATCGGCCATCCGGCGCTGGTCGCGCGCTACGTCACCGGCCAGATGGTCGAGTCGATATTCGATGCCGCGCAGATAACGATGCAGATCGGGAAGTCGATCGGTACCCGATCGACGCACGAAACCGGGTGACACCAGTCGAGCGAGATGTCCCTCGACGTCGCCGACCGTCGGACGCAACGCCGCTGCGGTCAGCGAACGCGTGCGCTTGCGAACCCTTTCTCCGGCACCGATGATGTCAGCCGCCACTGCCAAAGCGTCTGCGGCGACGCCCGGCGCCTCGCCGCGCACCGAACCTTCGAGCCGGGCAAACGCTACATCGTCCCACGGCAGTTCGTATCTGGCCATCACGGCGTCGACCGCCGCCTCGATGCAGTCGGCGACGAGATCGCCCAGAGCAATCGATCCCTTGGCGATCGCAATCTGGCTGCGCTGGTCGAGGGTGCGCTCGATCTTGGAGGAGGTCGGGGCGGCAGCCATCAGCAGCAACCTGCGTACACCGCCCCGCATCGCCCGCTGCTGCAGGTCCTCGTTGTCGACTACCCGCAAGGCAACGCTGTCGCCGCGATCGAGCAGCGTCGGATACGAGCGCACGATGTGGCCGTCCTTGATGCGGTGCTCGACGACTCGGTCGAGCCGACCAATGTCCCACCGCACGATGTCGCGCCGCTCGGTAACCGGCGAGACGTCAGCGAGGGCTGCCCGGGCGGAGCCAGCTTGGCGACCGCGGATCGCCGCCAGGTCGTCGCCGGCATCGACCACGATGCCCTTGTCGTCAACCACCACTATGTGTAGCCGCAGATTGCTCGGCAGCCGGGCCAGACGAAAACCGTCGGCGTCGATCGGCTGGCCGGACACCTCCGTGATGGCACGCGCTAGAGCATCGACCAGACGTCCCTCGGCGGGTCCGAGCAACTCGGCTGCGGCAGCTGCCGTTTCGTTCATCGGGATCAGATTGCGACGCACGTCCTTGGGCAACGAACGCACCAGCAGCGATACCAATTCGGGTCGATATCCAGGGATCAACCAGTCGAAGCCGGTGTCGTCGAGTTGGTTCAAAGCGGTCAGCGGAACCGTAATCGCTGCCCCATCGAGCGCCGTGCCGGGCTCATAGCGATAGGTAATGCGGTACTCGGGATCGCCCGCTTGCCAGCCATCTGGTCTCCAAGTGTCGGGATAGTCGGTGAGAGCGATACCGCGCCGGTTCGACAATACGGAGGGCGTGAGCTCCAGCAGATCAGGCTGTTGTTCACGAAGGTCTCGCCACCAACGATCAAAATCGCGGCCCGAGGTGACGGCGCTCCCGACGCGCTCATCGTAGAACTCGAGCAGGGCGTCGTCGTCGAGCAGATCGATCCGGCGCACACGCGCCTCGAGCAGTCGCACACGATCGAGGAACCGTTCGTTCTTGGCGACGAACGCATGGCGCGTCTCCCAGTCGCCGAACACGAGCGCGTTGCGAATGAACATCTCTCGCGCCAGCCGGACGTCGACCCGGTCGAGACCGATCGTGCGGCTGCTGACGATTGGCAAGCCGAACAGTGTGACCGTCTCGGCGATCACCGCACGGCCCGAACGATCGTCCCACCACGGATCGCTGTACGAGCGTTTCACCAGATCTTGCGCCAGTGTTTCGGCCCACTCAGGCTGGATACCGGCCACGCGGCGGGCCCACAGCTGATTCGTTTCGACAAGCTCGGCGGCCATCACCCAGCGCGGCGGGCGTCGTGACAGTACCGAACCGGGAGCGATGACGAACCTCGCATCGCGAGCTCCACGGAACTCGCGTCCGTCGCCGTCACGCACACCGATGTGAGACAGCAGCCCTGCCAGCACGGCGCGATGCACATGGTCGGGATGACCGGCCTCGATCGTCGGACGGATCTTCAACTGTCCGGCAACCTGGCGAAGCTGGCTGTACAGGTCGCGCCACTCGCGCACCCTCAGGTAGTGGAGGTGCTCGTCACGGCACATGCGCCGAAACTGATTGCCGGACAGCTGGCGCTGTCGTTCACGCAGGTAATCCCAAAGCACCACCGTCGAAAGCAGGTCGGAGCCCTCTACATCGAACCGACGGTGCAGCTCGGCCGCCTTCTCTGGCGACTCCTTGGGGCGCTCGCGGACATCCTGGATCGACAATGCCGAGGCGATCACAAGCACCTCTCGTACGCAGCCCTGGCGTTCGGCCTCGATCACCATTCGACCCAGCCGAGGGTCGACTGGGAGTCTCGCAAGTTGTCGCCCGATCTTGGTGAGATCGCGCGGCGCACCGATCGTTCCCGGCTCGAGAGCTCCCAACTCGTCGAGCAGCAGGTAACCATCGCGGATCGACGCCGAATCTGGCGGCTCGACAAACGGGAACCGGTCGACGTCGCCGAGACCGATCGCCGTCATCTGCAGGATGACCGATGCCAGATTGGTGCGCAGGATCTCCGGCTCGGTGAATTCGGACCTGGTCTCGTAGTCGTCCTGTGTGTACAGGCGGATGCAGATACCCGGCGCGACTCGTCCGCAACGTCCAGCACGTTGGTTGGCAGACGCCTGCGACACGGGTTCGATCGGAAGCCGCTGCACCTTCAACCGGCGACTGAATCGGGAGATCCGGGCGGTGCCGGCATCGATGACATAACGCACCCCAGGGACAGTGATCGAGGTCTCGGCGACATTCGTCGACAGCACGATGCGGCGGCCGCGATGGGTTTGAAAGATGCGGTGCTGTTCGGATGCCGACAATCGTGCGTAGAGCGGCATGATCTCGGTGTCGCGACGATCTTCTTTGCGCAGCGCATCCGCGATGTCGTGGATCTCGCGCTCGCCGCTGAGGAACACGAGTACGTCGCCCGGGCCGTCCTTGGCAAGTTCGTCGAATGCATCGATCACCGCCCGTACCTGATCGCGGCGATCACCCTGACGGCTCTCGTTGTCATCACCGTATGGTCGATAGCGCAGTTCGACCGGGTGCGTGCGCCCCTCGACGACGAATACAGGGGCCGGTGTGCGATCGCCGTCGGTGAAGTGTTCGGCGAACCGTTCAGTGTCGATCGTGGCCGACGTGACGATCACTTTCAGATCGGGTCGTCGCGGCAGGAGTTGTTTGAGATAGCCGAGTGTGAAGTCGATGTTGAGGCTGCGCTCGTGCGCCTCGTCGATGATCAGCGTGTCATAGCGGCGCAGCATTCGATCGCGCTGCAACTCGTTGAGCAGAATACCGTCGGTCATCACCCGCAGCAGTGTCCCCTCGCCGACCCGGTCGTTGAACCGAACCGTGTACCCGACGCCATCTCCGATCGTCGTGCCGATCTCCTCGGCAACCCGCTCGGCAACCGTTCGCGCCGCCACGCGACGCGGCTGGGTGTGACCGATCAACCCCTCGATGCCGCGGCCTGCCTCGATGCACATCTTCGGCAGCTGCGTGCTCTTGCCCGAACCGGTCTCGCCGGCGATGATCACGACTTGGTGGTCGCGAATCGCCTGCACCAGCTCGTCACGGCGTTCGGTGATCGGCAGCGACTCGGGGTACCCGATCGGCCCCGCCGCGGTGAGACGTTCGAGGGTGGCCTGGCGAGCCGTAACTTGACGGGCGCGTCGCTGCTCGTGATCACCAGAGTCAGAACGGCGATTGGACGGGGACATGACGGTGCAAGGGTCGCAGGTTCGGAACGTGCGACCCGCACGATTTCTATCTGGCGACGGACACAATCCGGATTCGCGGGCACACTGTCGCTGTGGATGCCGATCTGCGAAGCGACCTCGAACGGGCCGCACCGACCGAATTCAATCGGCTCTCGGCGGCCGAACGCGAACGTTTCTTCGTCCATGGCGAACGGCTGATCCGCCGAGCCCACTGGGAGGGCGCCCGCGACGTCGAGGTCACCGATCAGATGGTGCTGACGGTCAGCTCGCACGCGGCATTGCTGACCGCCGGGTTCGAACCACAGACGCAACCGTTTCTGAACGTCAAGTCGATCGTTTTGCATGCCCGCACGATCGTCACCCGTCAAGTGCAGCCGGGGCCCGTGCGAGGCGTGTACACCTCAGGTCCGCAATACCTGGCCGGACAGTCCGGACATGGGCGCGGTCCGGTCTTGCTCGATTGGCAAACCGTGCAACGTCAGGTTGCAGCGCCCGGGATTGGGGCGAACGTCGTGTACCACGAGTTCGCCCACAAACTCGACCAACTCGACGGACCCGCCGACGGGATGCCACCGCTTCCAAACCGAGACGCACAGCGGGAGTGGGCACAAACGCTCGGCACCAACTACCGCCGGCTGCGCCGGAGGGGCAGCGACGCCCTGGTGCGCGGATACGCCGCCACCAACCCGGCCGAGTACTTCGCCGTCACCAGCGAACTGTTCTTCACCCGCCCGGTCGACCTACGCCAGCGATTACCGCGGGTGTACGAACGGCTCGCCGACTTTTATCGGCAGAACCCAGCCGCCAGGGCCGGCACGTAGCGCCAAGTTGCGCCAAGTTGCGCCAAGTTGCGCCAGACACAGCGTGGCTTATCAGACACGGCATGGTTTGGGCGACGCGTCCAATCCGACCCGCTCGAGTTGTGCCTGACACACTCCGAACGCTTTGCTCGCTATTGGCCGGTGAAGTTCGGCTTGCGCTTTTCGGCGAAGGCGGCGATGCCTTCTTGGCCGTCGTGGCCGCACATCGCCTGGGCGATTACGGCACCCTCGTACTCGCCGGCGGCCTGCAAGGCGTGCTCGTAGCCGTGGTACACGACGCTCTTGGCGTGGCCAGTCGCCCACGCCGGACCGTCGGCGAGCTGTTGCGCCAGGTCGGCCGTGGCCTGATCGACATCGTCGTCTGGCACCACCCGGTTGACCAGCCCCCACGATTCGGCCTCGACGGCGCTGAGCACGCGGTTGGTCAGCGTCAGATCGAGCATGCGGCGCAACCCGATGTGGCGCGCCACAAAGTACGACGAGGTTCCGTCAGGTGTTACACCGGCGCGGGTGTAGGCCATCGTGTATTTGGCCGACTCGCCCGACACGACCAAGTCAAAGGCACTCATCAGCGACAGCCCGGCACCACCGGCAGCGCCGCGCACACCCGCCACGAACGGTTTGGGGATCGAGTTCATCTTGTAGATCGCGCCGTGGTAGTCGACCAGCATGTCGGACGCCAGCGACGGCACGTTCGGGCCCGCCTCGTAGAACAACTTTAGATCGCCACCAGCGCAGAACACCTTGCCCTCGGCAGTGACCGACACCGCCTTCACGGCGGCGTCGAACTCGATCGCGACCATCACCGCCCGCAGGTCGGCCGAGAACGCCGGGTTGACCGCGTTGGCTCCCTCCGGGCGGGTGAATCGTATGTGCGCAACGCCGTTGCGCACCCCATACGTCATCGTGGTGAGGTCCATGTCGGAACACTATGACGACGTCCATGTCCGATCGCCATCGCAACGACATCGTGACTATCGACTCGCGCATACATCGACGCGAAGCACTCGTCACAGAACGAAGCCGTTGGGTTCGGCTCGCACGAGCCCACCGGCGACTACCTGCGACAACTATCAGATGACCTGATCCTGCTCGACGGTCGAGCCGAACCGCCGTCAGCTGGCGAGCAACTCGATCCCGCGCCTGAAGAACGAAACTGCCGCGTCCAGCGGGTCGCCCGCACCGCCTAGTTCGCCGTGGCCGAGTACAGCGCCGAACCCGGCGTTCCAAAACTCTGGGTCGCCGGGGCGATCGTCGGTCCACGGGCCGACATAGAGGTACGGCTCGGCGTGATACGAGTCGCCGGGCGAGCCACCCAGGTTGACGCGGCGATCGGGCGCCGCCGTCAGATCGAGGGCGGCGTCGAAGTGCTCAGGCCAGACCTGAACAAGCGAGGGGTCGGCGGCGAATGGTGCCTCGGCGACGACACGATCGAGGGCGGCGGCCACGAGCGCGTACCAATCGCCCAACGCCTTGGCGGCTGACACATCGACGCCGAGCGGCTGGCCGGCATCGCCGAGCGGCGGGGTGTCGTGGCCAACGTCGAGTTCGGCGCCGAGGTCGACCTGGGCGAAGCCAGCCAGATCGGTCAGAGACGACCCATCGATGGTGACTGCCGCACTGTGCGCTTTCTCGGGACCGCCCGACTCGCGAACCAGCAGACCACCAGAGACCCGTACACGCGTCAGATCCTCGCCGAACTCGGGTGTGCCAAAGCCGCCGTTGGTGACGCGCAGGCCAAAACGCCCCGTCGCCTGTGACCGGGCTCGCGCCACGATGTGAACGGCAACCCGCTGCAACACGTCGCGGGTGGTGGCGTACGAGGTCGGAAGTGGGCTCAGACGATGCATGTCGAGAGCAACCCCGTCAGGCCCGGGTTGCTTCCGTTACTCGCTGGTGGCTCCCCGAAAGTCGGGGGCCCGCTTCTCGCGATGTGACGCCAGCCCCTCGGCCACGTCGGGGCCGCCGAACCCGTAGAACTCGAGCGCCAGCGAGGCGTCGAATGCCGAGCCCGCCGAACGGTACCAGTGGTTCAGCGAGTGTTTGGTCCAGCGCATCGCCGATGGCGAGACAGCCATCAGTTTGTCGGCAACGATCAGCGCCTCCTCGTGGACCATGTCGTCGTCGACACACAGCGACACCAATCCGATCCGCTCGGCCTCCTCGCCGGTCAGGGTGTCACAGGTGAGTAGGTAGTACTTGGCCTTCGCCATGCCGCACAACAACGGCCAGCAGACCGCCGCGTGATCGCCGGCGGCCACGCCCAGGCGGGTGTGGCCGTCGATGATGCGGGCGTTGCGCCCGACGATCGACACGTCGGCCAACAATCCGGCCACCAGCCCGGCACCGACCGCAGGGCCATGGATCGCCGAAACGATCGGCTTCGAACAATTGATCACGTTCCATACCAGGTCACGGGCCTCGCGCATGACTCTGGTGCGCACGCCATAGTCCTGGATCATCCCGTCGATCAGCTCAAAGCTGCCACCCGCCGAGAAACCCTTGCCGGCGCCCTGCAGGATGGCTACCTGCACGTCGGGATCGCGATCGACCGTCTGCCAGATCTCGGCGATCTCGCGGTGGGCGCCGGGCCCGACCGAGTTCAGCCCTGGGGCGTCGAACGTGACCCGCAGCACACCGTCTCGCGGGCGGTCGTAGGTGAAACTCGGATAGAGGGCGTCGTAGTCGATGCTCATTGGCTGTCTCCTGTGTCTCGGGATGTCAACGCGCCGAGGATGATCTCTGCGAGTTCGAGCGGGGCGTCGCCTTGCACGCTGTGGCCGGCGTCGACCTCGATCACGGTTGCGTCAGGTCGGCGCCGCAACAGTTCGACAACATCACCATCGTCGACGACCGACTGAGAGCGCATCCCACGCACGAGCGTAATCGGGCCGGCGAACCCCTCCAGGTCATCCCACAACAGCGCCGGGTCAGGGCCGGCGGTCTCATCATTGCCCATCACGGCGACGTCGTCGCGGCGGTGACGCCAGACCCAGCTTCCGTCGTTTAGCTGGGTGGCGTTGTGAAGAATTCCGCGCCGCAGGGAGCTCTCCGAACGGGTTGGGTTGAACTCGATCGTGCGCGCCAGCAGCTCACCGAAGCTGGGAAACGTGGCGGGGCCGCGCACAAAGTCATAAATCGCCTTGGCCTTCTCGCCCGTGACGCCCGGGGTGATGTCGACAAGCACGAGACGTCGCACCAGATCGGGTCGAACTGTCGCCAGCGCGATCGAGGTGAGCCCGCCCAACGACATACCGACGATGAGGCCCGCGTTTGGGGCTTTTTCAGCGATCACCGCCGCAAGGTCGGCGGCGTTGGCGGCGGGCGCGGTTCCGACCCCTGGTGCCGGACTGTCGGAGTGGCCGTGGCCGGGAAGGTCGGGGGCGATCAGCGGGCGACCCAGAGCAAGAGCCACCGTGTCCCACGTGTGGGCGTTCTGGGCGCCCCCGTGGATCAGCACCATCTCGGGTGGATCATTACCCCAGACCAGGCTGCTGAGTCGACGACCATCCGGTAGCTCAGTGGCCACGCGTCTCACATCCGGAGGCCCATCGAAGGCCAGGTCGTGCTCGGCGGCGTTCTGATGGAAGAGAGCGAACTCGTCGTACTCGATGCGGTCGACCATGCGAAGTACCGTACGTTCCCGCCACCGCCCGTGGCGATCCGCACGCGCGATCGATACCGTCGAAGGGAAGTTCGGCCCTACTCGGCCCAGTATTTCTGGGCCAAGGTGGGGACGCCCTACGGTGTGCAAGCCCTATGTCGAGAATGAGGTGTCGAACATGTCCATGAAGATGACTGGTGATCGCCGGGAAACTCTCACCCACAGGCGGTTCATCCGGACGATGGGCGGCGGCGTCGCTGTCGCCTTCGCTGTGGTCGGGCTGGCTGCGTGCGGCGATGACGGCAACGACGGCACGTCACCATTTGCCAGGATCCCAGGGGGACCGGCGGCCGAGGCTGCGCCGGCGGAGGAGCCTGCTGCGGTTGAGGTGATCATCATCCCTGAGGCTTGGGATCCGACGAACGCCGATATCGCGTTCTCACCAAACGTGGTCACGGTCAAGGTCGGCGACACCGTCACGTGGAGCAACACCGACACCTTGTTCCATACCGTGATATCGGGCACGAGTACCGGCGAGCCGGGCAAGACGGGCACTCCCGATGGTCTGTTCGACTCGGGTGAGGTGCAGGCCGGCGAGTTGTTCGAGCGCACGTTCGACGAAGCCGGCACGTTCACCTACTTCTGCACGCCACACCCATGGATGATTGGCGAGGTCATCGTCACCGGCTGAGCCGAACTACACGCCGGCCACATGCCCCCGCCGACCAAGCTCCCCACCGGGGGGGGTGACAGAGGGCTCTGGCGGGCTGTTGTTCGTCGTGCTGAAGGATCACTGCACGGTGGGTCGATCCGCCCGGCCGCGGTGTGCGTCATCAAGGGCGCTCAGATGTCACGCGGATCGGAGGTTCGATGACGGTCGTGTTGATCATGACGTCTTTGCTGATCGCATGCGGCGTTGCGTTGGTCTGGTGGGCGCGACGTCCGGGGCGAGCGACTACGTCACGGGTGGCCGGCGTCGGGATGGGGGCTTTGGTGGCCTCCGTAGCAGCGATCGTGCTGTCGGTCTCGGTGTGGGCGCAAACCGCAACCGATACCTCTCAGTTGGCGCCGGCGATCGTGTGGGGCGACTCGAGCTTCGGCGACCAGTTCCGGTTTCCGTCGAGACCATTCGAGCCGGCAGCCGATCCGGTTGTGTTCACTCCGGTGGATGGACCCCCCATCGATACGGTCTTCGCCGATCCGTCCGGTGGGTCGTTCGGAGACACACTCGAGTCAAATGGCACCACGGCGTTCATCGTGCTGCACGGCAACGATTTGCTGTACGAGCGCTACTTCAACGGTTCGAACCACGATGCCGTGCAGACTTCGTTCTCGGTCGCCAAATCGTTCACGGCGACGCTGGTCGGAATTGCGATCGACGGGGGCTTGATCGCTGGGCTCGACGACCCGATTACGAAATACATCCCTGAGTTGTCGCAACGCGACACCCGGTTCGGCGACATCACGTTGCTGCACCTGATCACGATGTCGTCGGGGCTCGCATTCCGCGAGGGGTCGTCGCCGTGGGCCGACCCCGCCAACACCTACTACGCCAGCGATCTCAGGTCGGCGGCGCTGACCAAGACGTCGGTCGAACGACCGCCGGGCGAAGAGTTCAACTTCAACGATTGGAACGTCATCCTGCTTGGCTTCGTGCTGGAGCGGGCAACCGGCATGTCGGTGTCGGACTACATGCAAGCCAGCTTGTGGCAACCGATGGGAGCTGAGGCCGAGGGCTCATGGAGCCTCGACAGCGAGGCCTCTGGGTTCGAGAAGATGTTCGTCGGGATCAACGGGCGAGCGATCGACTTTGCCAAGCTCGGATGGCTGTACCTCCACGACGGGCACAACGGCGCTGCCCAGGTCGTTTCGTCCGACTTCGTCGCCCAGGCCACTCGCAACGACGTCGACACCGACCCGGCATCGCAGTACCAGTACCTGTGGTGGCTCGATGAACAACGCCCCGGCACGTTCTTTGCCAACGGTGATCATTGTCGACAGATCTATGTCGACCCCGGTGCCGAGCTTGTGATCGTTCGCCACGGAAGCAGATGCGGCGATGTCGACTGGATCGACTTGATGGGCGAACTGGCTGACTGGTTGGAGCCACAACTGGGCGAACCGTGATCGCCATCGATCATGCTTGTGAAGCCTTCTCCTGATTGAATCACGGGTGTGCCGCTGATCTCCTCGCTGGGCCTCGGTGACGACTGGCTCGACATCACATGGGACGATCGCGTGACCAGCCGCTACCCGTGGCTGTGGTTGCGTGACCATGCACACGACGAGGCGACGCTGCACCCGGTCACACAGCAGCGGCAGCTGCATACCGCAGGTGTCCGCCACGATCTGCGCGGCACCACCGTCCGCGTCGTTGGCGATCAGGTCGAGGTGGCGTGGAGCGACAATACTCCGGCATCGCATCTGCCGATCGAGTTTCTCGCTTCGTTCCGTACACCCGGACCGGCCAACATCGATGTGCCCACCGAACGGGTGTTGTGGGATGCAGAGATCATCGATGAGCAGTGGCCCAGCATCGAGCACGAGACCGTGATGGCCGGCGACGAAGGCATCGCGAGCTGGCTCGATCTTGTCGCTACCTATGGATTCGCGATGGTGGTCGGAACGCCACCGACGATCGAGGCCACCGAGGCGTTGGTACGTCGCGTCGGATATGTACGCGAAACGATCTTCGGTGGCTTCTGGGACTTCCAGGCCGACCTCTCCAAAGCCGACACCGCCTACACCAACCTCGAGCTGCTTCCCCATACCGACGGCACGTATAGCCACGACGCTCCGGGCCTGCAGCTGCTGCACTGTCTGATGTTCGATGGTGAGGGCGGCGAATCGACGATGGTCGACGGGTTCCGGATCGCATCCGAACTGCGTGCCAGCGAGCCCGAGCTGTACCAGGTGCTGGCGACCGTGAATGTGCCCGGACAGTACCTCGGCGACGGTTCGCATCTCATGGCCGGCCGCCCCGTGTTTCGCCACGACCATCTCGGCGCCCTCGCACAGGTGTCGTTCAACAACGGCGACCGAGCGCCCTTCCTGCTGCCGCCGCCGCAGATGGATGCCTTTTACGAAGCGCTACGTGCCTTCGAGGCGCTTGCCAACGACCATGCGCTCCAGTGGCGCAGGGTGAACCGACCGGGCACAGCGATGCTGTTCGACAATTGGCGCGTACTCCACGGGCGCGCCGCCTACACCGGCAATCGCCATTTGTGCGGTGCCTATGTCAACCGCGAGGACTACGAGAGCCGCCGCCGCCTGCTGCGCTCGCGAGGTTGACCGACATGTGGTGGGTGGAAGTATGGGTGTAATCATATAATCTTACTTACATGACAACAACTTCATCAGACATCTCCGCATGGTTCAGCGGACGCCTACCGGCGGAATGGACCCAACATGCAGTACCGACCGTCGTCGTCGACCGCGAAGAGATCACGGTCACGCTCGACATCGCTCCCCCGACCGTCAACGACGACGCCACCGATACTGCCCGCTCCGAGGCAGCCGCTGGACGGATCGCCGGGTTCCGTGACGACACCCGCGAACAAAGGATGGCGATTGCTCGCGAGGCTGAGCACCGCTTCGAGCGAAAAGTGGCGTGGGGTGTCAGCACCGACGGCCAAACCGCACTGTTCACGCATATCGCCGTACCAGCCATGACCCGACTACGCCAGCCCGAACGGCAGGTGCTCGACACCCTGATCGCTGCCGGCGTTGCCAGGTCACGCGCCGACGCACTGGCCTGGTGCGTCAAGCTGGTTGGGCAACACACCGACGACTGGTTGACCGACCTGCGACGAGCGATCGACGACGTCGAACGAATCCGCGCCGAAGGCCCGTCGGTCTGAATATGTAGCGCCTGCCAGAGGCCGCCGGCGAGAGCCGGGCTGGAACACGGCCCGACCTCGCCGGGCCGGTACGTCAGGCCTATTTCGGTGGCATCCGGATCCCGCCGTCGACGCGAATCGTCTGGGCGTTCATGTATGGGTTGGTGATCAGGTCGAGCACCATGAAGGCCAGCTCCTCCGAACTGCCAAGCCGCTTCGGAAACAACACCGACTGGCCGAGGTGATTCTTAAACGCCTCGGAAGCCTCGCCTTCGCCATAGATCGGGGTGTCGATCAGACCGGGTGCCACGGTGTTGACGCGGACACCGATGGCCGACAGGTCACGGGCTATCGGCAAGGTCATACCGACCACGCCGCCCTTCGACGCCGAGTAGGCGGCCTGGCCGATCTGGCCGTCGAACGCGGCGACCGACGCCATGTTGACGATCGCCCCACGCTGACCGTCGGCATCGAGCGGATCGGTCTTGGCCATCGCTGCTGCCGCTAAGCGCAGCATGTTGAACGTGCCGAGCAAGTTGATCTTGATCACGAAATCAAAATCGCTCTGCGCCATCGGGTCGTTGTTGCGATCGACCGTGCGTCCGGCTCGGCCAAGGCCAGCTGAGTTGACGAGCGCCCGCAGAGGACCCATCTCCGATGCGGCAGCGACGGCCGCAGCACCGTCTTGCTCGCTGGAGACGTCGCACTTGACGAACAGGCCACCGATTTCGGAAGCGACGACCTGACCGCGCTCTTCCTGAAGGTCGGCGATCACAACTCGCGAGCCCAGCGCGGCCAGCTGGCGGGCACACGCCTCACCAATCCCGGACGCACCGCCCGTGACAATCGAAGACGAGCCTTCGAGATTCATTCTGGGCATCAGCTGAGCCTTTCGATGATGGTTGCATTGGCGAGCCCGCCGCCTTCGCACATGGTCTGTAGACCGTAACGACCACCGGTGCGCTCGAGTTCGTTGAGCAGTGTCGTCATCAGCTTGGCTCCCGAGCAACCCAGCGGGTGACCGAGGGCGATCGCGCCGCCGTTGACGTTGGTCTTGGCGAGATCGGTGCCGTGCACTTTCTGCCAGGCCAAAACAACCGAAGCAAACGCCTCGTTGACCTCGAACAGGTCGATGTCGTCGATTGACAACCCCGAGCGCTCGAGCACCTTCTCGGTCGCCGGAATCGGGCCTTTGAGCATCGTGACGGGGTCGGTGCCGACCACGGCAAAGGTGTGAAAGCGGGCTCGCGGGGTGAGCCCGAGTTCGGCGGCCCGTTGCTCGCTCATCACCAGCACGGCCGAAGCGCCGTCGCTGATTTGCGACGAGTTGCCGGCAGTGACCTTGCCGCCTTCCTTGAACGCAGGCTTCAGGTTGGCCAGCGTCTCGGGCGTGGTGCCTTCGCGGATTCCCTCGTCAGCGGTCATCATCACCGTGACGCCGTCGATCACGACAGGGACGGGAACGATTTCGCGTTCAAAGCGGCCTTCGGCGGTTGCCTGAGCGGCGCGGCGCTGGCTCTCGGCGCCGAAGGCGTCTAGGTCTTCGCGTGTCAGGCCATACTCGTCGGCGATCATCTCGGCTCCAACACCTTGCATCGGCAGGCCTGTGGCCTCGTACCTCTTCATCATCGACTTGGGGAACGGAAACCCCATGTCTTTCACGATCGAGGCACCCATCGGGGTGCGAGTCATCACCTCGACACCGGCGGCGACCACGATGTCGTAGGCGCCGGCCATCACACCTTGAGCAGCAAAGTGGAGCGCCTGCTGACTGGAGCCGCATTGACGGTCGACCGTGGTGGCGGGAACCGTTTCGGGCCAACCGGCGGCGAGCACCGCGTTGCGACCGATATTGAGCGACTGCTCACCGACCTGCATGACACAGCCCATGATGACGTCGTCGACCATTGACGGATCGAGACCGTTGCGCTCCTCGATCGCCTTGAGCACGTGAGCTGCAAGGTCGGCGGGGTGCCAATCCTTCAGTTTCCCGTTGCGGCGGCCTCCAGGCGTCCGCACGGCATCGACAATGACAGCGCTGATCATGTTGTTGCTCCCTGTGAAGTTTGTTGGGGTGAAGTTTGTTGGGGTGAAGTTTGTTGGGGTGAAGTTTGTTGGGGTGAAGAGCTGGGGGCCGACATGGACCGATGAAGATTTTTCTGCAGCCGAACGAGCAGACCGGCCAATGCCTGACGCTCCGACCGCGAGATTCCGGCCCGCAGCTCGGCTCGCAGCACCTGATCGACGTCGACGATCGACGCGGCCAGCGTGGCGCCCAACTCGGTGATCGCCAACATCCAGACGCGGCGATCGTCGGGATCGGGCTGGCGTTCGACAAGACCGAGTGCCTGAAGGCGATCGACCTGGGTGCCGGTGACGGCGCGACCCTGGTCGAGGTGTTCGGCAGCACGGGTTTGATTGATCGGACCGAACTCACCGATATACGACAGCAGGCTGGCAAGGCTGAGCGTGAGGCCGAGCGGAGCCAGGCGCTCGTCGTAGGCGGCACGAATCGCATCGGCCGTCGCCATCAAGGTGCTCTCGACCCGCAGCCATGGCGGAGCGTCAAGTTCGTGCGCCGGATTTCCGGTGGCAACCCGCTTTGGACTCGTCGCATTTGTGATCGCCATGATTGTATGGAATCATACAATCAGAGGTCATACGGCTACCAAATCTTTGCTAACCGTCCGACAGGAAGCACCAGGAGTATTGATGACCGACACGAAACTCTCCGCCGAACAGGGCGAAGCTTTCGCCGTTCGCTGCCGCGCGTTCCTCACCGAGCACGCCAAGCCGGGCCGCCGCAGCAGCATTCCAGCCGCCAAAGAATTCCAAGGCAAACTGGCCGACGCTGGGCTGGCCGGACTCACATTTCCCAAGCAGTACGGCGGAGCTGGCCTCACCAGCGAACACGAGCGGATCTGGCGTTCGGCTGCCGCCGAGTTTCCGCCGATGACAAGTGCGTTCATCATCAGCCACGGTATGTGCCTGCCGATGCTCAACGAGTTCGGTACCGACGATCAAAAGCAGCGCTTCCTGGCCGACAACATCGCAGCTAGAACGATGTGGTGCCAGATGTTTTCCGAGCCGGGTGCCGGGTCAGACGTGGCCAGCCTGCAAACGAAGGCCGAACGCGACGGCGACGAGTGGATTCTGAACGGGCAGAAGGTGTGGACGACGCTCGCCCACGAGAGCGACTACGGGATTCTCATTGCCCGCACCGACCCCGAGCAGACAAAGCACGCTGGCATATCGATGTTCATCCTCGATATGCGAG
Source organism: uncultured Ilumatobacter sp. (assembly GCA_937919625.1). Taxonomy (GTDB): domain Bacteria; phylum Actinomycetota; class Acidimicrobiia; order Acidimicrobiales; family Ilumatobacteraceae; genus Ilumatobacter. The sequence goes on from CALFRK010000061.1 coordinate 34,875, forward strand.
CGCCCGGCGTCGAGATTCGTCCGATCCACCAGATCGATGGCGGTCGGCACTTCAACGAGGTGTTCTTCACCGACGTGCGGATTCCCGTCGACAATCTCGTCGGCGAGTACAACAACGGCTGGCGTCAGGCCACGGCCATGCTGATGTACGAACGGGTGGCGATCGGCTCTGCCGGGTCGGGTGCAGTGAGCCAACCGATGTACGACGTATTACTCGCCGCCGCTCGCTCGGCCGGACGCGTCGACGACCCGGTCGTGCGCGATCAGTTGATGGAGATCTACTCGATGGAGACCACCAAATCGCTGGTCGCGATGCGCACCCGCGCCGAAATGAAGGCTGGCAAGGCGCCTGGCCCCGGTGGTTCACTGGGCAAGCTTTACGGCTCGGTTATCTCGTGGCGCTTCCGCGAGATCGCGATGGAGATCGCTGGTGCCGGCAGCCAGGCTTGGGATCCGACCAACGGCCGAGCCGGCGATTTGCAGACCACTGTGATCGGCTCGTTCTCCAGCAGCATCGCCGGCGGCACCGACGAGATCCAGCGCAACATCATCGGCGACCGAGTGCTCGGTCTCCCCCGCGACATCAGTGTCGACTCCGGCGTCCCTTTCAAAGACCTCAAACTCGCCGCCACCCGCTGAACCACGTTCATGTTGGTGGTTGTGGGGCGCTGCTGAAGGTCGGGCTAAGGTGTGAGGTGTCGTTGAAACAGCGCACGATCCAGCGGTCGGCGGTGACCACGAGATGTGAGATCGAGGCGTTGTCGGCACCGTTGAAGGCGAAACCCGATCCGCCCGTGGCGATCTTCATGACCTGACCGATAACGCCGCCGTGGACGACCGCGACCACCAGTTGATCCGGGTGGGCGGCGGCGATCCGCTCGATTCCGCCCCGCACTCGGGCCTCGAACTCAGTGGCCGGTTCGGCGTTGGGAATCACGTCCCAACGTTGCTCGGCAAACATCTGCAAGGCGATCGGGTCGCCGTCGGCGATCTTGTGGCGCAACAGTCCGCCCTCCCAGTCGCCGAGGAAGACCTCACGCAGATCGCCCTCGACTGTTGCCTGCAGACCGATCTCGGCCAGCAGCGGCGCCGCTGTTTGATGCGTGCGGATCAGCGTCGTCACATAGACCGCGGCGATCCGCTCGCCCGTCGACACCAAACGTTTGGCGACCTGCACAGCTTGAACGCGTCCATCCGGGTGGAGCGGGGGGTCTGCGTGGCCGCCCACGAGCGGGAACGATCCACCCTCGATCAATGGCGCCGACTCACCGTGGCGAACGAGCAGAATCTCGCATGCCCCTTGCGTCGGCGCAAAACGAGGTTGACGAAACTCCCGCCGATCTGCCATCCAACCGACCGTACTGCGACCGACAGCCGGAACGGCAGCCGGGATCTCTGGCCGGCGAAGCAGTGCGTTGGGGTGCGACGCGGGTTGGTTGTTGGCTCGGCTCCTCAGCTCACGCCCGGCCACGGCCGGCAGAATTGTCAGAGCCTTTCGATGATGATCGCGGGGGCCATGCCGGCGGCGGCGCGAATCCTGCTCAGACCGAATCGGCTGCCGCAGCCTCGGCGGCACGCTTGATGGCGTCGACGACGCGCTGCATGTTGGTGCGGTGCTCCTCGATCCGACGAAACAGGATGCGCGGTTCTTTGTCGGGCATCGCCGAGATGGCAGCGTTGATACCCGAAGGTCCTGGGCCGATGATCAGCGAGTACCGAAGCCGCGTCGCTCCGGCGATCGACGCCAGTTCGAACCGCCACTGGGCCCCGGGATTGTCGTGGTCGGAGGTGACCCAACCGAACTCGGTCCTCTCGACATAGCGGTGCACGAAGCACGGCACATCCCATTCGCCGATCGCAGGGTGCACATTGCTGCCGATGAACTCGGCGCCAAGCGACGGACCACCAACATCGTCGACCCAGCGTGCCCCTTTGAACTCCTCGCTGTGGTCGGCGCCGAAGCTGATATCGGTGATCAGCGGCCACACATCATCAACCGACGCCTTGATGTCGGCCTCGACCACGGTGCCAGGGCCGTCGGCGTGACAGGGCGGATCGCTGGGACCGGACACCCATGTGTGGGCGTAGCGGTCGATGAAGCTGATCTCGCGGGCCGGATATCGCGGAGCTTGCTTGAAGTCGGTGCCCTTGGTCCACGCCACCGGAATCACGGCGATCTGCGTGTTGCCATCCGGTACGCCAAGCAGTTCGGCCAGCTTGTCCCCCTTTCCGAGAATCGCCGTGGTCCACGAGGTGCCGAGCCCCCTCGCACGCAGCGCCACGCAAAAGCTCCAGACCGACTGGATTACCGAGTCGAAAAGACCCGGCCGACCACTGCCATCGTGTGTGCCGATGATCGTCGGGATCACGATCGCAGGTGCCTCGGCCAAATGCTCGGCGAGGTAGGCGGCCGACTTCATCACCTTCTCCTGAGGGTGGCCGGTGCCGGCAAGCTTGTCGCGGGCACCGATCATGAACTCGCCACCCGTCGCCATGTAGAGCTCTGCGATTTTGGCCTTGACCGCCGGATCGCGCACGATGATCCATCTGCGGCTGCCCTGATTGCCGCCAGACGGCGCCTGTTCGGCGATGTCGATGCATTCGTAGATGATGTCGTTGTCGACCGCACGTTCGAGGTCGAGTCGCAACCGCACTGCCCGGGTTGTTGTCAGCGCTTCATCGACCGAGTTCACATCGATCGTCATCGCCGATCACCCGTGGCGTCGTCGTGTTCCCGTGCTACTCGGTCGATCATCGATTTCCCTTCTGCCAGTGGCCAATCAGGCCGCCACGGCGACGCTAGTTCGACGCTTGGCGGAGGTTCGCCCTGGAACATACGTCGACACGGCGGCACGAACTCGCGCCAACCGCGCCATCATGGATGCGTGACCGATCGGCATACGACACCCGACTCGAGGCTGAACGCTCTGTACTCGACGGTCGGCATCGAGCCCCCCACCATGCGGCGAGCCGACATCGCCGAGCTGAGCGGAATCGATCCCGACCAATCGTTGCGTTGGTGGCGGGCGATGGGCTTTGCCGAGGTCGGCGACGACGAGCTGGCATTCAGCAACACCGACCTGGCAGTCGTGCAGCGATTGCGTACGTTGTTGGACGACGGCCTGATCGAGGACACCGACATCCTGCGTCTTGCGCGCCTGATGGGCGCCTCGTTCTCGCGACTCGTCGACGCCCAACTGACGGTCATCTCGCAAAGCATGAGCGCTGGCGCTCCGCAGACCCTCGGCGACGATTCGGAACACGACGTGGTGTCGTTCATGGAGACCACGATGAACTTCGTGTGGCGACGCCATCTTCTGGCGGCGCTGGCCCAAAGCATGAACGCCGGCGAGGCCGACGCACAACAGGCCGTCGGTTTCGTCGACCTCTCCGGATTCTCCCGCGTCAGCAAGACAGCGACGCAAGAACAGATCACCGAAATCGTCGAGACGTTCGAAGCGATGGCCTTCGACGTGGTGTCGGCCCATGAGGGACGCGTCGTGAAGTTGATCGGCGACGAGGTGATGTTCGTCGCCAAGACCATCGACGACGCAGTCGCTATCGCTGTCGACCTGATCGTTCGCCTTGCTCCGATAGAGATCATCCCGGCGGTGCACTGTGGTGTGGCGTTCGGTCAAACCGTGCGAGTCGGCGGCGACGTGTTTGGCCCGACCGTCAATCTGGCAAGTCGGCTGACGGGGCTGGCGCGACCAGACAGTGTCGTCGTTCCGCGCGTTGACGGTCAGCACCTGCTCGACCGCGAAGATCTCGATGTTCGCTGGGTGCGGCGCCACTACGACCTCAAGGGCGTCGGCCGAACTCGAATCATCTCGATCCGACCGCTGACGGACGAATCCGAGGGCCGCGACGAACCGGACGAAAGTGACGAACCGGACTGAAGCACCGGACCGAGCTGATCAGACGACGCAGATGTTGAAGTCGGCAACCTGACGCAGCAGATCGGCCACCGTCAACAACGCCTCGGGGGTCGGCTCGACCAGCGGTGGATCGTGTGGTCTGGCGCCATGCGCTCGGAAGCCGATCAGCTTGATCCGCATCTCTGGGTTGACGGCGGCCAGCCATTCGGCGGTGCGACGAACGAGCCCGGGATCGTCGTTGACCCCCGCCATGATCAGTAGCCGAACCTCGTACAACAAGCCGAGCCGCTGGAGGTGTCCGATGCTGGCGAGCACCTCGCCGTTCGGTTGACCCGTCATCTGGTGGTGGATGTCGGGGTCGAGGCACTTGAGGTCGATCATCGCACCGTCCATCACAGGCGCGAGGTCGTCCCACACGCCTTGTTCGGTCGCACCATTCGAGTCGACGAAGCAGGTGAGGTGTGCCAGCGCCGGTTCGGCTTTCACCGCCGCGAATAGGGCGTGCAGAAACGTCGGTTGTTGGGTTGCCTCACCCCCCGACGCCGTGATGCCGCGGACGAACGGGGCGGCCGGACGGATCCGCTCGAGCAGGTCGTCGACACCCAGGTGGTGGGGATCGAACCCTTCGAGCGGTTGGTGCCCGGGAATCGTCTGGGGGTTGTGACACGCCACGCAGTCGAAGTTGCAACCTTGCAGGAAGACCACAAATCGGTTGCCTGGCCCGTCGACGTTGCTGAACGAGATGGTGTCGGCGACGAAACCCTTGAGCGGCCTACCGAGCGTCGCGCTCATTGCAGCCGATCCGCTTGACCGCTCGTTGTGTGAGGTGGAACGAGTTCTCGGCACCGGCGGCAAGGTGATCGCTGGTGTGCCGGACCACCCCACACTCGGCGATCGTGACGAGGTCGCTCTTGCGCACGAGGTATCCGGTGATCCGGATGAACTCGTTGCTGTCGAGATTGAACGTGAAGTCGCGCATGCCGCTGGCAAAACCGCCACGGATGATGTCGACCATCGCCTCGGGGTTGCGTAGGACGGTTTCGTCGACATGGAAGATGTCGCTGACACCGGAGGCGAACAGGTGATGATGCGGTGCACACGTTGCGATGTGTTCGAGCAGGCCGGGCTCGTCGCCGACCGGGATGCGCGTGCCGGCGGTGACATCTTGGTCGAGGTCGATACCGCTCTGGCTGTGCAGGTAGCAGTGTCCGCCACCACCCTCGCAGTACGGCATCGGCCGGGCCGCCACCAGCTCGGCGACCCGCTCGACGACCTGGATGGCCAACAAGTTGGCGTCTGCGTCGTGGCCATAGCGGGCCTCGCCATCCCGATCGCGGCCCTCGTAGGCCATCAGCAGGTTGACGCACTCGGCGAGACCGAAGATGCCGAACATCGCCGAGAAGCGGTCGATGTCGATCAGGCCTTCTGCCGCCAACCAATGGGTGTCGAAGAAGTGTTGGCCCTCGACCAGCGAGCGGATTCGGGCCTCGGCCAGCTCGGCGGTCAGTTCGACATAGCGCGGCAACGTCGCGGTCAGGAACTCGTCGACCGAGCCGCCGTGCAGCAACGCCACTTCCTTCAGATTGAGGCGCACCAGGGTGTGCGAGCCACCACCGATCTTGAGCGAGTTGTAGCAGCTGACCGACGCGTAGTGCTCGCCGTGATCGTTGACCATCATGGGATGGTTGACAAAGTGTGGCTTGCCTGTTTCGAACACGGTGCGCACGGCGTCTTCGATCAGGTCGTCAGGCGTGATCTCGGGGTCGACCTTGAGCGTGATGTTCGGCACGGCCTGGCGCAGAGAGCGCTCGACCCGAAAGATCGAACGAGTGATCCGACTGTCGTGTGGCCCGAGATCGAGGTGTACAAAAGCATCGGGAAGCATGCGGTCGATGCCGATCCAGAACCGACGCAGCTTCGTGTCGAGCTGTTCGTCGGTGATCTCGTCGGTGACGAATGGTGCCAGCACCTTGTCGAGATCCCCGAGGTACACGGGATACGTGGTGACGCTGGGAACATACGCGTACATCACCTGGAGGAATGCCAGGGCGCCGTCGAGGTCGGTCGGGGGCGGCATCTCCAGATACGAGAGGCCCTGGCGGATCGCCAGTTCGTAGTCGGGCAGGATGTAACGCGCCGTGTACGGGGCGTTGCCCTCGTACATGTCGCAGATCACGCGCTTTTCGAGAGCTTGTGCGCACGCCCCGGAGAGTGCCGGATACGGCACCGCCTCGGTCGCCAGCGCCGCCAGCCGACGCACCTTCTGGTCGTACGCCAGCGTGCCGTCTTGCACCAACTCCTGGGCGCGAACTATCAACTCGGTGATCTCCACACCTCAACCGTAGGGCCAATCCCCGAGCACGTCTAGGGCCGTTGGTCCGCCCAACACACCGTTACCCCAGGTGCCAGGCACCTGGGGTAACACCCGCACTGGCTTGGATCCGCTCGGATGACGATCAGGCTGCGACGGGGTACCCGACGCCGGCCGCCGCCACCGTCGCTGCCCAGGCGGCGTCCTCGCTGGCCCGGTCGAGCACGTGAGCGAGCTCGACGCGGTGCAGCGGACCGGTCATCTTCTTGGGCGCAGAAGCGAAGAACTGTCCGCTCACTTGATCGGTGAAATCAGCGGCGTCGATGTATCGACGTGCGGCGTCGGGAACGCTGGCAGCCATGCGCAGCCTGGCCGGAGCATGCTTCATCACGGGCATCATGATTCGCTTCATGAAGAAGTTGGCGTTGCGCCCCGCTGATGTTCCAGGCGCGCTGCCGGGCGAGACCGCTGTAACCGTTGTGCCCTCTGGCAGCATCCGCGACAATGAGCTCGCCCACCATGCCACGAACAACTTGGCGGTGGCGTAGGTGTTGCCAGGTGGAAACTTGCCGGGGCCCTCACCTCTGATCAATGCGGTCGCCGCCGTAATCAGGTCCGAATCGAAATGCTTGCGAGCATGTTCCGACAGATCGACCGGATTGAACGTCGGCACGTCACCTCGAGCTGCTTCAGAGCCCGCAATCACGATTCGAGCGTTGGTCGCCAGCAGGTCGTTGGCAAGAACACCCATCGTCAGCTGGTGATGACCGATCAGCGACGAGGCGTAGGTGATCTCGATGCCTTCAGGCGTCTTGACCTGCTTCGAACCCGACACCATGCCGGCGTTCAGCAGCAGGAAATCGATGCTCACCTGGCGGTCGGTGAGCTCGGTGACCGCCCTGCCGACATCGTGCGAGTCATTGAGGTCGAGTGCCAACGATTCGAAGATGTCCTTGTTGGCACGCTTGGTGAGCTCTGCGGCCGCGGTTGCCGCCTTGGTCGTGTCGCGCCCGGTGATGATGACCCGGCCGAAGCCCTCGTCGGCGAGATGGAGTGCGGCCTCGAAGCCGAGTCCGGACGTTGCGCCGGTGACGAGCGCTGTTCTGTTGGCCTTGCTGTTCATGAGATGTTCCTTTGCTGGGCAGGCTGCCCGTGGGTGGATCGAAGCGGTCCGATGGTTCGAACGACAACAACAGCCTGAAGCATCGAAACACCTCCGACATCGCCCGCCAGGGGCTTTCACCCGCACTCGGGAAGTCGCACCACACGGAGAACACAGCGATACTGGTTCAATGCCGGCGCCATACCTGCGAACCAAACTGCTTGCGCCGCAACTCCACCCACAATCGATCGTGCGCGAGCGCCTCGTCGATCGTCTCGTTTCTAGCCCGGCTTCGGTGTGGTTACTCAGCGCACCCGCCGGCTACGGCAAGACGACCGTGGTCACCCAAGCGCTCGAGCGACAGGGCGGAGCGCTGGCGTGGATCAGTGTCGACGCAGCCGACAACGACGCTGTGCGTCTGTGGACCCATGTCGCCGCTGCCGTGATGGGGGACGGGGATCCGCTAGAAACGCTGGCTGACCAGATCGACCCCGACCACCTCGACGCGACCGTCGACACGATTGTCTCGTACATCGAGCACAGCAATGCCCGGGTCACCTTGGTGCTCGATGATCTGCACGAAATCGTCGACGGAGCGATCCTCGGCCAGCTAGGGCGAATAGTCAGCCGCCCGCCCGCAAATCTGACGATCGTGATCACCACTCGCGCCGACCCGGCCCTGCCGATCGGTCGTCTGCGCGCTCATGGACAACTGGTAGAGCTGCGGTCGCAGGATCTGGCGTTCACCGCAGATGAGGCACGACACGTCTTCGAACCGCTCGACGAAGCAACCATCGCGACCATTGTCGACCACACCGAGGGGTGGGCTACCGGGCTACGGATGCTCGCCGTGTCGACCGCCGCGACGCCCGACGCCAACTCCTTGTTGAGTGCACTCTCGGCCGTCGACCGCGACCTGGGCGACTTCCTGGCGGCCGAGGCACTCAACTCGCTTCAGCCAGAACTCCAACAGTTTCTGGTCGAAACCAGCGTGCTCGACGAGATGTGCCCTCAGGTCTGTGACGCGGTGCTCGGGGAGCCCGGGAGCCTGGCGACGTTGCGCCAGCTGGCTCGCTCACAGGTGTTCACCGAACTCGTTGACCCGACCACCAACACGTACCGCTATCACCGCCTGTTCCGCGACTTTCTGCTGCGTCGAGCTGAGGAACTGCCGCCCGAGCGGCTCGCCCTGCTGCACTGCAGGGCAGCATCGTGGTACGCCGCTGCGGACGATCCGTCAGCCACGATTCGCCACGCCATAGCTGCCGGTGATCACGATCTCGCCTTGACGACGATCAAAGCCAACTGTGGGTCCTACGCCCAACGCGGCTTGATGACAACACTCGACGGATGGCTCGCCGCATACGGGCTCGATCGGTGTCGTCTCGACCCAGAGATGCGAATGATGGTCGCCTGGGTGGCGCTCAACGTCCACCGCTACGACGAGATCGAGGAATGGTTGCGGGCGCTGCCCGGTGAACGGCTCAGCTCCAACTATCAGGTCCAAGCGCACACGATCCGCTCTCACCGAGCCCGCCATCTCGGTGATCTGGATGGTGCGCTGCTCGAAGGCCGCCGGGCCATAGCGATCGACGATTCGCACCCCGACGACGACATCGAACGGTCGATCGCGCCAGCGGTGCTCGAACTCGCCGGCCAGCTTGCCGGTGAGGTCGATGTCGAGCGAGCGCGCCAGATGCTCGAGATCGGTCTGGCGCTCGGCAACGACACGTCGACGGTCGTGGCGTATTCGGGTCTGGCGTTGTACGCCGTCGTTGATCCCGATCGCCGCGACGAGGCAGAACAGTTCGCCGACCAGGCGTTGGCACTGGCGTCGAGCCCTGTCCTCGAACGCTTCCATCAGCCCGTCATCGCTTTGTTGGTCAAGAGTCGTGTTGAACTCGCCCGTGGCCGAATCGGAGACGCCACCGACCTGGCACAACGAGCCGAGTCGATCGCCCAGGCCGCCGTCGAGCCGCTGATGCTGATCTTGGCACGTTGTCAACTCGCCCGGCTGGCGCACCTGAAGGGCCACTCCGACGAAGCCCGCGCCGCTCTCCGTTCGGCCGAGTCGGTATTGGGTGACGCCACACCGACTCCCCTGGTCGACGAGTTGAGACGAACAACGAACGAGATCCGCTTCGCCAGAACCGAAGCGGGAGCACCCGTCGTACTAAGCGATCGTGAAGCGGCGGTGTTGCGGCTGTTGCCACACGGGCTGACCCGCAAGGAGATCGGTGCACAACTGTTCGTCTCCGAGAACACGGTCAAGTCGTACCTGACCTCGCTGCGCCACAAGCTGGGTGTCACCGGGGGCGCCGACGCCATCATCGAACGCGCTCGCCAGTTCGAGCTGCTCGACTGACGGTTCGGCGACGCGGGCGGGAGCGGGTGAATCGTCCAGGTGGGCGATGCGACTCACGCCATTGAGGCTCAGGCTTTGATGACCGTCCGAGTATCAAGCTCGGCATCCATCTCAGGAGCTCGACATGCATCAGACCCGTATCGACCACACCCCTCGCCGGATCCGCGTCCGACTCGACAACACCATCGTCGCCGACTCGATCACGGCCCGGCTGATCTATGCCACTGGCCGCCATCCGGAGTACGCAATCGGCGCCACCGACGTGGATTGGAATCGTGTCGAGGTCGGTGACGCTGATCATCGAGATGAACTGCTTGGTGAGTACCGCACGATCCGGAGCGCCGGATCTGGCGAGCCCGTCGGTCGGATCTACACCTCCGGCCCGGCCGATCAACTGGTTCAGTTCGACTTCGCGGCGATGGACGCCTGGTTCGAGGAAGACGAGCAGATCTGGGTCCACGCTCGCGACCCCTTCCGCCGGGTCGACGTGCTCGAGTCGAGCCGGCATGTCGAGGTCACCGTCGACGGCCTGGTCGTTGCAGCGACCGATCGACCCCGGCTCGTGGCTGAGACCGGACTTCCCGCACGTTGGTATATCCCAAGCGCCGATGTCGACTTCTCGATGCTGGCGCCCTCAGACACCGAATCGACCTGCCAATACAAGGGAATCGCCGCCTGGTTCCACGTCGATGCGCCCGGGCACGATCGCCTGGCCGACGTCGCCTGGGGCTACGAACAGCCGGTCGTCGACGCCTCGAAGCTGACAGGGCTGGTCGCGTTCTACGCCGAGCACGCCTCGGTCGAGACATATGTCGCTGGCATCGCCCAACCGAAACCCGAGTTCGAGGTCGGATGGCTCAATCCAAGTCTTGGCCTTGACAACCTGAACGTCGTCCTCGCTCCGGTCTGAGAGACATCTGGTTGCTCGCCGACTTCCGCAGGCGCTGAGCGCTCCTGTCGCGAGAGAACAGCACCATGCACGTCGAACGGCTCGGGCCGATCATCACACCCGACACACACCCGTCGGCCGGCACAAACATCAACGGGCCTTCGCTGATCCGCGTGCCCGACTGGGTCGACGATCCGCTCGGTCGGTACTACTTGTACTTCGCGGACCACAAGGGCAGCGATATCCGCCTCGCCTGGCTCACCGGTGCAGGGTTATCCCTTTTCGGTCGTTGGGTCGATGATCTTGCTGACTGCAGTGACGACGGTCGCCGGGAACCCGCTGCGCTCGGCGTGTTCGTCGATCAGTGCCGCGTCATCGGCGACATAGATGCAAAACGTCTTGTCGCCCGTGACGTAGCTGTGCTCCCACTGGATGTGTTTGCCCTCGGCCTGCATGGCACTGAGGACTCCGTTGGACTGGGCGGCGGCGCCCTTCAGCGCCTCTCGATCGGCCGAGCCGATTTCCGGAATCGCCCGCTCGATGACGTAACGCTGCATGATCGCTCCTCTGGTCGGTGGACGGGCAAACGGTACAGCATCGATAAGCACGCCTCGAACAGACGGCGACTACGACTGGCTCCCAGACCGGACGGGTCGCCTCCATCACCACCGGCGGTTCGGAATGCGATGTGTTCGGAATGCACCGGTCACTCGGAGACGAGCAGGCCTTTCAGGCCCCTGATCACGAAGGTCGGCTGGTACTCGGGCTCTTCGGCCAGGGCCAAGTTTGGAAACCTGGCGACCAGGCCGTCGAGCGACACGGCTAGCTCTTGGCGGGCGAGTGGGGCACCGACGCAGAAGTGGATGCCGCCTCCAAAGCCGATGTGAGCGGTGTCGCCGCGGCCGACATCGAATCGGTCGGGGTCGTCGAACCGACGCGGATCACGCTCGGCGGCGCCGAACAGCATTACCACCTCATCGCCAACTTCAAAGCGCTGCCCGGCGATCTCGACACCCGGTTCGATCACCCATCGTTCGAATAGCTGGAGTGGCGAGTCCCAGCGAAGCAGCTCCTCGATCGCCGTCTTGCTGTCGACCTCGCCGGCGACCAATCGCGCCCACTCGGCAGGGTGCTTCATCAGCGCACGCACGCCGTTACCCAGCGTGTTGACGGTGGCCTCGTGGCCGGCCTCGAGCAACACCATCGTGGTCGACACAATCTCGTCCTCGGTCAGCGTGTCGCCCTCGTCTTCGACCTGAACCAGCTCTGACACCAACAGCCCATCGGGATGACGCCGTTTCTCGGCGATCAGGGCGCGGGTGTACTCGATGTACTCGCCGGCCGCCCGGTTGGCAGCGGCCCGCACTTGCTCGGTGGTCGAGAGCTCGTACATCTTCACGATCGAGTGCGACCAGTCGAGCAGCAGCTGAGTGTCGCTGCGAGGCACGCCAAGCATCGAGCAGATCACCGCCACGGAGTACGGCTGGGCATAGTCGCTGAGCAGGTCGAACGTACCGAGCTGCCGACAACGATCGAGCAGTTCATCCGAGTAGCCCTCGATGTTTGGCCGCAGAGCGGCAACGGCACGAGGCGTAAACACCTTCGCCACCAATCGGCGCAGGCGAGTGTGGTCGGGGGGTTCGAGGCACAGCAACGACCAGGCCTCGTGCTGGTGAAAGTCGGCCCACCTCGGATCGGGCTCACCGCGGCCGAGCTCGGCGTGTGTGTAGAGGTGCGTATACGCCCGGCCCAGGCCGCGATGGCGAAGGGTCTCGTGCACGCCCGCGAATCGGGTCAACACCCATTGGTTGCTGCGCTCGTTCCAGAAGACCGGTGTCACTTCTCGCAACCCGCCCAACACCGGGTATGGGTCGGCGATGAACGCCGGGTCATCGACGTCAAATCGTTCGATAAGTTCTGCCAGGTCACCCACGTCCGCACGGTACCCGAGCCGAACGTTACCGCAGCTGTCGGCTGGCACGTTCGGTAACGCACGGGCGAGATCGCTTCGGTAGATTTTGGTCATGCAGCCGACGTACCCATCCGAGGCCAGCGAGTTCCGGGCCAAGATCACCGACTTCCTCAACACCAACCTTCCGGCCGATTGGACCGGCATTGGGGCGCTCTCTGACGACCAATCCGCCGAGTTCCAGAGTGAATGGCGCAAGACCCTGCGCGCCACCAACCTGCTCGCCCCCAACTGGCCGGCCGAGTACGGCGGAGGCGGGCTGACCCACATCGAGCAGGTGATCCTCAACGAGGAGTTCGCCAAGCGCGGCGCGCCTACTGCTGGGGCAAACGACGGGTTCTCGATCGGCATGGTTGGCAACACGATCCTCGTGTGGGGCACCGACGAGCAGAAGTCGTACTACATTCCGCGGATCCTCGACGGCGACGACGTGTGGTGCCAGGGCTACAGCGAGCCTGATGCAGGCTCCGACCTCGCCAATGTTGCTTGCCGGGCCGAACTCGACGGCGACGAATGGGTCATCAACGGGCAGAAGATCTGGACCTCGCAGGGCCACACCGCCAACATGATTTTCGCACTGGTGCGCACAGCGCCCGATCATTCAAAACACGCCGGTATCTCGTTCCTGCTGATCGGTATGGACCAGCCTGGCGTCGAGTTGCGACCGATCACCAACATGGTTGGCCACGACCACTTCAACGAGGTGTTTTTTAGCGACGCCCGCTGCCCGAAGGGCAACGTGCTCGGCGAGCTGAACAACGGCTGGGCCGTTGGCAATACGCTGCTCGGTTTCGAACGCGGCGTCGCCGCCACCATCACCTCGCTCAGCTTCGGAGCCGAGTTCGATAAGTTCGTCGAGATGGCCCGCGCCCGCGGGCTCGCCGACGATCCCCTCGTGCGTCAGAACATCGCCACCTTCTACACGAACGTCCAAATCATGCGCTATCGGGGCATGCAGGCACTCACCCGCTACCTGCGCGGCGAGCAACCCGGCCCTGAGTCGTCGATCGGCAAACTGTTCTGGAGTCACCACCACCAGGCGATCACCGAGGCAGCGATGCACATGCTCGGGGCAGAGGCGATGGTCGGCTTTGGAGATGAGAGCCGCGGCGGTCTCGGGCCCCCGGCGATCGGTACCGAGAACACGCCGTCGAACTGGGTGGCATCGTTCTTGATCGCCCGACCCGGCACGATCTACGCCGGCACCAGCGAGGTGCAGCGCAACATCGTCGGCGAAAGAGTGCTCGGACTGCCGAAAGAGCCTCGCGCCGACTCCGGCCCATGGAAAGACTCGCGCTGACCTGACGCCCTAGGCCGGAAGTACGAGGCTTCGAATCGTGTTTCCCGAGCGTGGTGATATCGAAGTTCAAGACGCGACCGATCGATGCCGTGGGCACGCGGTTGGGGCAGTACGGCACATGGATCGCCTGCTGCCTCGGTCGAGGCAAGCGGGCGCCGCTCGGCGAGGGTGACGTCGCCCAGCTTGTCGACGAGGTCGGCGGATCTAAATTCGCCGGCGGCACGTTCGTGTTCCGGCGAGGTGATCCGGCCGCCCGCGTGCACATCCTGCAATCAGGCACGGTCGAGTTGTCTCGCGAGATCAACGGGCGGCGGGTCGCGCTCCAGATCTTGCGACCCGGTGATGTCTTCGGAGATGTACCGGCCCTGCTGGGTGAATCAGAACCGTTCGACGCCCGCGCTCTCGAGGACTGCACGATCCTGTCGTTGGAGGCAACGGCGTTGTTCACATTGCTGCAGACTCGCCCCGGGGTTGCGCAACGCTGGTTCGTCTCATTGGCCGAGCGGATGGCCGGTCTTCAGAACAGGCTGATCGACCTGCTCGCCGGGGGCTTGGAGTCGCAGCTGGCATCGATCCTGGTGAGGATGAGCGACGAGCGCGGCGACGTTCGACTGACTCACGACCACCTGGCCGAAATGGTCGGGGCACCGCGGTCGAGCATCCAGCGCGTGCTGAAGTCGCTCGAGTCCGCCGGACTGCTCGACATGGGGTATCGCAAGATTCACCTGCTCGATGCCAGCGGGCTGTTGTCGCTGTGTGGCGACACCGACCAGCCCGTGTCCTGAACCTCCCGGCGACAATCACGCATTTGCGGTGATTGCGAACTGATCCGCTGATCGACCCGGTTTCCGCTTCTGAACGCACCCAAGACATGGGGGCACAACAGAAGGGAAAACATCATGGCTGCACTCCTGCAACTCGCAGCTCGACCAGCACCAGGGGTAGATCCGACGGCACGGTCGAAGTACCGCACCGTCGGTCTGGCGCTGGCACTGGTCGGGCTGATGGGCGCCACCGCCTCGGTGATCGGCAACTTCGTCGCCGCCGACGGGATTAGCGCAACCGACAGCTACCAGGAAACGCTGGCCTGGACGTTCGGGCTCTCGATCTTCTCGTTCGGGGTCATCAAGATCTCGATCGCAGTGATCCTGATGGGCATCATCGTGCGTCTCTGGCACCGGGTCGACAGCGTCAAGTCGGCACTGTCGACGCTGCACGGACATGCCGACGAACCCACCAGGGTCCGTGGCGACACCAAGACGGCATGGGGCAAGGCAACCATCTCCGACACGACGCCCAAGCTGTTGCCGATCCATCGGCTCGCACGCAAGATGTGGCGGCCAATGTTGGCGATGGGCACCATGGCGCTCACAACCGGGCTCGCGAGCTCGCTGGTGTGGGCCGACAAGACCCCCGGCACCGAGAGCTTCCGACAAGCGGCGGCATTCACACAAGGCGTCGAGTTCCTCGGAGAAGCACTGCTGCTCTCAGGTATCGCATTCCTCCTCGGCACCATCCTGGCGGGACTGCGCGAAGGTGGCGGTGAGGTCCAATCGAGCCTCGGGTTTCCGGTCACCACCCTGAAGATGCCGGGCACGGCCAAGGCGTTCGTGGTCTTGATGATGATTGGGATGATGGCTGGGATCACCCAGTTCGCCCTCTATCTCGTGGCGATCGGCAACGCCGACAATCCTGCGTCGTTCGCGTCCTGGCTGAACTGGCTCGGCCCCTTCCGCGAACTCTCCCTCGGATTGATCCTCGCTGGGATCGTGCTCGCTCTGATCACCATCGGCAACGTGCTGGCCTTCCAGTTCGACCGAGTCAAGTCCATCATTCGCACCGGCGCCTGAGGCACCGGAAGCAACAAGGAGCAAGACCAATGACTACCGCAACAATGTCCAGATCCGCCACTCAAACCAAGACGACGCCGGTCACCCGTACCGACAAGTTTCATGTCGTCGGGTCGAGCCAAAGCCTCGGCTACAACCTTCCCCAAACGATGGGCCGTAAGCTCTGGTTCCCGATGTTTGCACTCGCCATCATGGGCTGGGCGGTTGGGTTCGTTCTGGCCGTCGTCGAAGCGGGCACCGACCGAAGCTCGGTCGATGATCTGCAGACGCTGAGCCATCTCGTGCCCGGTTTCATGTTCGTCGGGTTCCTCGGCGTGTTCACCGCCATCACCTTTGCGGTCGCCCGCATTCTCGGCGAGTTCCGCAAGGGCGGCGGCGAGGTGCAAGCCGCCGCCGGCTCAGCTGTACAGACCCTCAAGATGCCCACAACCGCAAAGATCATGTTGGCCTTCATGATGATGGGCATGATGATCATGGCGGCAGGGATCATCACGAACTTCGTGGCCGCCGGCACGTTCAACGGCACTGACCCCGCCGACATCCTCGACAGCGCCCGCTACGGCGTTACGAGCGCAGGGCTGCGTCGGCTCGGTGTGGCGAGCTACCTCACCGGGATCGCCTTCGGCCTCGGCACGATCATCGAGGTACTCCGGTTCCAGGCCAGCCGGCTCCGCGAAGTTGGGGCAGAGCACGGGCACCAGCACTGAATGCCAACGGGGGATCACAATCGCGGTCTGGGATTCAACAATCTCAGGCTGGACACCTGGACTGTCGCCAAGGGCCGTGGAAGCAATCGCGGCTCCGCCGGCGGCAACCACGAGCACCAGGGAAATCGATCGTCGCATCGATTGGGAACCCGTTTCAGACCCGCCGCCTTCCGCTGCGACGCGTCAGCTCCGCGATTCGGTCCAGTTGGCGATCGCATGCTGATCGCGGTGTGAGCCGCTATGTACTCATCCAGTCGGAGGCTGGCGAATAAGTGCACGTTGGCGGCGGGCTCGGATGTTGGTGTGAGCGACCCGAACGATTCCCTGATCAATGGCCCCCGACGCCTTGTCCGGGTTGTCGAGTACGACCTGTGCGGGTTCGGATGATCCATGCGTCAACTGCTTGACTGTCGACATGGCAGCTTTGACCGAATCCGTTCGCCTCGAGACCATCACGTCCAACGGCGCCGATGTCGCGCTCATCATCATCGACAATCCGCCCGTCAACGCCCTCAGCTGGCATGTTCGGCAGGGCCTGTTCGACGGCATGACACAAGCCATCGCCGGTGGGGCCGAGGCCGTCGTCGTGATCTGTGAAGGGCGTACGTTCATCGCCGGCGCCGACATCAGCGAGTTCGGTGGCGGGGCACCGGCGGCTGCCGGCTTACACGACGTGCAGCGGGCCATGGAAGACGCTCCCGTTCCGGTGATCGCAGCGATCCACGGCACAGCGTTGGGCGGCGGCCTCGAGGTTGCTCTGTGTGCCCATTATCGGGTCGCCTTGGCATCGGCCAAGTTCGGACTGCCGGAAGTCAACCTCGGTCTATTGCCAGGTGCCGGCGGCACGCAGCGCCTACCGCGCCTCACGGGCGTGCCAAAGGCACTCGAGATGATGACGACCGGCCGCCACATCAGCACTGGAGAGGCGCTCGAATGTGGCCTAGTCGATGAGGTCGTCGATGGCGACTTGGGTGCGCTTCGGGCCACTGCAATCTCCTTTGCCGAGCGTGCCGTCACCGAGAACATGGCGCTCGCTCGTGTGCGCGACCGCAATGAGAAGGTTGAGGTTGCCAAAGGCGACATCGAGCTGTTCGCCAACTTCCGCAAGTCGATCGCCCGCAAGACCCGCGGGTTCCTCGCCCCTGAGTACAACGTGCGGTGTATCGAAGCTGCTGCCAATCTGCCGTTCGAAGAGGGCCTGGCGGTCGAGCGCAAGCTGTTCATGGAACTGATGGCCGGACCCCAGTCGGCGGCCCAGCGCTATTACTTCTTCGCCGAGCGGGCCGCCAACAAGGTGCCCGGTATCGACCAGACGACACCACTCGTCGACATCGAGAAGTGCGGCGTGCTGGGTGCCGGCACGATGGGTGGCGGGATTGCCATGAACTTCGCCAACGTCGGCATACCGGTCAGGATCGTCGAACGCGACCAGGAGGCGCTCGACAAGGGTCTCGCCGTGATACGCAAGAACTACGAGCGTTCGCGCTCGACCACCCCCGAACAGGTCGAACAGCGCTTGGCGTTGATCACCGGGGCGACCGACAAGGCTGCTTTCGCCGATTGCGACATTGTGATCGAGGCCGTGTTCGAGGATATGGAGCTGAAGAAGTCGATTTTCCGCGAGCTCGACATCATCTGCAAGCAGGGCGCCATCATGGCGTCGAACACCTCGGCACTCGACGTCAACGAGATCGCCTCGGTCACGTCACGTCCAGAGAGCGTGATCGGCATGCACTTCTTCTCCCCCGCCAACGTGATGAAGTTGCTCGAGAACGTGCGCGGCGACAAGTCGAGCGACAGCACGGTGGCGACGGCGATGGCGATCGGCAAGCGGATCGGCAAGATCTGCGTGATGGTCGGTGTGTGCCCCGGCTTCGTCGGCAATCGGATCCTGTTCCAGCGCCGGATCGAGGCCGACCGGATGATTCTCGAAGGCGCCACTCCGGCCCAGGTCGACCGAGTGCTGTTCGACTTCGGCTTCCCGATGGGGCCGTTCGCGATGAGCGACCTGGCCGGCCTCGACATCGGCTGGAAGGCCGAGAACTCGAGCGGCGAGACGCTGCGCGACCTGATGTGCGAGAGCGGTCGGCGTGGCCAGAAGAACGGGCGCGGCTACTACACCTACGACCCCGAGACTCGTGCCGCGACCCCCGATTCTGAGGTTGAGGAGATCATCAAGAACTTCGCCATTTCCAAGGGCATCGCTCAGCGTGATATCAGCGACCAGGAAGTGCTCGAACGCTGCCTGTACCCGATGGTCAACGAGGGTGCAAAGATCCTCGAAGAGGGCATCGCCATTCGCGGCAGCGACATCGACGTGACCTGGGTCAACGGCTACGGCTGGCCGGTGTACCGCGGCGGCCCGATGCACTGGGCCGACTCGGTCGGTCTCGCAGAGATCGTCGAGAAGGTCAAGGGCTACAGCGAGTCACTCGGCGGTCGCCACTGGGAGCCGTCAGCGTTGCTCGCCCGCCTGGCAGAAGAAGGCGGCAAGTTGCAGACCTACACAAGCTGAACGCAAGGGTGCCGCCATGAATCGTGGTCGAATCGTGGTCGAATCGTGGTCGAATCGTGGCCGAATCGTGGCCGAATCGTGGCCCAACATCGTCGGTCACGTAACTTTCGAGCATGGAACTGAACAACAGGGTCGTCGTCGTCACGGGCGGAGGGTCAGGTATCGGTGAGGCGATCGCCCGCGCCGCCCACGATGCCGGCGCCCGACACGTCGTCGTGGCCGATCTCCACGGTGACGAAGCCGACCGTGTTGCTGCCGACATCGGCGGCACCGGCGTCGCCATCGATGTCCGCGACGAGGCGGCGATCCAACAGATGGTCAGCGACACCGAGGACGCTCACGGCCCGATCGGGCTGTTCGTCTCCAACGCCGGCTACGTCACGTCGGCCGGTCTCGAAGATCCCAACGAGTCGATCCAGGCGATGTGGGAAGTGCATTGCATGGCCCACATCTACGCGGCGCGAGCGGTACTGCCGTCGATGATCGCTCAAGGTGAGGGCTATCTCTTGAATACGGCATCGGCGGCAGGTCTGCTGACCCAGATCGGCTCGATGTCGTACTCGATCACCAAGGCCGCCGCTGTCTCGCTGGGAGAATGGCTGTCGGTTTCGCACCATCACCAGGGCATCCGTGTGTCGGTGCTGTGCCCGCAGGCCGTACGCACCAACATCATCACGAACAGCCCGGACAATATCGACGGGGGCGAGCACAAGCTGGACGGTGGCGTGGCGAGTGGCGATGGCGTGCTCGAACCCGCCGACGTCGCCGAGCTGTGCCTCGACGCGATCCGCAACGAACGGTTCCTCGTGCTCCCCCATCCAGAGGTCGCCACCTATGTCGAGCGCAAGGCCACCGACCGCGACCGCTGGCTGGCCGGCATGCGCCGATACCAAACCGCGCTGCATCCCGAAGGTCCACTGCCTGGCGACGCAATCGCGCCGAGAATCTGACGCTGGTATGCAGATCCCTCCGCTCACCCCAAAGTGCCTCACAATGAGAGTTGGGTACCGATGAACGACGCTATAAAGACAGTTGAATCGGCACCGAGACCTAACCGCGCACCACAGTTGATCACCTACGCCGACAGGTTGGGTGGCGACATCGATGGCGTTGCAACGCTTCTCGACGGCGCCTTCTCAGGCGCTTTCGGGGGCGTGCATCTACTGCCGTTCTATGTGCCGATCGACGGCTCCGATGCCGGGTTCGACCCGGACGACCACACAGCGGTCGACCCCCGAATCGGCACCTGGGAAGACATCAGCGAGCTCTCCCAGCGATACGAGGTGATGGCCGATCTGATCGTCAACCATGTTTCCGCCGGGTCGGATCAGTTCCAGGACTGGCTTTCACACGGCGATAGTTCCCCATCCGCTGCTCTGTTCCTCACCCCCGAACGGGTCTACGGCGGTCAGCCATCGCCTGCTGACATCGCCGCCGTCTACCGTCCGCGCCCCACCTCTCCATTCACATCAATACAGTTCGCCGATGGCCGCGAACGACAGGTTTGGACCACATTTACCGATCGGCAGATCGACATCGATGTCGAAAACGAGTCAGGGTGGGCCTACCTCACGAGCATTCTCGACAAGTTCGGCGAGTCCAATGTGTCGATCGTGCGGCTCGACGCAGTCGGCTACGCAATCAAGCGGGCGGGTACATCGTGTTTCATGCTGCCTGAGACATTCGAGTTCATCGAACGACTCACAGCCGAGTGCCACCGCCGCGGGATCAAGGTCCTCGTCGAGATCCACGGCCACCACCAGGATCAGATCGCGATTGCCGGCCAGGTCGACATGGTCTACGACTTCGCCCTCCCACCGCTCGTGCTCGACGCACTGTTCACCGGCGACGCCACCCCACTGAAGCGTTGGATCGAGATGCGACCGACCAACGCCATGAATGTGCTCGATACACATGACGGGATCGGGGTGATCGATGTCGGAGTCGATCAACGCAACCCGGAACGCGGCAGTCTGCTCCCGCCAGACAGAATTCATGCCCTGGTCGAGGGGATCCACGAACGATCCGGCGACACCAGCCGGGCGGCGACCGGAGCCGCCGCCTCGAACCTCGACCTGTATCAAGTGAACTGCACGTTCTACGACGCACTCGGCAGAGACGACGACCGGTATCTTGCCGCCCGCATGGTCCAGCTGCTGCTACCGGGGATCTCGCAGATCTACTATGTCGGCCTGTTGGCCGGGACGAACGACATGGAGCTGCTGGCGGCGACAGGTGGCGGCCGAGATGTCAATCGACACCATTACTCGCCGACTGAACTCGATCATGATCTCCAACGACCCGTCGTCCGTCGTCTGATCGACATGTTGCGTTGGCGTGCCAGTGCACCCGAGTTCGACGGCAGCTTCGAACTGCTCGACTCGCCCGATCACGAGATTGCGATCCGCTGGTCGACAACGGCGTCGACACTTACCGTCACCGTCGACGTGGCGACCGGTCAAGTCCACTCCGACCCCCCGCTACCCCCGCTACCCCCGCTACCCCAGGTACCTGCTTGAGTTCAAGCGGTCACCTGAGGTAACGCCGGGCTGGCCGACCCCAGCAGCTTCGTTTGTTTCACGTCAGTTCGAATCGGCCCGGCGCCTGACTGCCACGGTGAGCCCGACGATTGACAATTCGAACTGACGTGAAACAACGGGTGGTCGGTGCGCAGGAACGAGGCGAGTGTCCGGCGCCGAGGATCGTCCCCTCGACGGCTGTCCGTAGCGGGGTATGTCCGCCAAGGGTCAGCTCCGCTCTGTTCTAGTCGTCCCGATTGTCGTCCCGATTGTCGTCCCGATTGTCGTCCCGATTGTCGTCCCGATTGTCGTCCCGATTGTCGTGGTTGCCCGCTGTGAGAGATTCAGCGACGAGTCGCAGCATCTCGCGTGCGACCATCGGGCCGGCATTCTGGTTCTGCCCAGTGACGAGATTGCCGTCAACCACCCAGTGATTGGCGAGCGGGTCCCTGAACTTGGTAACCGATTCGTAGTCGGCGCCCATTCGCCGCAGCTCGGTCTCAGGGTGGTGCGGGGTCGACTCGATCCCGAGCTCGCGGACCTGCTTGTCGGTGACGCCGGTGACCCGGCGTCCCTCCACGAGCGGCCTGCCATCGATCGCCTTGGCGTTGCGAAGACCGAGCGGCCCATGGCACACACCGCCGATCACCTTGCCGGCCGCGTTGGCCTCGGTGACCTTCGTCGCCAGCACGTCGGAGAACCCGAAGTCGAAGGCGGCGCCCCAGCCGCCGGCGAGAAACACGATGTCGTAGTCGTTCATATCGAGTTCGCCGATCGCCAGCGAATCGGTGACCTTCGCACGAAACTCAGGATCAGCGAGGAACCGGTCGTCGTCGGCCGTGCGCAGTACCGGTTTGATCGACTGGGGGTCGACAGGGATCACGCCGCCCTTCGGACTGGCGACGTCGACGATCATCCCAGCGTCGAGGAAGGCGTAGTACGGCACCGTCATCTCACTGGCGAACACACCGGTCGGCTTGCCGATGTCCATCACGGCGGTGTTGGTGGCGACGACCAGTGCCCGGCGCCCGCCAAGATCGGCGTCGATTTCAAGTGTCTCAGTGTCGTCGGGGTGCATGCCCGCCTTCTGAAGCAACCTGCGCAGCAACCGAGCCGGTGGGGGTGGGGTCTTGGCCCGATTCATCTCTGTGGTGCCTCCAGTTGGTCGACGTGGCGCATACGGCCACGGTGTGTTTCGTTTCGGTACGGCGCGCATACGTTCTTCTGCGAGCGCAGTGCGGAGATGGTTGAACACGCCCGCAGCCGACTCATCGCGCCAGCGGTTGACCGCCTCGATCGGGTCGGTGTCGAGGTCATACAACTCCCACTGATCAGGCAGCGCTCGGGTTCGATACTCCTCACCGCCCGGTCCGTTGGCAGCCAGGTGACGCACGCCCGGCTGGGTCCAGGTCGCCGGGTCGTCGAATGTGCGAACCAGTTTCCAGAGCGTGCCTTCGACGCGGCGGATAAGACCCTCGAAGTTGGACGCCACATGGGCGGGGACTTGGATCCGGATCGGGGCCGGTGGCTTATCGACCCGGCCCAACCGGCGCGCCAGGCCCGATAGTCCCGAGTCGCCCTCGAGCATGTTGTCGCGGGTCATCAGATACACGGCACGGTCACGGTCTGCACGAGTCGGGTCGTCGACCACAGGCATCAAGTTGAAGCCGGGCAGGGGGTGCACCTCAGTGAACGACTGACGCAGCACACCAGCTGCGATCGCCTCGTCGATGCCAGCCGCCGCCAGCAGCGTCGGAACGATGTCGATGTGAGAAGTAGGCGCGCCGTCAACAAACGATCCGGTCGTTGCGTTCGGGCCGATTCGAGCGATCGAGAACGGGACCCGTGTCGCCTCGTCGTACAGCGTGAACCACTTCTGATGGAGGCCGCCGTGCGAGCCGAGCAGATCGCCATGATCCGACGTTCGCACGATGATCGCGTTCTGAGACCCGCTCCCGCCCCGGCCGCCGTCACCGGTCACCGCCCGGCGGACCTGGTCGAGCGGACCGTCAACCTCGGCGTGGAGACGGTAGTAGAGGTCGCGGTATGCCTGGGCGTTTCTCTTGTAGATGCCAGCCACAGATCTGGCGGGTCCGTATCCCGACGGGTATGCGGCGCGGTAGGCAATCTGGGCGGCCGGCTTGTCGGCGAGGTCTTCGCGGCTGGTCGGCGACGCCTCGATCGTTGGCGGATCGAGTGGCGACGGCACCGAGATCGGATTGCCGCGCCGGACCCAGGCTGGAAACAGCACGATGTCGTGCGGGTTGACGAAACTGGCAACCAGCAGGAACGGCCGCTGTGCGTCGGCATCACCTGCCGTCCGGCGGGCGTAGCGGCCCTCCAGCCAGGCCAAGACTCGTGCGGCGGTCAACGGATCACGACGCACACCGCTGTTGGCCAGGTTGGCGCCATGCGGTTCGGGGCCGATCCAACCTGAGAACCCGAACGGGCCGAGCCGATCGGCCAAGCGATAAGACGCGACGGCGACCGGGTCAACGACACCGTCGTCGTCGTTGGTGGCGAGCGGCTTGCCATCTTCGCCGATCAGGTCGGCATGTGAGATGTGCCACTTGCCGGCGTAATGGGTGTCGTATCCGGCCGCCCGGAACCAGTGTCCGAGCGTCGGCACCTCTCCCTTCGGGAGCCATCGCAAGCGCGAGTCATCGGCCATCTTGCCGAGGCCGTCGGTCTGGGTGACACCGTGCACATCGGGGTACTGGCCGGTGAAGATCGTCGGTCGGCTGGGCACACACGCCAGCGAGCCGGTGTAGTGGCGCTTGAAGTTCACAGCATGGTCGTCAAACCATGTCGCACCGGCGAGCGTGTTGCTGCGCCAGGCGGCGACGTCGGCTGATTCGTACGGTGGCGCCGCCCGTTCTTCGTCGGTCATGATGATGACCACGTCGGGACGGTCGGTCGGGTTGGTCATGATGCCTGCTTCGAGGTGAGGTGATGGCCCAGCCCGGCCAGCATGATGTCCGAAGACTTGGCCAGTTTGCGGGCGACAACCTTGGCGATAACCCGCTGCGGAGGACGTGGGCCGGCGTCGACCTGCGAGGTGAGCAACACCATCGTCGAGTCACCCAAGCCGGCCAATCGCCAGGTGTTGGTGACCGACTTGATCACCGATGGCAATCCGCTGATGGCATAGGACAACGTGACACCCGGCTCCCAGTTGGTCACGGTTTCGACGATCGTGGTTCGACCGATCTGGATCCGCCGCGCCATGCCGACACCGTCGGTCTGGTCCGTCATCAGGCTCGAGTGGTCGACGAATCCCGCCCAAGTACTGATCGATTCGAAGTCGGCGAGCACGGCCCACACAGCGTTCGGTGGCGCTGAGATGACGCACTGACGGCTGATCTCGATCATCGTCTGGCCTGCTTGTGGGGCCGCCCGGCCGCCATCCAATCCGCTTCGGTCACGGGGGCGGTCATGGGTTGGCGGCGATTGCGTCGATGATGATCTGCGTCAACTGCGGCGACGCATCTTCTTGGAAGAAGTGGTGGGCGTTGGCGACCGTGACGTGTGGCTGGCCTTGTGCACCCGGCACGAGCTTCAGAAATGGCGCATCGCCGCCGGCCGTGACGGGGTCACTGTCGCTGAAGCACGTAATGAAGGGTTTGTTCCAGCGCCGGAACACCTCCCACGCCGCCTTGTTCGCCTCGCCGGCCGGGTCGTCGGGCTGGGTCGGCACGAGCGAGGGGAAGATCCGGGCGCCCTCCTTGTAGCTGTCGTTTGGGAACGGTGCATCGTAGGCGGCGATCTCGCCAGGCGACAGCTCGGTAACCGTGGCCATGTTGAGCAACACTCCGATGTCGAACACGGGGGTGGTCTGACTGAACTTCTGCCACGCCATAAAGGCGTCGCTCGGCCGCCCCTCGCCGGTGGGCAGGCCGGTATTGCCGACGATCACCCGATCGAAACGGTCTGGCTGTGATGCCACCAGCCGCAGGCCGATCAGGCCACCCCAGTCCTGCCCGAAGAACGTGACGTTGTAGAGGTCGAGGTGGTCTACGATCGCCTCCTGCATCCAGGCCACATGGCGAGCGTAGGTGTAGTCGCTCTTCTCGGTGGGCTTGTCGCTCTTGCCGAACCCGACGAGGTCGGGTGCGATCACGCGATGACCGGCGGCGACCAGCAGCGGGATCATCTTGCGGTACAGATAGCTCCACGACGGCTCGCCGTGCATACACAGGATTGGTGCGGCGTCGGCCGGCCCCTCGTCGAGATAGTGAACCCGCAGCGTGCCGCCATCCTGGTCGGAGACGTCGACATAGTTGGGCGCGAACGGATAGCCGGGAAGATCCGCGAATCGTTCCTCTGGCGTGCGAAGTGTCTGCATCGTAAATATCTTTCTAGCTCGGTCCTGCGTGACTCCCGGTGCCTGCTGGCACCTGCGGTAACGGTTGGGACTATCTGCTGTTGATTTCGATTCGGTGGAGGTCGTCGCCGAGCTCGATCGTGCCATCGAAATGCTCGGCGGCGAGGGCACGCCAGTCGGCACCGTCACCGCCGGTCGGGATCGGCGGTACGTAGTGGGTGAGCACCAGGGTGTCGACACCGGCGCGGGTTGCCGTTTGGGCAGCCTGCTCGGGCGATGAGTGATAGTCGAGCGTGTCCTGCAGCCTCTGCAACGGGATGTTGGCAATGATGTCCTTGCGGATCACGGTGTGGACCATGGCATCCGCACCTGCGCACAGCGAATCGAGGCCCGTGCATGGAACCGTGTCCCCTGCCGTAACGGCCGAGGCGGTGCCTATGTCATCGCTGAAGTCGAACCGAAAACCGACGCTCGGCTCGACCGGCTTGTGATCGGTGAGAGCAGTACGAATCCGTGTCATCCCTGGCAGATTGACCGGGCCCTCGGTGACCTCGATCACGTCGACTTGTGGCGGGTCGGTGAGATCTTGATGGTGTGCGATGCGGTAGGCCATGTCGGGCGCCAGCGACGCCATGATGTGGTCGACCACCCGCGTGGTTCCGACCGGGCCGACGATTGTCAGCGGCGTGGGCTGGAGGGTCGTCACCCAGCGCGTCGTGATCACGTCGTTGAGGTCGGTGATGTGATCGCTGTGCAGGTGGGTCAGCAACACGGCGCTCAGGTTGGGCGCACCCAAGCCGACAGCGGCGAGGCGCATCAAGACCCCGCGGCCGGCATCGACGAGATAGTGCTCGGCCGCTGGTCCGCTGCCGGCGGAGATCAGCGTCGCCGGTCCGGCCCGGTCGGGGCTGGGCATCGGGCTGCCGGTGCCCAGCAGCGTGATCGTGAGGCTCATCGATCCGCCGCCATGCTGCGCAGCGTTACCAATGGTGCAAGCTGGCATCTGGGGTAACGCACTTCTGGTCGGGCGGAAGTCATTGGCGGCTCATTTCCGACGCTGCTTCGGCTGCTCGGACGGCGAGATCTGCCGGCGAGAGCAGTTGGATCACCACTTCATGAAGTTTGCCGGCGAACGGGAACGGACCCTCGTACAGGTTCGACACCGCCGAGCCGTGGTCGAAGCCGACGCTCGGGCCGACCGACGACATCATCCGCATGAACAAGGGCAACTCAGCCGATCCGGCGGGCTGGCCGTTTACCTCGAGCATCATGGCGCCGCCCCTTCCGTCGCTGCGACGCAGCTTGGCAACCAGCGTGGACGTGCCCCCCGGCACCTCGATCTCGGATTCGACGATCGTGTGCTCATCGAAGGCGTTGTAGTCGATCACGAGTCGGTCGTTCTGCACGAACACGGAGATACCCGAGTTCTGAGTGCCGGTCGCGAACAGCACACCATCTTGACCAGGTTCTCGGGTGACGGTGGCGGTCAGATCGAAGCTGCGTCCGCCGATCGAAGCCGAGGCCTGCGCCGGCATCGGCGACATCGGGGGCCGGTAGACGTACCGGCGATTCGATGGGTGCGGCGAGTTGGCACGGAACCGGCTGCCGAACAACTCGACCATGCGGTCATCGAGCGGCAGCACGCCGTGACGTTCGGCCTCATGCCACCAGAGATCGACCAGTTCAGCCAGCTTGTCGGGTTGCCCCTCGGCAAGGTCGTCGCACTCGGACCAGTCGTCGGTGAGGTGGTACAGCTCCCATGGCTCTGTGTCATAGTCGGCGCGAGGTGCGTGCTTGCACACCGCCTTCCACAAAGAGGCCCCGTCGCCGGCAACGAGAGCGCGGCTGCCGCCCATCTCGAAGTACTGGAGGGTGTTCGTCGCCGGGGCCGCCGAGTCACCGAGCACCGAGGCGAACGAGTGGCCGGTAACGGGGAGCTGCTCGAGGCCGCGGTAGGTGTCGGGCGGTGTGATGCCGACCAGGTCGTAGATCGTGGGAACGATGTCGGCGACATTGACGAACTGGTCCCGTTTGGTGCCGGCCTGATCGGCCGTGACGTGGCCGGGTGCGTGCACGATCATCGGCACGTGAACGCCACCTTCATGGGTGTTCTGCTTGTACCACTTGAAGGGCGAGTTGCCGCACTGCGCCCAACCCCACGGATAGTTGGTGTGGCTGTGGGGGCCACCGATGTCGTCGATCTTGTGGATCGCGTCGTCGGGCGTCTCGAAGATGCCGTTGAAGAACTTCATCTCGTGCATCACCCCGAACGGACCACCCTCTTGGGAGGCACCGTTGTCAGCGAGCACGACGACCACGGTGTTGTCGAGCTGACCAAGCTCGCGAAGACCCTCGACCAGGCGGCCGATCTGGTCGTCGGTGTGATCCAAGAACGCCGCAAACGCTTCCTGCAGGCGGCACGCCAGCCGCTTCTGGTTGTCGGGAAGGTCGTTCCAGGCGTCGACTCCGGGATTGCGTGGCGCCAACTGAGTGCCATCGGGGATGATGCCCATCTCGAGCTGGCGGTTGTACCAACGCTGGCGCACGATGTCCCAGCCCTCGTCATACTTGCCCTTGTACTTCTCGAGGTAGCTGGCGGGAGCCTGATGCGGCGCGTGGGTGGCGCCGAACGGTAGATAGGCGAAGAACGGGCGGTCTGGGCGAACACCCTTCGAGTCGGACACCATTTTGAGTAATTGATCGATCAGGTCTTCGGAGATGTGGTAGCCGTCCTCAGGCTTGGACGGCGGCTCGATTGGATGGTTGTCGCACACCAGGTCGGGATGGAACTGGTCGGTCTCGCCTTCGAGGAAGCCGTAGAAGCGGTCGAAGCCGCGCGCTAGCGGCCACTGATCGAACGGACCGGCCGCCGAACACTGCTCCATCGGGGCGAGGTGCCACTTTCCGACACAGAACGTGGCGTACCCGGATTCGCGTAACACCTCGGCAACCGTTGCTGCGTGGTTGCTGATGTGGCCGAGCTGATTCGGAAAGCCGGTGCGAAAATTCGAAATGGCCCGCATCCCGACGGCGTGTTGCGACCGGCCGGTCAGCAGCGACGCACGGGTCGGCGAGCACAGCGGCGTGACGTGGAAATTCGTGAACTGCAACCCGTTGGAGGCGAGCGCATCGACGTTGGGCGTGTCGATGTCGGACCCGTAGCAGCCGAACTGGGCGAAGCCGGTGTCGTCGAGCAACACCATGACCACATTGGGCGCCTCAGCTCCCGGGTGCGGCGGCTCGTCGTACCACTCTTGCGAGTCGGCGATGGTACGGCCGATGGTGCCTTCAAATCGAGATGCCCTGGTCACGATGACCCCCTTCACGCCCGAACGTAACTCATGCGAATGCTACTCTCAATACCGGAGACACACACTCCAGCCGCAGGAGGCGACATGACGACCGACATCTCCCCCGCAGTCGACGGGCGCCGGGCTCGCCGAGAGCGCGGCCGATCAGCCGTCAGCGAAGCCATGATCGACCTCGTCTTTGAAGGCAACATCCCACCAACCGCCGAACAGATCACCGAGCGAGCCGGCGTCTCGATCGCCTCGCTGTTCCGATACTTCGAGACACTCGATGAACTGCGGCGCGAAACGACCGATCTCTATTTCGATCGCTACGCCCATCTGTTCGACATTGCGGCGATCGGCGAGGGCACGCTCGACGAACGGATTGGCAACTTCGTCGGATCGCGGGCGACTCTCTACGAACTGACCGAACCGATGTGCAGGTTGGTACGGGTGCGAGCTAACGAGGTCGTCGAGGTCCACGACCTGCTACATCTCACGCGCGCCACACGCGCCGACCAGATCCGACAACACTTCGACCACGAGTTCGGCAAGCTACCTCCGGCCGTCGGCGACGATGTCACTTCGATCATCGCCACGCTCACCTCCTTCGAGTCTTGGGACCAAATGTGCCACGACCACCACCGAAGCCATCAACAAGCTCGCCGGGCTTGGACGACGACGATCAGCCGAGTTCTCGAACCCACTCATGCCGCCACCCCGCCCGCCAAGGAGTTGGGAGTTGTGCCTGGCACAACTTCCAACTCAGTCGGGGAGGCGGCTGGAGAAGCCGGCGCCCACGAATGACACCGTTGCCGACAGCACGAACACCCAGGTGAACGAGCCAAGTGCATCGGCGAGCGTGCCTCCGATCTGGGGTGAGATCATCTGCATCACCCCGAAGGCAAGGGTCGCCGCGCTGAACGCCGGACCATAGGTGTTGGCGTCGGTGTGGCCAACGATATGGGCAGTGATCATCGCCGGCATGCCGGAGAAGAACAGGCCGATCCCGAGCGAGGCGATGAAGACCCACGGCTGGCGTCCAGTGAGCACCAACAACGCACACAACCCGAACAGGATGAAGGCCGCTGTCAGCGTGGTTCGGCGACCGATCCGGTCTGACAGCGGACCGAGCACGATTCCACCGAACGCCGCACCGGCACCAACGAGCGAGAACATCGCCGTTGCCTGGGCCGACGAGAAGCCCGAGTCGTCCTTGAGACGCGCCACGAGGAAACCCAGCACGAGGATGTAGGCAAATCCGAAACAGGCATAGGCGGCGGTGACCGGAATCCAGCCATGAACTGTCCGCAGCGCCCCGAATCCGCCAAAGCCTCCCGCAAGCGATGGGCGATCGCCTTTAGAGCGAAGCAAGACAAAGGCCCCGATCAAGACGGCGACGGCGACCACGAACTCGATGCGATACAGCGTCTGCCAAGAATCGGCTGAGTCGCTGCGACGGCCAAGAAATGCCGCCGTCTGCCCAGCGAAAACAATCCCCATACCGATCCCCGACCCGACCATCCCGATCGCCATTCCGGCCCGATGAGGAGGGAGAACTCGCGCCGCAATCGCCGGGCTCGGAATCCAGATCACGGCCCCTCCGAGACCCATCATGAACAACGAAATCCCAAGTACTGGAGCATTCGGTGCGACCGATGCCAGCCCGAGCGCGGTGGTTGAGATCGTTAGACCGAGCCGCACGA
Source organism: uncultured Ilumatobacter sp. (assembly GCA_937919625.1). Classification (GTDB taxonomy): domain Bacteria; phylum Actinomycetota; class Acidimicrobiia; order Acidimicrobiales; family Ilumatobacteraceae; genus Ilumatobacter. The sequence goes on from CALFRK010000061.1 coordinate 65,599, forward strand.
GCCCGACCAGCGTGACCCTGGACGCCGCCCACGACACGGCGAGGGTTCCGAGCAAATAGGCGGTGACGTTCAATGTTCCGAAGAAGCCCGCCAGGGTGTTCGACCCGTTCAACAGATCGTCGCGCGCTCCCGGCAGCGCGACACCCCAGGTGAACCGGCCGAACGCCTGTGCCACACACGTCGAGGCCATCACCAGCACGATCACGAGCCAGGCGCGTTCGGTCGCACGGGTCGCGTCGGGCGTTGGCCGACTCACAGCGCGGTCACGCCCTCTCTGTGGGGCGTAGCGGTTGGTCGCTGAGACCGAGATGCATCATCGGCAGGCAATGCCCGCTGACAGCGCCGCCCACTCGAGCAGCTCGATGGTGTGGTCCCTGATGTCTTGTGGCACTTCGCGGCAGGGCATGTCGCCGACCATGCTCAGCAGCTCGATGGCCTGTGCCGCAGCTTCCGTCGTTTCGCCGACCAGTCGCGCTCCGTGACATCCGTCCTTGACCACTCGAGCAGTATGGGCGATCGAGGCGCCAAGATCATCGTCAGGACGTCGCCGGCGAGTCCGCCGACCAATCCGCTCAGCCGCCGCTACAGGCGTTGCCGCGCTGGCGGGTCGGGAAGCGGTGTCCGCAGCCAACGCACTGCAGCTGGTACACGTTGTGTCTGACACAACGTTGCTCTGCTGACGTTCGGGTTGTCGATCTGGTCAGGAGACGTTTGCTAGCTGGGCCTCGAGTTCGGCGATGCGGCCGCGGAGCGGTTCGGTCGCTTGCAGAACTTCGGCCTCGGTGAAGCGGGGCGTTATGTATTTCGGGCAGTTCCAGTTGGTGGCGAGCAGTTCGATCGTGATCGCCCCATCGTTCCTGAGGCCATCACCACCGAGTGCGGCGAGCAGTTGCTCGGAAGGGTCGGGATGGTACGTCGCTCGGCCATAGGCCTTGAGGCGGGTTCGGCTGGGGTAATCGACGAAGATCGCCGCGATTCGGCCGTTGGCGGTGATGTTGCCGGTGCCGATGTACTGGCGATTGCCGTTTCGTTCGAGCCAACCGATCGTGTGATCGTCGATCAGCTTCACGAACCCGGCGTCACCACCGCGGTGTTGCACGTAGGGCCACCCCGTCTCGCTCACCGACGCCAGATAGAAGCTGTCGCGGGTCTGAATGATTTCCGCCTCGTCAGGTGTGAGCGCGTGCGATTCACCCGGTCCTGCGCCGACGGCGACCTGGTAGACACCGAACGATCCCTTCCGTTGTTGGAGCTCAACGGTTGCGGGCGTGAAGGCGATGTCGAAAAAGTCGGTCATAGGGCGTCCTGTGCGATCAGCGCCCGCGCCGCGTGGCGAGCGAGTTGGATGGGTTCGGTGTTGGAGAAGATCGACGCCTGCACGATCGCGCCGTCGACGATTACGGCGACCGTCGCACCGTTGGGCAACAGAGTTTCGAGATAGATGGCCAGTGACCGTTTGTGGTCGCGGATGATCGAACGGTGTTGATCGGTGAGTTCACTCGATTCGGCATGAGTGTTGATGAACCCACAGCCACGAAAGACGGTCTCGGTCATCCACACTTCAAGTGCCGTGAAGATCGCGTCGACGGGCTCATCTCCACGGGCGAGCCGGCCCTCGACGCGCCGGGAGTAGCCGGCCATCCAACTCTCGTGGCGATGTCGGAGCCAACCGGCCACGAGATCGGACTTCGACGGATACAGCGAGTAGAGGCGGCGCAGTGAGACCCCCGACCGGTCGCGAATCTCCGCCATAGAGACGGCGACGGTGCCGCGACCGTAGAACAGCTCATCAGCGGCGGTCAGTGACGCCAAACTCGCGCCAGCCGCGTCAATTGTCGCAGCTGGGCTCATCGGAGCGGAATCCCCTGGTGGTCACCCTCGGGCCGGATTCCGAAGATTCGACGAGCGTTCTCTTCGATCGCAACATCGTTGATCGATGCTTCGCGGCGGCGCATCAGACCCTGCTCATCGAATTCCCAGTTCTCATTGCCATACGAGCGCCACCACTGTCCCGATTGGTCCAGGGATTCGTACTGGAATCGCACTGCGATCCGATTGCCACTGAACGCCCATAGGTCCTTGCGCAGTGCATAGTCGAGTTCACGAGCCCATTTCTGAGCGAGGAAATCTCGGATCTCCTGGCGGCCGCGGACGAACAGATCACGGTTCCTCCATTGACTGTCGAGTGAGTAGGCGCTCGCTACCCGATCGGGATCGCGCGTGTTCCACGCCGCCTCGGCGCCGAGCACCTTCTTCCAGGCGGATGTGTCGTCGAATGGCGGGAATGGCGGGCGTTCTTCAGTCATGACAGCTCCAGTGAGAATGGTCGTTCTCATCCGAAACACGAATCGGTCAACCGCTATTCCCCCCCACCTGGCCCGCCGACAGCCGATCCACCCGGCGACCGTGCGACACTTCGACATGACTCCATACGAAGCAATCGTCTCCAAGCGCGACCTACGGATGTACACCGACCAGGCGATCTCTGGTGACGTGATGCATCGGATCTTGCAGGCCGGACGGATGGCGGGCAGCGCCAAGAACATCGAGGCCAACCGGTTGATCGTCGTTACCGACAAAGCCGTGCAGGAGGCGCTGGCCGCATCCGGCGACTTCGCCTCGTGGATCGGCAGCTCAGCCGCCGTGATCGGCTTCGCCTCACCGCTCGACCAGCTGCGACTCTTCGACGTCGGCCGCCAGGCCCAGAACATGATGCTGGCGGCACACGCCGAAGGTATCGGTACGTGCCCGGTCACACTCGGCCACACAGACAAAGCGCGTGCCGCCGTTGGGCTGCCCGACGACTGGGTGATGCCGATGGTGATCACCCTTGGCTACCCCGTTACCGATCATCCTGATAGCCCACTCAAACGACCGCGTGTCGCGCTCGACGAACTCGTGCGCCACGACCGCTGGAGCTGATCAGATCGCCATGACGTCCGCCGTCGCCCCGGGTCGCTAGCTTCGTCCTGGTGCTCGATACATCCCTGGGTGTGACACCTTCACGAGTTCGAGCGGTGATCGGCCGGCTCGTCGGACGTCCCAGCGACTGGCAACTCCGTCGACCGCTCGTGAGAGGGCCGAGGCCCGGGCTCGCCTGGCTTGGGCCACTGGCGCTTTTCGCCTCGGTGGCGGTCTCGTGGTTGGCGTTCGACGGCGCCGTTGGCGAGGACGGCAGCGCCACGTTCGCCCTGTTCACCGGAGCGGCCTCGATCCTGTTGATGGCCTGGAGTTTCATTCTCGCGATCCGCCTGACATGGCTCGAGCCACTGTTTGGTGGTCTCGACCGGATGTACCGTGTTCATCGGTGGTGCGGTGCCGTGGCAGTGGTCGCCATGTTTCTGCACACCAGTTCCGACCCCGAGTTGGAGCGGGGTATTCGTGGGGCGCGCGAGGCCGTGGCCGACACGGCCCAGCAGCTCGCCGGTGTCGCCCAGGTGTTGTTGTACGTGCTCGTCGGGATCAGCATCCTTCGCTGGTTTCCGTATCGGTACTGGCGCTGGACACACAAGCTGCTGGGAATTCCGTTCACGTTTGCCAGCTTCCATTTCTTCACGGCTGAAAAGCCCTACGCAAACGGTTCGGCCTGGGGATGGTGGTTCGCGAGTTTCATGCTGGCCGGGATCGTCGCCTGGGTCGTCAGGGTTGTCGGCCGCGACATGGTGATGACCGGCGTTCCTTACCGAGTGGAGATCGCCACTCGGGTCGGTTCGACGCTCGACCTGCGCTTGGCGCCCGAGGATCAGCCACTGAAGTTCAAGTCGGGCCAGTTCGCGGTGCTCAAGGTGCAGCGCCGCGATCTGCGCGAGCCACACATCTTCACGATCGCCGCCGCACCATCCGATCCAGAGTTGCGGTTCTTCATCCGCGACCTTGGTGATTGGACCGCCAAGATGCAGCACGCCGACCTCGGCGGGACCAGGGTGATGGTCGAAGGGCCGTACGGTAAGTTCGAGCCGATCGGCCACGGTACCCCGACCGTCTGGGTCGCAGGAGGGGTAGGAATCACACCGTTTCTCAGCGCCACCGCCGGGCTGACACCCCGCCCCGATGGTCAGCGACCCGTGCTGTTTTACAGCGTCAGCGAGCGAGCCGACGCGATGGCGATCGACGTATTGGAACAGGCAGATCGCGACGGTGTGGTCGATCTCGTGGTGTTGGCCTCAGCTGAGGGCAACCGCTTCGGACCTCGTGTGTTTGCAGACCGATTCGGGGTCGAAGGCCTTAAGGGAGCCCACGTTGCGGCGTGCGGCCCTGCGGGTCTGATCGCCGCTGTCGAGCGGGCGGCTCGGTCGCTCGGTGCCGCCGCGATCGAGCGTGAAGACTTCGATATCCGCCAGGGGTTCGGCCCGGATCTGTCAAATGATGTCGAGCAACTCATCGCCAAGCTGAAGCGGCACTCATAGGAGACCTCCGTCGGCCTTCGTCGAACAGCTCGGCGGCGACTCCGCAGTTCGCCTTGCGACCTTCGACTGAGCGTTTACCCAACTGGTATCGAGGCCGTCACCCAGACAAGCCGTCGACGCGACGCTGGCGCAACGACTGCACCCGCCCAGCGCGCTTGGCACGCAGCTTCTCACCGCGGCAGTACTCGAGCGGATCGAACCCGTCGCCATCGGGTGCGATCTGTTTCGGGTCGATCAGACGCTCGCCCATGTACATCTCAATGATCAGCGGCCGGTCAAGGATGTCGCTGGCACAGAACACTCCCCCGCTCATCGCCCCACCGATGCCGTGCCCGCTTACCGTATTGGCACCGACGACCCACAGCCCTTCGATCTCTGTGCGGTAGTGCGGCCGATGCTCGCCGACCTGGTCAGGTGAGTGCATGTAGCCGTAGCTGGTGCCGCCGGTGCTGTGTGTGTAACGCTCGTGCGAGAGTGTCGTCGCCATCTCGACGTGCACGATGTTGTCGCGCAGTGGTCCGAGCACGGTTTCCGCGGCGTCGATCAAGCGATCGGTCATCTGCTGTTTGCGTTGGCGATAGATCTCGTTGCGGCGGTACGTGCCGCCATCGGCGGGACCGTCTTCGACACCCCAGAACTGGTGACCGCGCGGCGACAGCGTCATGATCTGAAAGTTGGTATGACCCGGCGGGCAGAGTTCGGCGTTGCCCGGGTCTTTGCGTGACGCCAGCGCGATATAGGCGAATGGCACATTGCCCTTTGGCAGTTGGCCGCGATCGAGATCCTCGTACAGCTCGTCGGTGCGGTAGTCACCGAACACGAAGTAGTTCGTGTTCGGTCCTTCGACAAGCTTGTCGACCACGACGTAGACGCAGACCAGCCCGAGCGTCATCTCTGCCTGGTCGGCCCACGCCGCCGTACCCGGTGCGACATGTTCGTGACCAACGAGATGGTCGATCGTGCGCCGGTAGTCGGCGTTGCTGACCACGATCGGAGCCTTGATCTCGTCGCCGCTTTCCAGCCGAACCCCCGCGACGCGACCGCTCTCGATCACGACTCGATCGACCGGAGCCAACGTGCGCACTTCACCGCCACACGCTTCGATCGCCTGTACCAGCCGGGCGGCGATCATCTGCCCACCACCCTCGGGATAAAAGGCGCCATTCATGTAGTGCCCGATGATCGTGGCGTGCATGATCGTCGCCGTCTGCTTCGGCGCCCCGGCATACAAACCGGACCAGTGGTCGAGCACCGCTTGCGCCTTGGGCGACAACTCGCTCTCGTCGAACAACTCGGACAACGGGCGCCATGCCCACAGGTCGTAGGTGGGGCGCTGCTCGCCGAATATCATCCGGCTTTCTTCGGCGACGGCTCGCAGTACGCCGAGACAGCGCTCGAGCCCAGCCTGTTCGCTGGGGAACTGCTCGACCAGTCGCTCGAGATACTCATCCCAACCAGCGGGCACACGGAACGTGAAGTCAGGAAAGCTGAGCGTATCGAAGCCATCACGGTCCATCTCACGGAAGCGCATCCGGTCATCGAGGCCGAGTCCGTGGAAGATGTTGGTGAACAGCCCGCCGGGGCCGCACTCACCGATGTAGTGCACCCCAACGTCGAACTCGTACCAGTCGTCGCCGTGGTGGCGTCGAAACACCTGCGTGTTGCCCCCGGCAACATCATGGCGTTCGAGCACCAGCACACGTTTGCCGGCGGAGCCCAGGCAAGCCGCGGTGGTCAACCCACCCGGACCGGAGCCGATGACGATCACGTCCCATTCCTCAGTGCTCACTACATACCTCGATTCAGGGGTGGGCAAAGCCCTCTCGCATCGACAGTAACGGGGACGGTATGGGTCGAACCTGGTCGAACCTGGTCGACCGGTTCGGCCAGATCGCAGGTTCCGGGCGGCCCGAGCGCGGAACGACGACCGCGTTGCGGAAACCCTCTATCGGCTCACGCTCCTGACGCCTTGCGACTGGCTGGGACCGGCGGTGTCAGGGCGTGAGTCTCGTACTCGGGTCGATCGCAGCCTTGGTGTCCGGCGGCGTGTTGTCCAACCGTGCCAATGCCCAGGCGCCGAACAATGGACCCGGAGCGAGCATCGCGAACGCCGCCCACCATCCAACATTGTCGCGAACCAAAGGAACCAACCAGATCGTCGCGATCGTCAACAGAAACCCAAACGCCAGCTGCACGGTGAGTGCCGTTCCGACAAAGCGTTGATCAGCCCGCTCACTCAAAATCGCGGAAAACTGTGCGGAATCGGCAACGACGGTGGCGCCCCACACCACCGCGATCGCGACCACGAGTCCGACCGGCAAACCCTCGACGCCGATCGTCAATGCTGCGGCGCCCGAGAATACCATCGCGACAATCGCCGACCGAGCCTTGCCAACACGATCACCCCATACTCCTGCAACAATGCTGCCGACGGCTCCGATCGCGATCACACCGAAGGCCAGCGCCGACCGATTGAGATTCGAACCTTGGCGGTCGAGCACGTCACCAAGGAACAGCGCAATCCAGGCCCACATCGCATACAACTCCCACATGTGCCCGAAGTAGGCCAAGGAAACGAGTCGGACGTCGCGTTGTTGCATGGCGCGCCACGCCTCGCCTGCGTTGAACCCCGTAACGGGAAACGGCGACGGACCGTCTGGCACGAAGGCGACGATTACGGCTCCACCGGTGACGGTCAGGATCGATGTTGCGATCATCACGGCCGACCAATGTGCACCCCCGACGGCGTTGACAAGGTGTGGTGTCGCGCTACCGACCGTTAGGGCAGCAATCATCACCCCCATCGCCATGCCACGACCCTTTCGGAACCACGTGGCCGTCAACTTCAAAGCGGGAGGGTAGACGCCGGCCAGGAAGGCACCGGTCACGAACCTCAGCACGACGGCTGCGGGGTACCCATCGGCGATCACGATCGCAGCGTTCGCGGCAGCTGCACCCGCCGCCGAAACCGCCACCACCTTTTGAGGCGCGATCCGGTCGGCGACTCCCAGCGCCGCAGACACGACCGCCCCCACGACGAACCCGAGTTGAAGCACGACAATCAATACCGACGATTGATTCGTGGACAGCCCCCACCGGGATCGCAGCTCGGGCAGCACCGCTGAGGTACTGAACCATGTCGTCATCGCCAACATGGTTCCCAGCGCGATCAGGAGCAGCGCCTTGCGTTGCGACGCCACAGTCGACACCTCGACCGAGACGTTCGACATTGTCATAGCCCGAGAACCCTGTTGGACTTGGCCGTACTTCCGAATGCGTACCGGCATCTCGTCATCTCGCTCACCATCGATCACATAGATAGTGTCACAACATGGTTGAACCCGACTTCCTGCGATTCGACACGCTCAGCCTGCACGCAGGGCAACGTCCCGATCCGACGACCGGGGCCCGCGCCGTGCCGATCTATTTCACGACGTCGTACTCGTTTCCCGATACCGACGAAGCGGCGGCGCTGTTCAATCTCGAAGCGCCCGGTCACATCTACAGCCGGATATCGAACCCAACGGTCGCCGTACTGGAAGAACGGATCGCCGCCCTCGAGGGTGGCGTCGGGGCGGTCTGCACCGCCAGTGGAACCGCCGCCCTGCACCTCGCTGTCGCCTCGTTGTTGAGCGCCGGAGATCACATTGTCGCCTCGAAGAACCTGTACGGCGGTTCGTTCAACATGATGAACTTGACGCTCCCGAGGTTCGGCATCACCACGACCTTCGTCGATCCCCGTGACCCGAGCGCCTTCGAGGCGGCGATCAAGCCGAACACGAAGCTGTTCTACGGCGAGACGCTCGGCAATCCCGGTATCGAGGTGATGGATGTCGAAGCGGTAGCCAACGTGGCCCACACCAACGGGTTGCCGTTGATGGTCGACTCGACGTTCTCGACGCCCTACTTGTTCCGCCCGATCGAGCACGGCGCCGACATCGTGATGCACTCGATCACCAAGTTTCTCGGCGGCCACGGCACGGCGCTCGGGGGCGTCATCGTCGACGGCGGTCGCTTCGACTGGATGGCAAGCGACAAGTTCCCCACTATGACCGAGCCGTACGCCGGCTACCACGGTGTGGTGTTCGCCGAAGAGTTCGGCCCATCGGCGCTTGGGATGCGTGCCCGTGCTGAGGGCCTGCGCGACTTTGGCGCCTGCATGAGTCCGCACAATGCCTTCGCTCTGCTGCAAGGCATCGAGACGTTGCCGTTGCGAATCGCGCGCCACGTCGAAAACACAGACCGCGTGCTGGCGATGTTGCAAGACAACGACGCCGTCAGCTGGGTCAAACATCCGCGGGTGCCGTCGCACCCCGACTTCGAGCTGGCCAAGCGGCTCTACCCCAAGGGTGCCGGGGCAATCCTGAGCTTCGGCGTGAAGGGTGGGCGCAACGCCGGGCGCAAGTTCATCGAGGCCGTGCAGCTGGCCTCGCACCTCGCCAACGTCGGCGATGCCAAGACGCTCGTGATCCACCCCGGCTCGACGACACACGGTCAGCTCACCCCCGAGCAGCTCGAAGCGTCTGGTATCAGTGAGGACCTGGTGCGCTTGTCGGTCGGCCTCGAGGATGCCGACGACATCATCGAGGATCTCGAGCGTGCCCTGAAGGCGAGCCAGCGATGATCGTCGACGTCGATGGGTGTCGCGCCCATGCCGCCACCGGTGGGGTCGACCCGACTGGTGACGACCCGGTTGCGCTGCTGATTCACGGTGCCGGCAACGACTCGACCGTCTGGCAGTTGCAGACCCGCTATCTCGCCTATCGCGGCTTCCGGGCGATCGCCATTGATCTACCGGCGCACGGTCGCAGCGACGGTGACCCACTGGCATCGATCGACGAGATGGCCGACTGGGTTGCCCGCTTCGTGCGCGCCGCAGGGTTCGCCTCAGTGCATGTGATCGGCCATTCGATGGGCACCTTCATCGCCCTCGAATTGGCAAGCCGGTATCCCGAGATCACCAGCTCGATCACACTGTGCGGAACGGCGACTGGAATGCCAGTGCACCCCGAACTGCTCGCCGCGGCCGAAAGCGACCTACCAGCTGCGGCAGCGCTGATGGCTGCATGGGGCCACTCCAAGCCGGCGCATGTCGGCCTCAACCCAACACCCGGCCTGTGGATGATCGGTGGCGCCAGGGCGCTCGTCGAGAACAGCCGCCCTGGCGTGTTGTCGACCGACTTCCAGGCTTGCATGGCCTACACGGGGGCAGAAGCCGCGGCCGCGGCAACCACCTGCCCGTCGACCGTCGTGATTGGCCTCGCCGACAAAATGACACCGCCTAGGGGTGGCAAGGCGCTGGCCGCTGCGTTGGGTTCGGCGACGGTCGTCGAGCTCGCCGACACAGGCCATCAGATGATGGCCGAAAACCCCCGCGCCGTGAAACAAGCCATCCTGTGCAGCATTACCGCAGGTGCCAGAAACATGAAGTAGCGGTCAGGCGGGGACGCGGTGCCAGTTTCCTTCTCGACCGAGGTACTCGCGGGGGGCGTTGGCACCACCGCGGTAGAACGTCGAGCTGCCGGAGTCGGCGAGCACTCGCAGCATCGCCGGGAGTTCGGCGCCCTCGGTTCGGATCTTGGTGATCACCTTGTCGTTGCCGATCAAGTCGAGCATCTCGAACGGTCCGAGCACCCAGTTGAAACCCCACCGGATCGCATTGTCGATGTTGACGATGTCATCGGCTATCTCTGGCACCAAGCCGGCGGCGTAGCGCAGGGTGCCCCCGAAGATCTGCCAGGCGAGTCGTCCCTGCGACGAGTCGTCGAACATCACGGCACCGAGTTCGGTGGGAACACCGTCCAGATCTGGCGCTGTGCTATCGCGCCACTGCTCGCTGACGAGGCCGAACGTTTCGCTCATCTTCGAACCGTCATCAAGCTTGTGCACGCGGCCAAAGCCACCGAGCTGACGCGATTTGCGCCCCAGCTGGCCACGTTCGAGCATCCGCTGCTCAGCTTCGGGGAACGAGGTGAACTGACGCCCGGCGTCACCGTCGGGCAGGTTCACGGCGAGGTTCTTGCCGACCAGATCCATCACATCGAGGCCGATCAGGTCGATCAGCCCGTACAACCCCGTCGGCGGAAGACCGACGGGCTTGCCTAGCACGGCGTTGACGGTCTCCTGACTCATGCCTGCGGCCAGGAACGGCTTGGCCAGGTGGAGTCCGCTGAGCATGAAGAAACAGCCGATCCGGTTGCCGATGAAGTTGACCGTGTCTTTGGCGTGCACGACACCCTTGCCGAGCCGCATCTCGCCGAACCGCGCGAACGCGTCGATCACCTCGGGACCGGTCTGCTCGCCTGGCACCAACTCGAACAGCTTCATCACGCGCACCGGGTTGAAGAAGTGGGTGATCGCCACATCGGCCTGGAATCGATCCGGCATGCCTGCGGCGATGTCGCGCAGCGGAATGCCCGACGTATTCGAGCTGACGACCGAGCCGCCCTTGCGGAGCGGTTCGACCTTGGCGAACAGCTGTTGCTTGGTGGCGAGATCCTCGACGATCGCCTCGCAGACCCAGTCGTAGTCGATGATCAGGGCCAGATCGTCCTCGAATGTCCCCGTGGTCACGAGATGACGGTCGCCTTCGTCGACGGCCTGCAACCCGCGCTCGACCGCCTCGGAACTCATGTCCAGCATCAACACCCGGCAGCCGGCAGCAGCGCTGGCAGCAGCGATCCCCGACCCCATCGTGCCGCACCCCAGCACCGCAACCGATTCGATCTGACGACCCATGTTCATGCTCCTCCGTCGGCGACCCGATGAGTTCGTCGCTGATGAGCGAGTCTGCCCGAACGGCCCGCCGATTACACATCCCTGGCGGGCGGGTGATCCGGCTCGACCGAGGATCACCGCAGCCGGCGTCTCACCATCCGCGTCCTTGGAGACGGATCGGAACGTCACCCACTGAACGCCAGCATGGCCGTCAGCAGCAGCGCCAGCGAGCCAACGACGAGGGCGGTGATCGCGACGGCTTGCACCAGTTTGGAGAGGTTCAGCAGCGCCATGGTGCGAGCACCCAGCGCCACCGCCACGACGCCACCGACCAGTCCGAGCGGCAAACCGATCCTGAACGCCACCGAATCAGGGTCACCGATCTGCTGCCCGTCGAACGCCGGCAGCAATCCACCGACGATGCCCACGCATCCTGCAAAGAGCGCCGCCAGTGACGCCCAACGTCCCCGGCGCGGATCAGCCGGCCCTGTCGCCGGCGGCTCCGGCGGGAACGGCTGCCACACGACGCGCGTCTGCGGGTCCGGCGCGTCGAACCCGCCAACATCGGCATCATGTCGCTCTGCCATCGTGGACCTCCGCGGGTCATCTGTCATCATGGTGCCGGTGCCGACGGCACGACAGGGTCGAACGTCACGGACGCGAGTTCGGTGGTCGCACGTTGGCGTCAGGAGCGATCCTGTCTCCCCACTTCACGGTCGAACACGATTTCGCAAGACTCGCCCGCCGATCGCCGGGGACTAACGTCGTTCGATGGAGCACAGCCGGGACCGGATCCTCACCACGCACGCCGGCAGCCTGCCGCGACCGCCAGAGCTCGTGCGGCTGCTCAAGCAGGTCAGCCGGCGCCAGCCTGTCGACGAGGTGGAACTCGAGCACACCGTCGATGCAGCCGTCACCGCAGTCGTGGCGAAGCAACGGGCGGTCGGCATCGACATCGGCAACGATGGCGAGCAGGGCCGCGAGAGCTTCTTCACCTACGTGCAGCACCGCATGACCGGGTTCGCCGATGGCGGTGCCGGCAGCCGGACCTGGAAGGACATCGACGACTTCCCTGGTTTCGCGCAGATCCGCCGGGCGCAGCGCTCGACCGCAGATCAGGTCACACTGACGCGCCCGCCCGTCGCCACCGGCCCTGTGTCGTATCCCCACACGTCGGCGATCGATGCCGAGTGCGCCCGCCTGTCGGGTCTGCTGGACAGCAGCGCGTTCACCGACACGTTCATGAGCAGCCCGTCACCGGGCACCGTCGCCGCCGCGATGAGCAACCAGTTCTATCCATCGCTCGACGACTACCTCGACGCCGTCGGTGCCGCCCTGGCGGTGGAGTACCGCCGCATCGTCGAGGCCGGCTTCGTGCTACAGATCGATGCACCCGATCTGGCGATGGAACACCACGGCTTGTTCGCTGATCTACCGCTCCGGGAGTTCCTGGGCTTCGTCGAGCGAGTGGTCTCCACGATCAACCGGGCGACCGAGGGCCTACCGGCCGAGCGCATCCGGCTGCACGTGTGTTGGGGCAACTACGGCGGACCACACGTGCACGACGTGCCGTTGAGCGACCTGCTGCCGTTGTTGTACGACGCCCACGTGGGTGGATTGTTGATCTCCGGTGGCAATCCTCGCCACGAGCACGAGTACCGCGAGTTCGAGCGCCGGCCGCTTCCCGACGGATGGATCCTTGCGGCTGGTGTGATCGACACCACCACCAACTACGTCGAACACCCCGAAGTGGTCGCCGACCGACTGGAGCGGGTTGTTCGCGCCGTCGGCGACCCCACGAGGATCGTGGCATGCACCGACTGCGGGTTCGACACGGCGGCCGGTTTCGGACTGGTCGATCCCGACGTCGCCTGGGAGAAGTTGCGGTCGTTGCGCGAGGGCGCCGATCGCGCCACCGAACGACTGTTCCATTAGGAGGCGACGGTGCGGACACCCTGTTGCCAGAGCACCCGCACCGTTCGTACCCACAGCGGCTCGAAGGAGTCGCAGACTAGCTGTCAGTGCGCGAACTTTACGTTCGGCAGAATCCGATCGAGCCAACGTGGCAACCACCAGGCCTTGTTGCCGATGATGAAGAGCGCGGCGGGCACGAGCACCAGTCGGATCAGGAAGGCGTCGAGCAGCACCGCCGTGCCGAGGATCAGACCCATCTCCTTCATCGGCAGCGTGCCGGCGATGGCGAATGTGTAGAACACGGCGATCATGACTCCAGCGGCGGCGATGATCGGCCGACCGACGTGGCCGAGCGACCCGCGAACGGCCTCGTTGGCATCACCCGACCGATCGAAGTGTTCACGGGTGGAGGCCAGCAGGAACACCGTGTAGTCCATCGAGATCGCGAACACGAGGGCGAAGAAGAACAAGGGCGCCCACGAGGTGAGATAACCCTGGCTGTCGAATCCGAGCAGGTCGGCGCCCATGCCGTGCTGGAACACGAGCGCACCGACACCGAATGCGGCGCCAACCGAGAGCAGGTTGAAGATCACGCCAACGAAGGCGACGATCACGGCCTGCAAGGCGAGGATCAGCAGCAGGAACCCGAGCACGAGCACGACCCCGATCACGAGCGGCGCCTTCTCGCTGAGTGTGCGGTCGAGATCGTAGTTCTCGGCGACCGGACCGCCGACGAGCACGCCGTCGGGCAATTCGGTCCGCAGGGTCGGGACCAGCGCCAGCGCCTCGGCGGACGACGGGTCGTAGCCGCCGACGGCCTGGATGATGCTGGCACCATCGGCGCCAGGCTGGGGTGGGAAGGCCATGACGATGCCGTCGGTGGCCATGACCTGATCGGCGATCGCTTGCGCGTCCCTGCCGGCCGGAACGATCACCTGGATCGGGCCGGGGCCTCCGGGGCCGAAGCCATCGGCGATCATGTTGTAGCCCTGTCGGGCCTGCTCGTCTTGCGGAAGCACCGTGATTCCGGGCATCCCGGTCTTCAGGCCGAGCAGCGGTAGGGCGAGCGCCAGCAGGACGGCGACCGAACCCGCAGCGACGAGCACCTTGTGGGCCTGGACCCGATCGGCGAGGCCGGCGAAGAAGTCGCTGTGGTGATCGCCCTTGGTGTGCCACGGGAGTGCGAACTTGTCGATTCCGGGGCCAAGCAACGCAGGAAGCAGGGTCAGGGCAGCGAGCAGCACGAATCCGACGGAAAGCATCATGCCGGCCGCCATCGAGCGGAACGCAGGGATCGGTACGAGCAGCACCGAAGAGAGACTGATCAGCACGGTGATGCCGGAGAACAGGACCGCTTTACCCGCAGTATCCATCGCTATGCCGGCGGCGTGTTGAGGGTCGTCCGGGTGGGCGTGCAGCGCGGCGCGGTAGCGGGTGACGATGAACAGCGCATAGTCAATTCCCAACGCAAGGGCAAACATCATGGCGAAGTTAAGCGTCCAGATCGACAGGTCGGTGGTTCTCGTGATGCCGTACAGCACGCCCATCGAGGCGAGCAGTCCTGCGGCGGTGAGCACGAGCGGAAGCCCGGCGGCGGCGAGCGTACCGAAGGCGATCACAAGGATGATTGCGGTGACCGGCCATGTCAGGATCTCGGCCTTCATCATCCCTTCGCGGTTGACGGCGTTGAAGTCGTCCCAGAACGCGGGAGACCCGGTCAGTGCGACCGCGATCTCATCGTCGGCCAGGTCGGTCGAGAGCTCGGCGATGTCGTCGCCGAGACGTCCCGCCGCGCGAACTGCTTCGGTCGGGTCGACGTTTGCACCGGCCTGGATCATCACGGTCATGCCGTCCATACCAGGCTGAGCTGGCATCGGCTGCCCAAACCCGGGTTCGGCGAGGATCCGTGCGTTGACGTCGTCGATGACCTGCTGGTAGACCGGATCGTCGATCGGTGTCGACTGGCTCTGAATCACTACGACGGCAGATTGCGAGGAGAGGCCGCCGAACTGTTCATCGATCACGTCCCGGGCGGCGAGCGACTCGCTGCCGTTGACCTCCCACATGGCGCCGGACAACGCGTGCTCGAGCTTGGGCGCGAAGACGCCCAGCCCGACCGCCAATACGACCCAGGCCACGATCACGAACTTGCGGTTGGCGTGCGCCCATCGACCGATGCGGGCCAGCGGCGGGTGTTCGACGTCGGTCTCGAGATCGTCGTGATGGGGTGTTTGATACAGTTCTTGATGCGCATCTAGCGATGCTTCTGATTCCGGTGCGTCGAAGTCGATGCTCATTCGGGGTCCTCTGGTCGGGGTGTGGGGGTGTGACTGGGGTGTGACTGAAAGTTTGTGATCAGGTGGCGGCGAAAGTACGCGCGTCGGAAGCGACCTGGTCGCGCAGTCGTTCGCAGACGATGGCGCAGACCGGCATCAGGCTGGGATCGGTGACCGAGTAGTAGGCAGAAGTGCCTTCGGCCCGGCGCGTGACAATCCGGGCATCGTGCAGGATCCGCAAGTGCTTGGACACGTTTGCCTGGCTGGCACCGAGTGCGCCGACGAGTTGGCCGACGTTCATCTCACCATCGTCGAGCAGCGTGCGGATGATTCCCAGCCGTGTTGCATCGCCCAGCACACGAAACCGCTCGGCGACATGTTCGAGCAGTTCGGGTGGGAGGGCCTTCGGCATTTGCAGCACTCTATAACTATAGATCGATAAATGCAACATTGCGATGCAATGAGGCTCGGCGCCACCTGCATGGGTGTGCCGGCGAGTTCGGCTGGCAGGATGGTCAGGATTACTTCCGACCTGGAGGCTGAACGTCTTGAGTTCCGATATTTCGCACGATCAACACGGCGCACCGATTACGGCTCCCGTGCTCGATTGGACATCCGATTACGACATCTTCGACCCGCAATACATCAACGATCCGTACGGCATTTGGGCCGAACTGCGGCAAACCTGCCCGATGGCTCACACCGACCGGTGGGGCGGATCGTGGCTGCCAACGCGCTACGCCGACGTGTACGCAATCGCCCACGACATCGAGAAGTTCCCGTCCGGCAACGGCATCAGTGTCGTCCCGCTGGTTGACCCGGCGTCTGACGGCGACTCGGTTCCCGGCAACACACCGTCTCCAGTGCTGACGTCAGGCGTCCCACCGATCAGCGCCGACCCGCCTCTGCACACCTGGACCCGCAGGCTGATTCTGCCCACGATGAGCCCCGCCCGAGTGGCCGATTACGAGGTCTTCACACGCGATCTGTGTCACCGTCTTGTCGACGACGTGCTTGAAAGCGGCACCGGGGATGCAGCATCCGAGTACGCACAACAGATACCGGTGCGCGTGATCGGCCACATTCTTGGGGTGCCCGAAGACATGTCGGCCACCTTCACCGAGTGGGTGCGCGACGTGCTCGAGTTCGCCCATGATGTCGAGCGCCGCCGCAATGGCATCAGCAATATCATCCATTACCTGCGCGGCGCGATCGAGGCCCGCCAGGCCGAGCCCCAGGACGACTTCATCACCGAACTGTTGAACAGCGAACACGACGGCGAGCCGATCGGCACGCCGGTCGTGATGGGGATGTGTGCACTGCTGCTGATCGCAGGGATCGACACCACCTGGTCGTCGATCGGCTCGACGATGTGGCACCTCGCCGCCCACCCCGACGACCGCCGTCGTCTCGTGGCCGAGCCGAACTTGATGCCGACAGCGATCGAGGAGTTCCTGAGGGTCTACGCCCCGGTCACGATGGCTCGCCGCCTGACCGAAGACAAGCAATACGAGGGACGCCCAATGAAGGCCGGCGAGCGGATTCTGATGAACTTTCCAGCCGCCAACCGAGACCCCGAAGTATTCCCCGACGCCGACAGGGTGATCCTTGATCGCCAGCAGAACCGACATCTGGCCTTCGGTACCGGCATCCATCGTTGTGCCGGATCGAACCTGGCCCGAATGGAACTGCGAGTTGCCATCGAGGAGTGGCTGGCACGAATCCCCGAGTTCGAGCTGATCGACCCGGCCGCCGTCACGTGGGCCGGCGGCCAGGTGCGTGGTCCCCGCTCGATTCCCGTGCGGATCAGCTGACCGATACCGGCGGGGTATGCCAAACGTGGCGTGCCGGGCTTCGCCGGACGCTACGTCGATTCTGGCAACGAACTCACGAACCGCTGAAGTTGGGCAGCCGACGCTCGTTCATCGCTCGCGTGCCTTCTGCAAAGTCGGAGGTCGCCTGCAGGCGCGCCTGTTCGGCCGCTTCGTGAGCGGTCGCCGCCTCGACCCGATCCGCCAGATCGCCGCGCAACGTGGCGCGGATCGAGCGCACGGCGAGAGGCGCCGAGCGGGCAATCTCGATTGCGAAGGCGTGGGTAGCCGACCGCAGGTCATCGAGCGGCACAAGCCGGTCGGCAAGACCGAGGGCGACCGCTTCGGTGCCGTTGACACGACGCCCCGTGTACAAAAGCTCGGCGGCCGCCTGCTCGCCGACCAACCGCGGCAGTGTGACACTCAGGCCGAACCCCTGGTGGAACCCGAGCCGAGCAAAGTTGGCGCTGAAGCGCGCCTCCGCAGCGGTAATCCGGAAGTCGGCTGCCAAGGCGAGTCCCAGCCCGCCGCCAATCGCGGCTCCCTGGATCGCAGCGGCCACTGGTTTGGTGCAGCGGAAGATACGCACTGCCGTGGCGTACAGCTGCTCGGTCGTGTATGAACGGCCGCCACCGAAATCGGCGCCGGCGCTGAAGTGTTTACCCTCGGCGCACAGCACGACGGCACGACAGCGAGCATCCCGATCAAGCGTTTCGAGAGCATCGGCAATACCACCCATCGTCTCGATCGAAAAGAAGTTGTTCGGAGGACGACGCACCTCGACCGTTGCCACATGGTCGTCGCCAAACGAGACTGAAACGGCGGGGTCACTCATGCGACGACGGTAACCCGATCGCCAATCTTGCGGATTACCGCAGACGGATCGCCCAGCGCTGGGCGCGCCACCTACGATCATCGACCATGCAACTACGACTCGACGGAAAGACGGCGCTCATCACGGGAGGGTCACGCGGAATCGGCAAAGGGATCGCCAAGGCGTTCTCGGAAGCCGGCGCCACGGTCATGATCACCAGCCGCAAGGCCGACTCCTGCGAGGAAGCCGCCGCCGAGATCGGGCGGGGCTGCGTTTGGGAAGCCGGGCACGTCGGCAAGCCAGAAGACGCCGAGCGGATCGTCGATGCCTGCATCGAGCGGATCGGCGGCGTCGATATCCTCGTCAACAACGCCGGCACCAACCCCTACGCCGGACCCACGATCGATGTCGATCTGGGTCGCTGGAACAAAACGATCGAGGTAAACCTGACCGCTCCGCTGTTGTGGACGCAGCTGGCCTGGCAGAAGTACATGAAAGAGAACGGCAGCGTGGTGATCAATATCTCGTCGGTCGGCGGCCTCAGCACCAACCCGGTGCTCGGTGTCTACGACGTCACCAAGGCGGCGCTGATCCATCTCACCAAGCAGTTGGCGCCCGAGTTGGGGCCGATGGTGCGCGTCAACGCCATCTGCCCGGGCCTCATCAAGACCGACTTCGCTCGCCTGCTGTGGGAAGGCGAGCGCGGCGCCGAGGTCGCCAAGGCCTACCCGCTCGGACGTCTCGGCGAGACCGAAGACATCGCCGCCGCCGCGCTGTGGCTGGCCGCCGATTCAGGTTCGTGGGTCACGGGCCAGGCGATCGTGCTCGACGGAGGCGGCCTGGTGCAGTTCCGCGAAGGCGGCTGACAGCCAAACGCTCAGAAAGCGACGTTGCTAAGAGTGCCCGCCTGGCACGCTGAGTAACAGTGGTCAGTAGCTGCCGCGGATCAGTTCGATATTGGCGGTGATCATCGCGACCCGGATGTTGACTTCGATCGTCGTCAGCTCAAGGCTGGCCCCCTCGATGCCGTAGACATCCAAATTGCGTGGTTCAGCGCCGACCGGCCGGAAGCTGTTGAATACGGTCGCGTCGTCGACGGTCAGATCCGGCTCGCCAGGAAGGTTCTGGTGCGCTGACGGTCTTCGGCGTTGTTGGCAAACTCGGATGCAGCAAACTGCGTGACGCCGGCGGCGACTAGCTCGTCCATGCGACCAGCGCAGGTTTCCTCATCACCGATGATCGCCAGATCCTCTGGCCCCCCGAGACCCTCACGATCGAGCATCGCCCGGTACGACGGCAACTGGCCGTAGACCAGGAACGTCTTGGCGGCATTGGCTCGAGCTGTATCGACATCGTCGGTGACCCAGATCGGAAACCCGGCCGCGATCTCGGGTGCGGGGCGCCCCGCGTCGGTGGCAGCCTCGCTGATCGTCGGCACGGTGTGTCCTGCCAATGTTCGAGCGCCGGTCATCCAGGTGATCGTGCCGCCGCAGCGCGCTCCAGCCAGTTTCAACATCTGGGTACCGAGGGCGGCCAACAGCACCGGCGGCTCAAGCGCATCGATCGTCAGCTTGCCGCGCGCCGTTACGGTTTCGCCGGCGAAGCTGACCGCCTCGCCGCCCACCAACGGCATCAGGGCGTCGAGGTACTCGCGGGCGTGGCGCACCGGCTTGTCGAAGGAGTATCCCCACATACCCTCGACGACCGGCTTGTGCGACAACCCGATCCCCAACGTGAACCGCCCACCGGTCAACATGCTGGTTGTCATCGCCTGCTCGGCCATCACCATCGGGTGACGCGGGTAGGTCGGTACCACCGAGGTACCGAAACGGATGCCGGGAACATGTTGGGCGACGGCACCGATGATGTTCATCGCTTCAGGGCCCTGAACGATCTGAGACAGCCAGTACGTTGCAAACCCCGCTTCAGCGGAGGCCTTGGCGTCGGCGACAATGGCGTCAAGTCTGCCGATGCTTGCGACGATGGACGATATCCCGATCTTCATCGGGCCAAGGTACCTGACCCGTATCGCCGGCGGTCAGGCGAGAGACCGCGGCCGGGCCTTCAGCGCTTGAACGACCACCCACGACGGGGGGTGGGTTGCGCACTGCACCGGCACCGTTCGTCGGCGGGAACGTGTGCGAGTACTTGCTCGACGTGGGCACCGCACCCGGCCCAACCCGATCGTTGGCATGTCCGACAGGTGATCTCTCTACACATACCCCCTAGGGTATCAGTCTAGATCGGAACCGCACCGAAGTCGCGTGGTCGACCGGTTACCCCGACACCACGAGATGCTCGGCCGGTTCGACCCGTCGAAGCGGCAGCAGGTCGAGCGGTTACCACTCACATTGCGACTTGACGCCGAAGCGCTGCAGGACAAGCGATGCCGGGCAGCCCCCGAACGCTACATACAGCCACTGGTTGACGCCGACAAATGCTGCCAGCAACAGGAACCAGGGGCTGACGAAGACACCGAGCATGATGCTGAGCAGTGTCATGGTGCCGCCCAGTGCAAATAGGACGCGTTCCAGCGGCCAGCGAGTCGGGGTGGCAGTGGTTTGGGTGTGGGTCGTGGTTGTCACTTGATACTCCTTGAACAGGGTTTGGATGAGTTTGGTTCCCTGGCACAACTGCCAACTCGGTCGCCTGGCAAGGCCATCGCGAGCCTCTGTATTATACCCCCCAGGGTATCGGACACAAACCCCCCGGGGTATAGCAATCGATGGGACCCAAAGGCCAGGGCCTGTCCGCTTGGGTAGCTTCAGTGCGTGGTGGCTCACGTGGACGACCCTGACGGCAGCGCGCCAAGCCGAAGTCTCCGACTACTTCGGCGGCTCATCATCCTCGTTGTGTTGATCGGTCAGCTGACGATGATCGTGATCGCCTATGACTCCGATCACAAGACGTTCGGGTTCCAAATGTTCCCCGAGTCCAGCAGGTGGCAGGCCGACATTTTTCGGGTGCAGGCCGACGGCACCCGGGTCCCTGTCAACGACGATTGGGGGTATGTCTGGTCGGAGCTGGTGACTGGCCGCGGCCTCACCTATCCGTTTGCGAATCACCACGCCGACTCTGGCCTTCGGAATCAGTTCGCGTACCTGCAGGGGGCGCTCGACTGGGTCGCCGAACACACGCCCGAAGATACCGAGACACGGCACCTCGAGGCTGACGCCACGTACACCGACAACGGCCGCGGCCCGTTCACCCGCACGTTCCTGTCGGTCGATCGCAGCACCGAACTGGTGCCAAAGCCATGATCGGCATACGCGACCATCTGGCGCGTTGGAATGCGCTCATCGACGCCAGCGGCGACCTGCGGGCGATGTCGGTACTACGGATACTGCTCGGTCCGATCGTGATGCTGCACCTGGAGGAGACGTTCCGCAATGCCGCCAACGGCATCATCTACTCCGATCGCTTTTACCTCCCTTATGCCGAGTGGTACCCCGAGGCCAGTCGGGCGCTCTATCAGCCGATGCTGTGGATCGCGGGAATTGCCGCGATCGCTATGTCGATCGGGGTGCTGACGCGGTTTGCCACGGTGTACACGGCGCTGTTCGTCGGCTACAACATTTTCCTCTCGAAGACCCACTTTGCACACAATCGAGCGTTCCTGCTGATCCTGCTCATCACAGTGGCAGTCATTCCCACCGGCCGGTACTACTCGTTCGATGCGTGGTTCGCACGCCGCTTCCGGGCCGAACGGCCACCTCCCAAATCGGACATGCCGCTGTGGCCGTTGTGGTTGGTGCGTTTCGAGGTGGCCGCTGTGTACTGCGCATCTGCGACCTCGAAGTTGATCGACCAAGATTGGTGGAGCGGACGCGTACTCATGCGCCGCGCGATCGACAACCGAAAGCTGGCGCTCGACGACGGGGCGCCAGCTTGGCTGATGAACATCTTGGCCGACGAAACGTTTCAATGGGTGTTCTCTAAAACAGCTGTGTTGACCGAGTTCGTGATCGCCCTCGGGTTCGTTCACCGCCGAACCCGGCTGTTCGCGATCTGGGTGGCTATCCCCTTCCACATGGCGATCCAGATCGGTGCCCGCGTTCAGGTCTTCTCGTGGGCCGCTCTGGCGGCACTGATCATCTGGGTAACGCCACGCTCGCGGGACCGTCAGCTGATCGTACCGCAAGGCCATCCACTCGGTCGACTCGTCCCCCTGCTCGACTGGTTCGGTCGGTTCGAGGTCGTGCACGATGACGTGGAATCAGTTGTGTTGGTCGACCGAGCGATCGATGGCGGACTGTCGCCCACCCGCCGAGACACCGACGCCGTGTGGACCACGCTCAGCCACCTGCCGGCCACTTTCTGGTTGGCGGCTCCGGCACTGGCGTTGACACGCCTGCGGGCGCTCCGGTCGCCCGACTGAGGGGATCGCCCGCCCGTCCGGCGTCGGCTGCGCATTCTTCAGTGCCGACCTCGCCTCGAACGAAAGCCGATTCACGACGGGACCTCGAATCAGACCTCGGTGAAATCTGAGCAGTCGGTGGGAATGGCCAGGCGCGAACGCGGGGTTCACCTTGGGTGATCGCGGGCGAGTCAGTCTCCGTCATCAGCTACTTCGTGGCCTTTGGCGGCGGGCTGATCAGCTTCGCGTCTCCGTGCGTCTTGCCGGTGGTGCCGGGGTACCTGTCGTTGATCACCGGGCTCGATATTGGGGAGTTGGAGGAGTCGAAGCGTTCGAACTCGCTCGCCGTGATTCGCGACACGAGCCTGTTCATCCTCGGTTTCGGATCGATCTTTGTCCTGCTGGGTCTGTCGGCGACGACGGTTGGACAATTCGTGTTCGAACAGCAAATCCTGCTGAGCCGCGTGTCGGGTGGCCTGGTCTTGGCGATGGCGATGTTCATGCTCGGGTCGATCTACCTACAAGCTCCCTGGCTGTACCAGGAGTTTCGTTTCCAACCCAAGCTCGGCCGATACGGGCGGGCCGCTCCGGCCGTAGCCGGCGCCGCGTTTGGGTTCGGCTGGACACCATGCATCGGGCCCGTGCTCACCTCCGTGCTCGCCATCGCAGCCACCTCAGGCCGGGCGACCACCGGGGCCTCGTTGCTAGGGGTGTACGCGCTCGGCTTGGGATTGCCATTCATGGCGACCGGCCTGCTGATGGGTCGTCTGACCGGCAGCCTTCGGTGGGTCAAATCGCACCTCCAGCAGATCCTGATCGGATCGTCGCTGCTGATGGCCGGTTTCGGAATTCTCTTGCTCTTCAACCGTCTGATCTGGATCACCACCCAACTCCAAACCGTGATGCGGGCCGTCGGGCTCGAACGACTCGTAAATCTCGGCTAACTCCAAGGAGACACCATGTCCAACAAGAAGAAGCCGAAGAAGCCGAATCCCCTGCGGGGCAAGCAGCCGCAGGCAGCCGTCGCGCAACAGAAATCGGCGGCGCCAAGGCGGACGACACCGAAAGCAGCGACGCCGAAAGCGCCAGCGAGGGTGAACAAACACGCCGTCCGTCGCGCTGAGAAGGCGCGCAAAAAGAAGCGCGATCAGTTTCTGGTCGGCGCCGCCGTGGTCCTCGTCGTGGCAGGAATCCTTGCAGTGGCGATCCTGACGCGCAGTAACGACACAGGAGTCACCGATTCAGCCACGTGGGACCTGCCGGCACTCACAGGAGACATCGACGACGACGGAGTCGACGACCGGTATGGCTTGGTGAGTTATCGCGGAACCCCGCTCGTCGTGAACTTCTTTGCGTCGTGGTGCACTTCCTGCGAGGCAGAGCTGCCCCGCTTCGTCCAAGCGGACGACGCATTGGGTGACCAGCTCGAGATCGTGTTCGTGAACAGCAACGAGACCGGCAACTGGCGCCCGATGGCCGAACGCACCGGGATCATCGATCGAACACTGATCAAGGACATCAAGGGTGCGAACGGGAATGGGCTCTATCGGAGTCTGGGCGGTACGGGCGGCATGCCACTCACCGCGTTCTACGACGCCAACGGCAACCTGGTTCAGGTTGACCGTGGAGAGCTTTCAAGCCCGCTGCTCGCCTCGCGGCTCCAGCAACTGTTCGGCCTCACCGTGTAGTCCAATCGACCCTCGACCGGTCGACGCCGCAGGAGATGCCCGGACATGGCCGACCCGCCCACACTGAGGCGGCGACCGACGGTGCGTCAGGCGGGTATTCCTTCGATCACCACCGCTGTCGAGTTCGCGAAGGCGTGACGCATCACCTTGATCGGTGCGTACTCGTCGCTGTCGAGAAACGCGTTTGCTGCGATCGCGTCCGGAAACTGGATCAGCACGAGTCGAGTCGGGCTCCAAAGTTCGTCGTCGTGCACCCGTATGTCGCCACCGCTCACCACGTATTCTCCACCGAACTTCTCGGCGATCGGACGCGCCAAGCATTTGTACCGCGCGTACCCGTCGAGATCATGAATCTTGGTATCGACGAGCAGGAAGGCGGCCATCAGCGAAGCCTGCCAGCGGACGGATCGAGTGTCAAAGTTGTGACACCGAGCCACCGGTTGGTCGGGAGGGGGGTGGCCCCAGCAATCGATGTCGGTGCCGGCCAACCCAGATGAACGTTCCCGGAAGCACGACCAAGCCGACGGCGAGGTAAGCGATGAGAGCCGGTTCGGATCTCAGTTCTCTCACCAGCACGATCGTGGTGACGACCTCGACCGCTGCCAGCACCGCGACAAATCGAACCAACCACGATTCGTGTACGCGCTCCGCGACAAAGGATCCGAGCGGCGCCCCCCAAACCACCACGGGCACCGCTGCCAGCCACAGCCCCAGTAGATCGGCCTCACTGGCCTTGCCATCGAAGGCCTGTCCGGCAACCGAAACGACCCGATCACCAACCAGTTCAATGTCGAGTTGGCGATCGATGAGGGCGAACAGGACGAACCCCACTACAGAGACGACCGTCATCACCACGATCGCCGTCGGCAGTGCCACCTTCGGATTCACACCAATCAGCACGACGAGGAAGAGAAAGACGAGAACGTTGACCCCCGTCCCGGTCAGCGACGACAACAATCCGCCGGCGAATGCAACGAACACGAAACACGTTTCGACTCGGCGTGTCCACGGCACAGCGGCATGTACCGCAAATTCCGGATCCTGATGCTGCCGGAGGTGGCGCACCATCAAAATCGATGTGGTGGCCAACACGATGCTGAAGGTTGCCTTGACCCAATGGGTTCCGATCGAAGATGGCCAGAATGGGAGGTCAGAGTTGCCAAATATGGCGATCGACATCATGAACCCGGCGACCGCTGCTATCGACCCGACGATCGCGGCTCGCACGTGAATCGCCCGTCGGTACAACACGATCGCGACGACGGCCATCGACATGCCGACCGCCTGGATCGACAGGCCGAACGTTCGAGCGACAGGCCCGGACACATGGAGCCCCTTGGTGAAGACGGGGAACGCGACGGCTCCACCGCCTTCCGGAGATGAACCGGCAAGGAAACTGCCGAACAACATCGTCAGTGCCGAGCGCCAGTTGTCAAGGACTCGTCCTCCGAACCCGAGCGACGTAATTGCGGCCAGCCAGATCAGCGTTGCGATCCCTGACAGTCCCCAGGCGATCCCCGCAGCCGGGCGCCGTGTCGCGACCGTATCGCCGAGGTCGAGTTCCGTCTGGAGTTCTGGCACTGGTCCCCTCGATCAGCTTGGCCATGGCGCGACGGGCCAGCGAAAGAAACCCCGGTCACCCCTCAAACCATTCCGCAAGATACGCAGCCCATCATCAGCCAGTGGTTCGTGGTCGTTGCGCCGCGAAAGCTAGCCCCTCGCCACACCGATGGCCTGACCTCAGAGGACGACGACGGGCCGAGCTCGACCGGACGTCTTGGATCAGTCGCCGGCGCCTGCGTCGGTGTAGGCCTGATCGATGATCGGCAAGCACACCTCGAATGCGGCGATGACTGCCGGATCCTCGGGGTCGAGCCCAAGACTCTCGGCGTAGAGCCCCGTGCGGTCGCCGAATCCAGTTTCGTGATCGCCCTCGCCCAAGCCTCGGTGAATTCCGCTGCCGTCTTGCACGCTACCGGGGGCACCTAGGTCGAGGTCTGGGACGTCTTCGAATCCTTCGGTGCGGACGCAGTCGGAGAACTCGAGGAAGGAGTCCTGAACCTCGGGTGCTTCAGCAAGGGCCCCCTGGCCGCCCCCTCCGAACGCGACGTCGTCAACAACCTCTCGACACACGTCCATCGCATCTCGGAACGCCTCGTCGGTGGGGCCCAGATCCTCAAAGGCGCCCCGGCGATCGACGTTGCCGTCGGCGTCCAGCCCGATATCGGGAACGTCAATCCCTTCAGCGCGCAGGCACTCCGACAGCGCAAGGGCGGCTTCGTCGGCTGTCATCTCGCCGACCGCGGCCACGATCGCCGCCGACGCAGTGTCGCCGTCGTCGGTGCCGTCCGCCGTTTCGAGGCTCGGCAGTTGGTCGTCTTCAGCATCGGCGCTGCCACCGGAGCCGCATGCTGAGAGGGCGAGCGCTCCGCAGACCACGATCGCA